>JBIOWO010000087.1:0-22578 GCA_044868555.1 Lacipirellulaceae bacterium | reverse complement strand
GTTTCCAGGAGGAGGAAGTCGACACCCGCGTCTTTCAACAGGCGAATTTGCTCGGCAAGGTGATCGCGGGCCTTGCCGAGCGCCTCCGGTCCCTCGCGTTCGATGAGCTGGGTCCGCGACACGCTGCCGGCCACCAGGGCCTGGTCGCCGGCCACTTCCTGGGCCAACTTCACCGCGGCAAAATTGATCGCCTCCGTTTCATCGCCGTAGCCGGAACGACTCAACTTTTCGCGGGTGCCGAAAAACGTGAGCGCCTGCAGCACCCGCGAGCCGGCGTGAAGAAATTCGCGATGCAGCTCCCGTAGCGCGTCGGGTTGTTCAATGGCGACTTCCGGCGTGAACTGACCGCTGCCACGACCGGTGCCGACCCGTTCCCGGCCGGAACCGCTGTCGACGTAGCCGCGGCGTTCCAGCTCGATGAGATATCCGCCGTCGCCAATCACGCAGCCCTTCTTAAACAGTTCGGTGATAGTGTCCATGGCGATTCATCCGCGGTTGGTAGTTTCAGAGGGCGGGCTCGCCGCCGGCGATTGATAGGAGAGCATGACTACGGCCGCCAATGCAAGCACGATGGCAACGGCCTCGCGCGTGCCGATGCGTTCGTGGAAGGCGGCGATGGCGATCGGGATACTGACGACCGGATAAAGCCCGGCCAATGGCGTGATGATCGAGGCCTCGCCGCCGCTGGAGAAGGCGAGCAGTATCGTCAAGTTTCCCAGGGCCAGCGTGAAGCCAAGCGCCGTCGCGATCGCCAAGGTCCGCGTCGAAATGTCGCTGGCGACGGGATCGTAGAGCAGGATTCCGCCCGCCACCGGGAAGAAGGCGGTCAAAAACCAAATCGCCGACAACGTTGCGGAAATGTGATTCGTCGACATCTTCTGCAACAAGCCGGTCACGCCCCACAGCGCGACGGCCATCAGCGCCATAGGCAGCCACCGCGACACCGGGCTGGTGGATTCGCCGGATTCCGGTTGGACATTGAACAGCAGGATTGCGACCAGCGATACACAGATCCCGACAAATTGAATCCGGTTGAAGCGTTCCTTCAAAAGCGGAACAGCCAGCAAAATGGTAATGACGGGCGAGAGGGCGGTGAGCGGCACGATCGTGGCCGCCTTACCCTGGCTCATCGCGGCATAGAAGGCTACGTTTCCCAAGGAAGAAAATACGCCGGCAGCCACAGCCAGCGAAATGCCTTTGAGTCGATCGCCGCCGGTTGACGCGCCGCGGGCGAACCCGAGTGCCACCAGGATCGGCACAAGCCCAAGCGTGGAAATCGCCTGGATGTGAATTTCCGAAAGTTCGCCGCCAACGAGCTTTGAGAAAACCGCCCACAATCCCCAAGAAGCAAGCGTCAGCAGCGTCCAGAACAGCCAGCGGGGCATGGGAGAACCGCGAGTGAGATCGGTTGTTGGTGGTAAGTTGTTAGTTACACTTTGCGTTCACGGACTACGGTCCACGGACTACGGACTACGGACTACGGACTACGGACTACGGACCACGGACCAGTAGCTCCGCGTCTGCGCCGCCGATCTGTTGTAGCTTAAGACATCGGTGACAGATTGCCAGTGCGTTGAATCGCGCAAACTCTTTGGCATTCTGCTGGGCAATGTAGTAGCGCCGCGGGCCAGCCGATTATAATAACAGCGCTTCGCCCGACGCAGCGGCCGCGATGTGCTTTGTCGCCGGCCAGCACCAGTGATCTTTCGCGCGCAAAAGGGAATGAGATGCTCGTCCGAATAACCGTGCTGCGGAGCCTTACGATGTTGTGCTTTCTGGGCCTGTCGGTCGTCGGCCAGTTGCGCGCCGCCGAGCGCGAAACGCTGCGCGTTTTATCCTTCAATATCTGGGTCGGTGGCGAGTCGGGCGGCCAGCCGCTCGATCAAACGGTGAATGTGATTCAAACCGCCAAAGCCGACGTCGTCGGCGTGCAGGAGGGCTCCGGCGCGGAGCGCGACGGCAAGCGGCCCGACAATGCGAAGGTCATTGCCGACAAGCTCGGCTGGAATTATTTCTCACAAGGCGACGGCGACACCAGTGTGATGAGCCGATACAAAATCGTCGATCATTCGCCCAAAAAATGGGGGGCGTGCGTCGACCTGCCTTCCGGCAAGCGAGTTTGGGTCTTCAACGCCCACTTCAACCATGCGCCCTACCAGCCCTACCAGTTGTTGAAGATTCCGTATCACGACGGGCCGTTCATCAGCACCGCGGTCGAGGCCGTGGAGGCGGCGCGGGACGCGCGGCAGGGCCAGGTCGAATCGATGATGGCCGAGGTGGCCGCCGTCCGCGATCAGAACACGCCCATCTTCATCACGGGCGATTTCAACGAGCCGTCGTCACTGGATTGGACGGAGGCCGTGTTCCGTGCGGGCCGCTGCCCGCGAGTCGTGCCCTGGCCGACGACCGCGACCGTGTACGATGCCGGTTTTGTCGACACCTACCGCAAGGTGCACCCCGATCCACTCAGGATGCCGGGTTACACCTGGACGCCGACCACGTCGGACGACGATCCGCAAGACCATCACGACCGCATCGACTTCGTGATCGTCGGCGGTCCCGGCGCGAAAGTCACCAATGCGGAAGTCGTGGGCGAAAACTCTGGCAACGCCGACATCGTGGTCACGCCCTATCCGTCGGATCACCGCGGCGTCGTCGCCACGGTGACGCTCGAGTGACGCAAATAGCCCGGCCATCTTGGCCGGGTGCGGCCGCGTGCGGCTGCCATCAATTTTGTCGATGAAGACAACCGTCGCCGATTCGACCCAAGATGGGTCGGCCATATTCTTCTATGTCACGATCGGCCACTTGAAGGTCGACTTCAAATCGACCCGCTTGCCGGTGGCCTGCGATTCGCGCGCCGCGCCGATGATCTCCACCACGTGGAGCGCGTGCTCCGGCGTAAACAGGTGCTCCTTCCCGGTGGCGAGGGTTTCGCACGCCAGATAGGCGCCCTTTTGCCAGATGTATCCTTCGGCATCCGTCGCGTGCCGCTGGTAATTCGGTGCGCTCTGGGACGCCAGATCCACGCCCAGCGGCTCCCAGTCGTACCCCACCAGCCCCATGTAGCCCGTCGACCCGTAGAATTGGATCGTGTGCCGCGTCTCATTTTTGCCTTCGTGCCCGTATGGGTTGAAGAAATTGAACCCGCATTGCACGTGCGAGAGCTTGCCGTCGCCGTGGTCCAATAGCACCATGGCGTTGTCCTCTTCCGTGACCTTGATGTCTTCAGGCTTGCCTTTGCCGACGATTGTGCGTGTGGGAGTGACAATGCTCAACATGGCGGTCACGCTTCGCGCCGGACCGAGCAGTCCCGTAAGACTGGTGAGATTGTAGACGCCCAGGTCGGGCATGCTGCCGCCGCCTTTTTCGTAGAAGAACGCCGACCAATCGGGCCCCTGGTGACCGTAGTTGGCATGGGCTGAAGCGACCCGACCGAGCGCCCCGTTCGCCAGCGTCTTGGCCATGAAGGTGAACTGCGGGCTGGCGACGACGATCGGCGCGCCCCACAATCGCCGGCCGCGCTTCCGCGATTCGGCCAATAGCTCCTGTCCCGCGGCCAGCGAATTCGCGATCGGCTTTTCGCTCCAAATGTGTTTATTGGCCGCGACCGCCTCGCGATTAAGATGCTCGTGCTCCTGCATGTCGGTGAGATTGACCAGCAGGTCGAAATCCGGGCCGGCCAGCAACTTGCCGATGTGCGGGAAGTGATTGGGAACGTTGAATTCCTTCGCCTGCCTCTCGGCGCGCTCGGGGATAATGTCGCATGTGCTGACGAGCTCGGCATACGGACACGCGGCGAGCTCCGGCAGATATCGGTGGGAGACGCTGCCGCATCCGATGACCGCGACGCGGACACGCTGCTTCCCGCTCGCGACTTCCGCAGCGAAAGCCGGCTGCGGCCCGGCCAGCCCGGCCAGCGTCAGGGCAGCACCGGCGCCAACGGCCCGACCCAAAAACTTGCGGCGGTCAAACTCGGTGGATTCCATGGAAAGCTCCTGTTGGTACGGCGGTCGCGGCGCCTGAAACACGGCACCAATAGGTAATATACCAAAGACGTGTTTGCGCGGGGGATATTGGGCGTTCTCGTGGCGACCACTCTTCGTCGCATGTGGCCACAGCCAGGCGGCACATCACTCGGCTCCCAGGCGAAACAGAATCGCGGATACTAAGAGAACGCCGATGGCGAAGACAGTTCGCCAGATAGGCCCCGGTGCCACCAGAATCAAGAGTCCAAGCTCTCCGGCGAGGATGCCCGTCACCGGTGCGATGAGGCACTTCCGCCAACTGAAGCCGGAGGCGAACAGATAGATCGAACCGAGGAGGCCGCCGAAAATGCCGGCGGAGCCAACCAGCGCCAACCCCCGCCACCGCCAGTTCTCGGCCAGCCAGGCACTCTGCGCGCGCAATTGTTCCGCGTCGACGCAGGCCAGCAAGCTCGCCAGCACGGTGATCAAGAGCGCTAACGACGCCAGTGGATAGCCGGACCTCGCACGGCTCGAGCGCTCGCGCACGGCCGGTTGTTGCCCCGGTCCAGGCGGCGATTCATTACCATTCGTTCGCATTGATAATTTGCCCATCCGCGCGATTTGCGAGTCGGCCCATCAATGCGGCCGACGCATCGTCGGCGATAAACCGCACCGAACCATCGCCCATGGCGAAGTTTACACCGCCAATGTGACTGCTGCCAAAGCCGCCAACGGCCAATGGCGCGGCGGTGTTCCCGCCCAATCGGCTATGCGGCAGGAAACCGTTCGCGTCGGGAACGAGCTCGGGGTCGGTTTTGGCGTTGTTGGGGGCGGCGCCTTCAACCGCGACCTCCGCAGGGGCCACCCCTTCGACAAACTCGCCCGTCACTGGGTCGATCTGTTGGTTGCCCCATTGCCATTGGTTTCCATCGGCCGTGTAGGTAAAGAGCCAGGGCGGCATTACCGCCGACCCCGAGTTGAGCCTCCGACTGTTTAGCGGCGTGCCCGAGTTGCGGAGCGTCGATGGAGTTCCCGAGAGCCAGCCCAGATCAAAGTCGTCGACCCGCTTTTCGCCCAGGAACAGCGTGTAGGCCGCGCCGTCTTTCAGGTCGTCGCGCGTGATCCGGTTGTTGAGGAAGAACACGCCGCGATTGTCGGCGTCGATCGGCGCCTCGACGTCATGGTGGCAGCCCGCGTAGTTGGTGTAAGGCCAGTAATCGGCGGGGCTCGATGGGCAGACGAGGATTTCCAGCGTGGTTTGGCGTGCGCGGTCGTTCTGGAAGTGATAGGCGCTCAACGCCAGGTCGAGATTCTCGTAGACGGCGCTCTCTTCAATCTGCGGCAGGATGCGGGCGATCCAACTGACGTGGTGGCCGTTGGGCAAGTTCTGGATTGGCCCCTGGGGATTCACGGTGCCAGACGGGTAGTACTCGTGCGCCATTTCATAATCGTGTACGGCGGTAATCAGCTGGCGGAGCTGATTGGTACACTGGGCGCGGCGGGCCGATTCGCGGCTCGCCTGGATCGCCGGCAACAACAGCGAAACCAGGATCCCGATAATGGCGATGACGACCAGCAACTCGACGAGGGTAAAACCACAGTAGTAATGGCGTTTCATGTTTCGTCCCTTGGAGACGGGTTTGGAATTTCAATACGTTTGGTGATTTCAGCGTGCCGGACGGCGCCGACCGGGAAGACGGCAGTCGCTTCGTAGCGGACGGCTGCAGCGTCCGGCGTGGGCAGCACTCGAATGCGGACCTCGGCCGCGTGCTTTTTTTCCAGCGACTCGGCGGGCACGGACCAGGTTTCTTCCTGGTACTGCGGATCGGCCGCGCGCCGGGCCATCGCGCGGCGCACGCCCGCCTCGGCGAGCCGTTCGGCCTGCAACCGAAGTTGTTGGCTCGCCAGGCGGTGGCGCTCGCGAACTCCCGCCTTGGCCCACAGGCCGAATAGCGTCACGCTGACCGCAAACAGCACGATCACGGCCACCAACGCGATGCCGCGGCGGCGCTTGCGATAATCGATGCGGATTGAATCGTCGATTTTCATGCTGTGGATGCAGTTAAGGAATTGGATCTGCAGATTCGTCGGCCGCGGGCTCCGCCGGCGCCAGGTCGGCGCCGAGTGCTGCGCACACCACGATTGGCGCCGGGCGAACCGGCTGCTCATCCGCGGCATTGGCACGATGGAGCGACACGATGAACATGGGAAGCCTGCCCGGCGGTCCGGGCTCCAACGACCACGACGCGGCCCGGCCGATCGAAAACAGATCGCGGGACGAAGTCGCTGCGTCGCCCGCGCCGACGGTGCGCAGGCAGCCTTCCGGCGCCAGCTCGTATCGCGTTTGCTTGTTTCCGGTCGACGTAATCACCAGTGCATCCTTGGTCGGCAGTGAAACATCTGTGCTTTGGCGGATATCGGTTCGCAACCTGTCTGCCAATCGCAGGCCCTGTTCGACCCGTGTGTTGCCGTCGCGCAGCCGGCGGTCCCATTGCCGTAAGCTCACCAGCAGCGAAATCACGACGCCCATCACAATCGTCAACAGGGCCACGGCGACCATCACCTCGGCGAGCATCATCGCCCGGCGCTTTGGGCCGGCTTGCCGCTTGGCGCGCCGTCGTTGACTGGTAAATGATTCGTGGTCCATGGCCAACTTTCTTGCGGGCCGTCTCGCCCGCCTGAGATTTACTATTCCGGTGTCGGCGGCTGGTCGGGAAAGACCCAGGTCGTCAGGCGAGTCGTGCCGGCCGGCTGTTCGGCAGTGCCGCTCGAGCTGAGCTCGATGGAAACACGCCTGGCAACTGGATCGGCTTCCTCGGCCATCGCGATGTTAAGCTTTCCGTTTGGCAAATAGGGTTTCACGCGGTCGGGAATCGCGATCTGGTTGAGAGCGGCCGGCGTGAGCTCGTCCCACGGAATGTTGCCGACGAGTTCGGCAACCGCTTGCACAGTTTGCAGCGCAACGGCCCGCCGCTCGGCGGCCTGCTGCTGCCGCGAGACGAGGCGTAGCATCTGCACACAAGTTGTCATCAGGGCGGCCAACAAAGCAATCGCCACGGCCAACTCGAGAATCGTAAAGCCGCGCCGCCCGGCGCTGCTCCTGCCATCTCGACTTGTGAAGGAGTAACGATTCATATCGGTCACATGCTCATTCCTTCAATCAGCTTAACGATGGGCACAAACAGGGAGATGACGTAGAAGCCGACGAACGCTCCCAGCATCAGGATCGCCAGCGGGTAGAGGATTTGGATCGTCGTAGCCAATTGATACACGTCGCGCTTCTCGCGGCGTTGGGCGACCGCGCGCAGCGCCCAGGGCAGACTGCCGGCCTGTTGGGCCGATTTTGCCAGTCCGCCCTCCGCCCGGGAGATTATGTGCGTATCGACGAGTGCTTCTCGCCAGTCGGCGCCCGCGTTCACCGCGGCGGCGGCCCGCCGGAGCCGTCCGCGCAACACGGCGGACGGGTAGACGGCTGCCACCCGCCGCAAGACTTCGCCGAGCGGCTGGTGCTCCTCCGTGGCGACAGCCAGAATCCGCAGCACGTCGGCCCTCCGCCTGCCGGGAAAAAACAAGTCGGCCACCCAGGTGAACGCTCGAATGTCGCAAAGATAAAGGATGCCCACGATGTTGGCGGCCAGCGTCGCCACCACAAACGCCAGGAACAGCGGCGCAGCCAGGTATTGCACCACAAACGCCGACATCGAAATGGCCAGTAGCGTCGTGGCCGGCAGTTCGAGGCCGAACTCTTCGAAGATCTTCTCGAATTCCGGCACGATCTTGATGAGCAGGAAGGCAAACACGACGGCCATGATCATCAACACGGCCGTCAAATAGGAAATGCGGTCGACGCACGCTCGCCAAACGACGGCCAGCTCGCTGTGTTCGCTGTGGCTCAGCTCGCGGAGGGCCGCGCGCTGGGCAGTCGACGTCCTCCCCGCGGCCAGGTACGCCGGTGCCTCCAGTGGCAAAGCGCCGCGATTTTCCTCGACGGCAACTTCCAGCGGCGTGCCGGCCTCGAGCGCGACGAACAGCCGTTGCGCCGCGCGGCCGACCACGCCCCGCATCGACTGCCCGGCCAGGAGCACCGACGATTCCAGCTCGGCACCCTGTTCCATTTGCAGCGACAACAGCGTACACATCGATCGTCGCAGCGCCGCGCGCCGCTGTCCGACTGCCTCGATCAGCGTGGCGGCGGCCAATAGCACAATGATCAGCCCGAAGATTGTGAACGCGCCGCCCAGGATGACCGGCGCCAGGCCGAGGCCGATCAACACCCAACTGTTGATATTAAGAAACACGTAAACCGGATCGTTCGGCTCCGGCCCGCGGGCGCCGTAGGTCACGCGCAGCGCCATTCGCAGGCCCAGGCCCAGCAGGATCAACGTCGGCCATGAAACCAGGAACCATTCCATCGCGCGGCCCAAATTACTGGGATAGACCCTCGATCAACCTCACCAACGGAACCATCAAGCTGACGACAACAAAAAACAGCAGTGTCGCGACCGTGACGAGCGTCACGGGCGGCAGGAGCCGGCGGACGAACGACGCCTGCTGTTCCACCTGGTCGTCGAAGACATCGGTGGCGATTCGCAGCGCATCGGGCAGCAACCCGTGGTTTTCGCCCCAGGCTGCCAGCGCGGCGAGGGAGCGGTCGAAGTGCATCGATTGGCGTAAGCAATCCCCCAGCGACTGTCCGGCCATCAATCGCTCGCTGACGCCGCGGCAAGCGAGAGCCAGGTTGCGATCGCTGATGATCTCCCCGGTATGAGCCACGGCACTGGCGAGCGGCAGGCGGAGATCGAGAAACGATGCCAACAAGGCGGCAAATTCGCGTTGACCGGCCCAGGTCCACAATCGCCCTAACAGCGGCGTCGCCGCGCGCACGCGATGAAACAACCAACGGCCGCCGACAATTCGCAACACCACCGGTATCGCCACGGCGATCAGCAGCAAGCCCCCAACCAGCGCTGGCAGTTGTTCCGATGTTTTCACGACGAATATCGTCATCCGAGGCAGCTCGAAGTCGAACTCCTCAAACATCTCGCGGAACATCGGGATGACAAAGATGCTGAGCAGCAGCACGAGCGGCACCAGAATCGCAAGAATGACGAGCGGATAGGCAACCGCCGCCCGGATTTGCCGATCGATGCGCTGCTGCGCGAGTCGCTGTGCGGCGAAATGCTCGAATGTGCCGGCCAGATCGCCGCTTTCGATCCCGGCCCGCAGGAGGCCATGGACCTCGGCGGGCAGATCGCGGTCGACCTCGGCAATCGCCTGATCGATCGTCGCGCCTTGCTGAAGCCGGGCGGCGAGCCGACCTGCCACCGCCGCCAGACGCGGATCATCCTTTTCCTCCGCCAGCGCGGCGAGCGTCACATCAAGCGGCACGCGGCCGGCTGCCGCCGTGCCAACCGCCTGCACCAGCGTCGCGACTTGTTGCTCGCCGAGCGTTCCTTCCTCGTCAGCCGCCATGCACCAGCGTAGCTCCACGACGGTCAAACCGCGGGCAGCCAATTTGTATCGTGCCGCGGTCTCGTCCCTCGCAACGATGTGGCCGACCACCCGTTGGCCCGTGGACGTATCGGCCTGGTATTCGTAGAGCCCCATCGTTGCTCCGCTATCGCCAGTTCCACTCGGACAGTTTGTACAACGTCGCAGCGTACGGCCAGATGACCAACAACGTAAAGCCGATCGTAATCGTGCCGCCGATCGCCACGGTCAACAAAATCGGCACATACTCGGCGTACCACTCGGCCGCGCGGATCGCTCGCTCGCGATACATGGCGGCCGCCTGCCGCAAGCCGCCGGCCAGCAGCGCCCGATCGCCCGCGTGGTGCAGGGCCAGGCGGATCAGCAGCGGAAACTCCGACCGGTCTTTGTCCACTGTGTTGGGCGTCGGACGAACGGCTCCGCCCAAGCGCGACTTCTCGGCCAACTGCAGCGCGGCAGTTCGCAGGCCAACGTCGTCGCTCGACTCGGCCGCCAGGCACAGCGATCGGTCGAGCGGCACCCCGCGCTCGACGAGCAGCAGCAGCATATCGGCAAACGTGGCCGCCTCGCTCCAGCGATGGATACCGCGGCTGCCGGGCAGCCATCCCAGCCACTTGAATCGCGCGGCACGCTCGCCTCCCAATCTTCCAGATCGCCACCACCAAACGACAGCGGTCAGCGTCAGCAGGCTGGGCAGAACTATCGCGAGCAAGGGCA
Organism: Lacipirellulaceae bacterium; assembly: GCA_044868555.1. Classification (GTDB taxonomy): domain Bacteria; phylum Planctomycetota; class Planctomycetia; order Pirellulales; family Lacipirellulaceae; genus JABDGM01. Next base: position 12,403 of record JBIOWO010000087.1, on the reverse strand, counting down.
CGGTCAGCGACCAATTCGACAACCAGGTGAGCGGCGCAAAGCGATACTGGCCCACCCACTCGAACCTCGGCACCACGCGAGTCACCACGAGCGCCAACAGCCAGCAGGCCACGACGGCCAGGACCACGGGATACACAATCGCCACGCCGGTGACACGGCGCAACTGATCGGTCCGCGAGGCAGAATCGACCAGTGATTCGAGCGCGGCCCCGAGCTGGCCACTCTCGGCGCCCGCCACCACCACCGCGCGATACGTCGCCGGCAGCTCGGCGCACTGCGCTTCCATGGCGGCGGCCAGACTCTCACCCGCTTCCAAACGCCGGCCGACTTGTTCGGCCAGCTCGCCCGCCTTGCCCGGCAAGTCGCGCCCCAATTGTGCCAGTTGCGGCTCGAGCGGAATGCGCGCGCGGACCAGGGCCGCGATCTCTTCGTTCAGAGCGATGAAATCCGCAAGCGCGGGAGCGGCCGCCTTGCCGCCGGTCGGAGCATTCATGCGTCCGTCTCTCTGTGCCGGAAATCGAATCGGACGAGCGGGTGGCCGTTGTCGCCGGCCCAAGTGAAGTATACCAGAACCGCGCGCAACACAAGTAGGCAAGTCTCTCAGAGGCTTGCGTTCGGGTCTTCCTCAAACGCGGCTAAACGCGCGGAAGCCCAAGCACGCGGACGACTTCCAGCGGACTTGTGGTGCCGGCCTCGATCAGCGCTTTGGCACTTGTCCACAGGTCGCCTTCCGCCGCGAGGCGCCCCACTTCATCCGTGTCATTCATCGCCCGCCATTCGGCGACCAGCGCGCGCCCGCGATAACCGGTTTGGTGACAGGCTTCACACGCGCCGGGAACCCAACATTGCTCCACTTCAAGTCCCAACGCGCGAGCATCCGCTGCCACGTCGCCGGGCCGTGCGCACGTGCACAGTCGGCGCATCAACCGCTGGGCGACGACGAGCCGGACGGCATTGCGCACGGCGTAGGCGGGAATTCCGAAATCGATGAGACGATGGATGGCATCGCTGCAATTGCCGGCGTGGAACGTGGTGATCACCAATTGGCCGGTCAGCGCCGCCTCCAGCGCTATCTCCGCCGTGGCGCGGTCGCGCATTTCGCCGATCAGGATGACTTCGGGATCCAACCGCAGCAGGCTGCGCAGCCCCGTGGCCATATCGAACTCCGCCGGAACGTTGACCTGCGATTGGGCGACTCCCTCGACCGCCACTTCGACCGGATCCTCGAGCGATGCAATGCTGCGGCCGCCGCTGGTCCGCGCGACGATGTGCCGGAGGCAGGCGTAGGCGGACGTCGTTTTGCCGCTGCCGGCCGGCCCGACAATTAGGATCGCGCCGGACGTCGTCGCTAGTTGCCGCTCCAGTTCCATCAACACTCCCGTCGGCAAGCCAAGCTGCTCGATCGAATCGAGCGACTCTCGGCTCGCGCCCAGCAATCGCAGCACGGCCCGCTCGCCGTACAGCGTCGGAAACGTGCTGACGCGGACCTCGACGCGGAGCGCGTCGTCCCAGATGCGTCCTTCCTGGGGCAGGGCGGTTTCGTACGTCAACAGACCGGCCAGCACTTTCAGGCGGGCGATGACGGTCGAGCTGACTTCCTTCGGTAGCGCAACGAGTTGTTGCAGCACGCCGTCCAATCGCCACCGCACTTGCAGCGAGCCGGCGGCCGGATCGATGTGCACGTCGCTGGCCGACGCATCGCGGGCGAGCCGCAGCACGGCGCTCACGAAGTCGGTTGCGAACGCCGGGTCGCGCGTCGATGCGCGCGGCAACAACGCGGCGAACTGGACCGCCGACTTGTCGCCACGGGCCGCGATGTTGGGTGCTGGTGAGTTCATCGATCCATTTCCTGTGGCGACTGACGCGCCACGAGCAGAGGCAAATGGCGCGATCCACCATAGGCAATGCACGCAATGGGAATCACGTTCACGTAAACACTTCACGCATCTGCTGAATGTATTTTCGACACTCGTCGCGTGGCTCGCCCCGCTCCTCGAATTCCAGCACGACGTAACCGCGATATCCGGCCGTCCGCAAAATGTTGGCCACGCGTTCAAAATCGGTGGGCTCGGCATCCCGCCCGGCTCCGCGGATAGCGACTTTGACTTGCACATTCAGCGAATAGGGCGCAAGTTTCGCCAGGTCGCCATACACGTCCTCGGTATGGAAATTGCCCGTGTCCATGTTCACGCCGAACCATGGACTGTTGACGCGGCGGACAATGGCCAGCATGTCGTCCGGCATGGTTGTGAGTCCGTGATGGTTTTCGAGCGCGAGGAAAATGCCGTACTTCGCCGCATGCCGGCAACACTCTTCGATCCCTTCCACGGCCAGTCGCTGAGATTCTTCCTGGGAGACTCCGGGTTTGGCTTGGCCGGAGAAAATGCGAATCACCGGCGCATCCATCATGTCGGCATATTCGATCCAGCGTTTGACGTGTGCAATTTGTTGGTCGCGTTTCTCGCCCGGCGGGAAGCAAAAGTCGTTGCCCACGGCCGTGCCAGAGATATCGAGCCCGCGACGAAACGCCTCGCCTTTGACCTGTCGAAGATATTCTTCCGTCGGAGGTTGAGGAAAGTAATACGAGGTGAGCTCCGTTCCGTCCAACCCGAACTTCGCGCAGTCATCGATAAAGTCGATCAGCGTCAATTTGGGCGGCTTGGCTTGGAGTAAGCTGCGGTAGCTGTACGCCGCCAGGCTGAGCTTGAAATGGTGTCCGTCCGTTCGCACCATCGGCTCGACGGCGCGGGCGGCGATCGGGGAGAGCGCGGCGGCCCCGGCCACGGTGGACAGCATGAATCGACGGCGGTCCAAGGGCGGCGGCATGACGAAGCTCCGGCGGATTAGGTTGGATACGAGACGACGACCGAATGCGACCCCGGACAATTGATCGTCACATAGCCACAGAATATACTCAAACCTGGTTTTCGTACACTAAATCTATCTCGGCCGGCCCGTGTTGTCGCAAAACACGGCTGCGAGGGCGATTCGATGACCCTGAATTGGCGCGGCGTCTTTCCGGCCGCAACTACACAGTTCTCGGCCGACTACGCGGTCGACGTCGCCGGCACGCTGCGGCATCTGGACCTGATGGTCGATGCGGGCGTACACGGTTTGATCCTGCTGGGCACGGTCGGCGAAAATAGCTCGTTGGAATACGACGAGAAGCTGCAACTGTTGCGGGCGGCGGTCGCTCACGTCGATGGCCGCGTGCCGGTTCTTGCCGGCGTGGCCGAGTATACCACGTCGCTGGCATGCCATTTTGCCGAGGCGGCAGAAGCCGTCGGCGTGGACGGATTGATGCTGCTGCCGGCGATGGTGTACAAGTCCGACCCGCGGGAGACAATCGCCCATTTCCGCAGCGTGGCGTCGGCGGTCGATTCGCCCATTATCTGTTACAACAACCCGCTCAGCTACGGCGTCGACATCACGCCCGAGATGTTCGCGGAGCTGGCCGATGTGCCGCAGTTCGTGGCGATCAAGGAGTCGTCCGAGAACTGTCGCCGAATCACCAACATCAAGAATTTGTGCGGCGATCGCTACGCGCTGTTGTGCGGCGCGGACGATCTGGCGCTGGAGAGCGCGATGCTAGGGGCCGTCGGCTGGGTGTCGGGGTTGGTGAACGCCTTCCCGGCCGAGAGCCGGCTGTTATGGGAGCTGGCCACGTCCGGACGCTACAACGAAGCCATCGCACTATACCGCTGGTACATGCCGCTGTTGCACTTCGATACGCACCCGAAGTTGGTCCAATGCATTAAACTGACGATGGCCGCACGTGGTTATGGAGCGGAGACCTGTCGGCCGCCCCGGCTGCCGCTCGTCGAACCGGAGCGATCGCGAATCCTGTCGGTCATCAAGCAGGCGATCGACTCGCGGCCGTCGATAGCGCAGGTCGAAGTGGCCAAGGACCGGTAGTTTGAACCCATGCCGTCGCAGATTTCACCGACCGCCGTCCGCGTCATCGATTCGCACACGGGCGGCGAGCCGACGCGGGTCGTTGTCGAGGGAGTGCCCGATCTCGGCGGCGGCGACATGGCGAGCCGCCGGGCCGTGATGCGCGACTCCGCCGATTGGCTGCGCACGTCGCTGGTCACCGAGCCGCGGGGCAGCGAGTGCATGGTCGGCGCGGTGTTGCAGGCGCCGCTGTCGCCGAGCGCCGCCGCCGGCGTGATCTTTTTCAATAACGCCGGTTACCTCGGCATGTGCGGCCACGGCTTGATCGGCGTCGTCGCCACGCTGGCCTACCTGGGGCGGATCGGCCCCGGCCAGCACCGCGTTGAAACGCCGGTCGGCGACGTGACGGCCCAGTTGCACGAAAACGGCGACGTGTCCGTGGACAATGTCCGCAGCTTCCGCCGGCTCAAAGATGTGGCCGTCGACGTGCCCGAGTTGGGCCGCGTGGTCGGCGACGTCGCCTGGGGCGGCAACTGGTTCTTTCTCAGCAAAACCGATCGGCGACTGTCGCTGGTCGACGTCGACGAGTTGACGCGCCACACGCAGCAAATTCGGCGGGCGCTGGAGCAGCAACGCATTACCGGCGACGACGGGGCCGAGATCGATCATGTGGAGCTGGTGGGCCCGCCCAGCGATCCGAGCATCGCCGACGCGCGGAACTTCGTGCTCTGTCCTGGCGGTCAGTACGATCGGTCGCCCTGCGGCACCGGCACCAGCGCGAAGCTCGCCTGCCTCGCGGCCGACGGGAAACTTAAGCCGGGGCAGGTTTGGCGGCAGGAGTCGATCGTCGGCAGTGTGTTCGCGGGCCGGTTCCGGGAAACCGACGGCGGCGTGATCCCCACGATCACCGGCCGGGCGTTTGTGAACGGCGACTTGCGGCTGGTGATCGATCCGAGCGATCCGTACCGGTTTGGAATCAAGTAACGTGACAGAAGACCAGACCGCGATCGTCATTGGCGGCGGCATCATCGGCTGCAGCACGGCGTATCATCTGTCCCGTCAGGGCTGGCGCGTGCGCGTGCTGGACGCCGGCCGCATCGGCGGCGGCTGTTCGCACGGCAATTGCGGATTCATCTGCCCGAGCCACGTGCTGCCGCTGGCCATGCCGGGCGCGCTGTGGCCGGCGTTGCGGCAAATGTTCAGCCGTGAATCGGCCGTCTATGTCCAGCCGCGGTGGGATCCGGCGCTGTGGGTCTGGCTGGCGCGGTTCGCGCTTCGCTGCCGCCGCGGACCCATGATGCATGCGGCTGCGGCACGCCATGCGCTCTTAAGTTCGTCGATGAAGCTCTATCGCGAGCTCACCGCTGAGGAGCGGCTGGACATCGAATGGGACGATCGCGGGCTGCTCCTGGTCTACAAATCGCCGCACCATTTCGAAGCCTACGGGAAGACGGCCGAGTTCATCCGCCGCGAATTTGGCATTGCCGCGACGCGCAACGATGGTTCGCAGCTTTCAGCGCTCGAACCGGCTCTGCGGCCGGACATGGCCGGCGCCTGGCATTATGCGTGCGATGCCCACCTGCGGCCCGACCGGCTACTGAGCTCGCTGTCCTCACTGCTTACCGCACGCGGCGTCGAAATGCATCCGGAAACTCGCGTGCACCGAATCAATATCGATAAGGGCCGCGCAGGTTCGATCGACACAAGTAACGGCGTAATGATCGCCGACACAATAGTGCTCGCCGCTGGGGCGGAGACGCCCGCCTTCGCCGCTCAGCTTGGTTGCCGGATCCCGATTCAGCCTGGCAAGGGATACTCGATCACGCTGCCACGGCCTCGCAACGCACCGACGACGCCGATGATCTTCGAAGAGTACCACGTGGCCGTCACGCCGTGGTCGTCGGGCCTGCGGATTGGCTCGACCATGGAGTTCGTCGGTTACGATCGGACGATCAATCGCCGGCGGATCGATTTGTTCAAGCGGGCGGCGGCCGAGTACCTGGTCGAACCGCCCACTGCAGCCACCGAGCCGGTCGAGGAAGAATGGTTCGGCTGGCGGCCGATGACGTATGACGACTTGCCGTGCATTGGCCGGGCGCCCCGCGTTGACAACGTGGTCGTGGCGGCCGGCCACGGCATGATCGGCATGGCCACCGCCATGGCCAGCGGCAAGCTAACGGCCGAAATTGTCGCGCGGGCCGAGCCGCACATCGATCCGGCGCCGTATTCGCTGGAGCGATTCGGCCGCTGAAGAATGGTTAGTGGTACAATTGATTGTACTCATCTCGCTCCGCGAGATGTCCGCCCGTCGCCGAGCCAGACGTTTTTTGCTGAATTCCCTCTCGCGGAGCGAGAGGAGTACACTGCCATGGCCATCAGCGTTTTTGATTTGTTCACGATTGGCATCGGGCCATCGAGCTCGCACTCGATCGGGCCGATGCGGGCCGCGCGGCGGTTCGTAGAGCGGTTGCGGACGGACGGGTTGCTCGATGTGTGTGCCGATGTCGAAGTGCGGCTGTATGGGTCGCTCGCGCTGACGGGCAAGGGGCATGGCACGGACAAGGCGGTGATGCTCGGATTGGAAGGCGCCACGCCCGAGGGCATCGACCCCGACGAGGTCGAGCCGTGCGTGGCGGCGATTCGCGCGAGCGGCCGCCTGACGCTCTACCAGGGACCGACGGTTCCCTGGGACGAGGCGCAGCACCTGCTGTTCCTCCGCAAAGAGTCGCTGCCGCAGCATCCGAACGGGATGCGGTTCACGGCCCGCAATGCGGCCGGCGACACGCTGTTTGCGTACACTTGCTTTTCGATCGGCGGCGGGTTCGTCGTCGATGAATCGGCCGCGGCCGCCGATAAGTTGTCTCAGGACGAAACCGCGCTGCCATATCCCTACCGCACGGGCGACGACCTGCTGAAGTCGGCCGAGGCGTCCGGTTTGTCGGTTAGCGAGATGACACTGGCGAACGAGCGGTGCTGGCGCTCCGAGGCGGAAATCCGCGCCGGGCTTCTTGGGCGGTGGCGCGTGATGCAGGAGTGCGTCGAGCGCGGTTGCCGGCAGGACGGCATCCTGCCTGGCGGATTGAAAGTCCGTCGCCGTGCGCCGGAATTGTTCCGTCAACTTTCGACGCATGCGGACGAGGCGGCACGCGACCCGCTGGCGGTGATGGATTGGGTCAACCTGTTCGCGCTGGCGGTGAGCGAGGAGAACGCCGCTGCCGGGCGGGTCGTGACCGCGCCCACCAACGGTGCGGCCGGCATCATCCCGGCCGTGTTGCACTACTACTGGCGGTTCACGCCGGGGGCGAACGAGGACGGCATCGTGCGATTTTTCCTCACGGCTGGGGCGATCGGCATTCTGTACAAGCTGGGCGCGTCGATCTCCGGCGCGGAGGTCGGCTGCCAGGGCGAAGTGGGCGTGGCCTGTTCGATGGCGGCGGGAGCACTCACGGAAGTGCTCGGCGGCAGCGTGCCACAGGTCGAGATGGCGGCTGAGATCGGCATGGAGCACAACCTGGGGCTCACATGCGACCCGATCGGCGGCCTGGTGCAAGTGCCGTGCATCGAGCGGTGTGCGATGGGGGCGGTGAAGGCGATCAACGCCGCGCGGATGGCCCTGCGGAGCGACGGCAAGCACCGCGTGTCGCTCGACCGCGTGATCCGCACGATGCGCGAGACGGGCCGCGACATGCTCACGAAGTACAAGGAAACGTCGCGAGGCGGTTTGGCGGTGGCGGTGACGGAGTGCTGATCGTAAAGCTACGCGGAAATCAGTTTTCTCCGATGTTTTGCGAAGATGCCCACAATTCCCCCCCTCGATTTGTGGGCATCTACGCGGTGGTTTGGTGAGAATAGGAAGTCTGGGTTGGCAGCAGTTTTCTCGGATGTGCAGCTATGCTGACAACTCATGGTGCTGCTCCTGCTTCCCGCGCAACTTCAGCCAACGGGCTCGGCGGACCCAGTAGAATCGCACCGGCAAGAACAGGTCGACGACTTCGTCGGAGATCAAGAGTCCGCCCAGCACCGGCAGCGCCATGGGCGCCAGAATTTCGCCGCCGACGCCTTTGGCAAATACCATCGGGAAGATGGCGATGATGGCGACGCCTTCGGTGAGGAGCTTGGGCCGTAGCCGGTGCACGGCCCCTTCGATCACGGCTTGCCGCAATTCTTCGAGTGAGCCGATCTTTTCCAGGCCGCCCCGCTTGTCGATCGCTTCGCGGAGGTACACCAGCATGATGATGCCGGTTTCGGTGGCCATGCCGAAGCAGGCGATGAAGCCGACCCACACGGCGACGCTGAAATCCATCGGCGGAGTATCCCAGCCTTGCGTGATTTTTGGGAACAGATACATGAAAAACGCGCCGCCCGCCAGCGCCTCGGGCACGGCCAGCATCATCAGGCCGGCGTCGGCCAGGTCGTTGTACGTGAGGTAGAGAATCACGAAGATCAGCACGATGACGGCCGGGAAGACAATCCGCAGTGTCTGCGCGGCGCGGACCTGATGCTCGAACTCGCCGCTCCATTCGATGTGCACGCCCTCGGGCAATTTCACTTTCTGGGCGACAACCCGCTGGGCTTCGTCGACGAACCCGACGATGTCGCGTCCCCGCACGTTGAGCGTGACGTAATTCAAGAGCCGTCCGTTTTCGCTCTTGATCACGGCTGGGCCTTCGACGATCCGCACGTCGGCCACGGCGCTTAGCGGGATCAATGGCGCGCGTTTGGCGGAGTGGGGCGGGGCGGCGGCGTGAGATTCCGCGCCGCCGGTCGTTGACATCGTCGATTCTGAGGACGTACTGCTGGCGGGCTGCCCCATGCCGCCGGCGCTCACGAGCAAGCGGCGAATGCTCTCCTCGTCGTTGCGATCGGCGCGGGAGTAGCGAACGCGGACCGGGAAGCGATCGCGTTTTTCAACGGTGAACGTGACGGCTCGCCCGGCGAGCGCGACCTCGATCTCGTTCTGAATGTCCTCGACCGAGATGCCGTAGCGAGCCGCCTGCTCGCGATGGATGTCGATCTGCACGTAGCCTTTTCCCATGATCGGCGCGGCGATCACGTCGCGGGCGCCCGCGATCGGCTTGAGTGCAGCCTCGATCTGTTTGCACACGCGATCGATTGTGTCGAGGTCCGGCCCGAACACTTTGACGCCGATATCGGTCCGCACGCCGGTGGAGAGCATCTCGATGCGATTGACGATAGGCTGCGTGAAGATGTTGCTCCAGCCCGGCACCTGCAGGACGCGGCCCATTTCATCGTCGACCAGGTCGCCCTTGGGGCCGGTCTGGCGGGGCCACAGAAACATGCTGTCACGAAATGGCTCGACGAGTTTTTTCCGCAACTCGACGAACGGCAGTGTCGCCGCCGAGTCGAACGGCTGACCGAGCTGTGCCTTCAGGGCGGCGTCGGCAAATCGCTCGGCCTCCTTGCCGCGCGGAGCGGCGGCCAGCAGCGAAGCCTCGCGGGCTGCCTTCACCACTTCTTCCAAGGCGTATCCAATGAATGCGTCGGTTCCCGTGTCGAATAGTTCCCAATTTACCTCAGCGACGCGCTCGCGCCATAGTCGGTTCCGCTCCAATTCGATCGCTGCCAGTAACTCGCCTGCGAGGGTCTCTCGCTCAGCGCCAAAGAACTCTGTGATGGCGCCGAGTACTCCGGTCACAATCGAATGTTGTGCTTCCAAGGCACTTGCCTGGTCGGTGATCGCGCCCCCTTCGGCAAGGCGCGCTGCCACGTCCTGACTTAGCTTGGTCACGTCTTCGAGCGACGGCGATTCGACGAGCCACCGCCCATATTTCGGTGTCAACTGCTCCGTGAGAGCCGTGATTTCCTGTTGCTCGGTCTTGCCGGGCGGCCAGCGCAACGCCCCCGCCGTTTGCATCCGTTGGACCAACTGTTCGATTGCATAGCGCGTCAGTTGCGGCTCAAGCGCTCGCCCAAACTCGGTGTACCGCAGCAATGCCAACTCGCGAATCATCTCATCGTACCGCTCCAAAGCCCTTTGGTAGGCGTCGTTCACGAGTGACGTGTGAGCGTCCTCGTCAGGCGATCGCGCTACGAAGCCGGCGTCTTCCAGCCCGCCGAGCACTTCGCGGGTCTGCTCTTCGGCGTCACGAATGCGCAGCACGCGCTTCGGCCACAGATCCTTGGGCCGGTAATTGACGAACGTCTCGACCATGTCGAGCGGGGCCGGGTCGGTCGGCGTATCGGCCCGGCCCGATTTGCCGATCACGGATTCCACCTCGGGGAATCCGCGGAGCAGGGCGTCGCGGGCTTTCAAGTCGTCGGCCGCCTGCGTGACGCTCGCCCGCGGCACCGTCACGGGCATGTCGAGCGTCGTCCCTTCATCGAGCGGTGGCATGAAGCTGACGCCGATCTTGGGGAAGTGGTAAGCCCAGAGACCAATCACCACCAGACTCGCTAAGGAAACAATTCGCCAGACGACGACGCTCTGCGTAATAAACCCTGTCACAAACAGGAGCGCAATCGCTACGCCAGCGTAGAAATAGCACAACCATTTGAAGAATTGAAAGTAGCCAATTAGCGGCAACGGAACATACAGGGAACTTAGCCATTTGCCGCCGCTGGCCGATACGAGTTCGACCGCCAAAACAAACAATCCGCACGCGACGACAAAGAGAATCAAGCTCTTTCCGAAGCTGTATGCCCTTCCCGTCGTGAGCATTACGGTGACAGATGTTACTGTAGCGAAGACCAACAAGAACGCGTTTTTCCAGGCCGTCTCCGATGCACCTTGACCAAACACGGCCTGCAACGGGAACATGCCGGCCGCCAACACCAAGAGCACGGCGAACATCCACATCACCAGGTTTCGCCGCGGCAATGCCCACGTAAGTAGCGGTTTGTAGATATTGATGAAGCTGCGGACGATCCAGTTTTCTTCTTCGCTGCGGATCCGGCCTTTGATGAAAATCGGGATCAGTGCCGGCACGAGCGTCACCGAGATGATCGCCACGCCCAGCATTGCGAAGCTCTTGGTGAACGCGAGTGGATGAAAATACTTGCCCTCGCGGCCCGTCAGCATGAACACCGGGATGAACGACAGCAGCATGATCATCACGGAGAAGAAGATCGGCCGGCCCACCAGGCGGCAGGGCTTGATGACCATCTCGCGGATGTCGCCCGAGACCTTGCGGTCGCCGAAGTGCTGCTTCAATTCGTGCGTCGCGTTTTCGGTCATCACAATGGCCTGATCCACCAGGATGCCGATCGAGATCGTGATGCCGGCCAGCGACATGATGTTGGCCTGGATGTCGATGATCCCCAGTTGCCGCAGCACCCACATCAGCAGGAACGAAAACAGCACTGCCAGCGGCAGCGTGATGCAGATCACAAACACACTGCGGAAGTGCATGAGGATCAAGAGGATCGCCAGGGAGGCGATGATCATTTCGTGCGTCATGACCTCGAGTAGCGTGTCGATCGCGCCGTGGATCAGCCGTGTGCGGTCGTAGGCCGGCACGATGTGGACGCCTTCCGGCAACCCGGGTTGCAATTCCTGGATCTTCGCCTTCACGCGTTCGGTGACGGCCAGCGGATTTTCGCCGTGCCGCATGAGCACCGCTCCGCCGGTCACTTCGTTGCCGTCCTTTTCGTACACGCTGCGGCGGAACTGCGTGCCGAGCTGGACGGTGGCGATCGTTTTGACGTAGATCGGGATGCCGTTGATCTCCTTGATGACGGTGTTCTCGATGTCATGCTTGTCGCGAATCCAGCCGACGCCGCGGACGATGTATTCGGCGTTGTTCTTCTGCACGACGCCGCCGCCGGCCGGCATGTTGCTCTTGCCCACGGCAGAATACAGCTCGCCGAGCGTGATGCCGTACGCCCGCAGCTCTTCCGGCCGCACGTCGATCTGGTATTCGAGTGGCGTGCCGCCAACGATGGCCACGTCGGCCACGCCCGGCGCGGAGTTGAGCTGCGGCCCGATGTAAAACTTGTTGAGCGCCCACAGCCGGCCCGGATCGATCGGATGCTCGGGGCTCGGCTCGACCGTGTACCAGAAGATTTGCCCGAGCGCGGTAGCATCGGGCGCCAGGTAGGGCACGGCGCCCGGCGGCAGGAACGTGGCGGCCTGATCGAGTCGTTCTGTCACCCGCTGCCGGGCGAAATAAAAATCCACGTCATCGTTGAAGATGATCGTGATCATCGAAAAGTTGAATTCGGACGATGAGCGGACGGCCCGCACGCCGGCCAGACCCTGCAGCTTGCGCGAGAGCGGGTAGGTGATCTGGTCCTCGATCTCGCGCGGGCTGCGGCCCAGCCAGTCGGTGAACACGATCACCTGGTTCTCGCTCAAATCGGGAATGGCGTCGACGGGCGTGTTGAGCGCCGCGTAGACGCCGGCCACGGTCAGCCCGGCTGCGAGCATCAGCACGAGCGCCCGATTTCGGATCGACCATTCGATGATTCGTTCGATCATGTTGTTAATTGTCGGTGTGGCACGTCCCTGAGCTCCTAGCGAAGGGCGTGGTCCACGCACAGGCAATTACCA
>JBIOWO010000086.1:0-20097 GCA_044868555.1 Lacipirellulaceae bacterium | reverse complement strand
GGAGCAGCGCGAGGAGCAGACGGAGTTGGAAGGCAGGCCAAAGCGCGGCGGGCATTGAACTTGCCGGCGCTAGTTCTCCTTAGCGACGTGCGCGCCGCGTGATGGGCGGCTGGTGAGAACGCTGGGCTCAATGCCAGTTTCGGCCCGGTAGGCTTGGGCCATTTCTTGTGCAATGTCGTCCACTTTTTCGGTGCGAACCAGGCTCACCGTGCAGCCACCGAAGCCGCCGCCCGTCATCCGCGAGCCGATCACTCCACCGTCTGAGCCGATGTCGCGGGCCAGGTCGACCAGCAGGTCGAGCTCGCGGCAACTCACTTCGTAGTCGTCGCGGAGCGAATCGTGGCTGGCGACCATGAGTCGGCCGACGAGCGGCCAATCGCCCGCCTTGATCGCGCCGGCCGCCTCGACCGTGCGGGCGATCTCGCCAATCGCGTGCCGGGCGCGGCGGAATTCGACCGGGTCGAGCTGGCTGCGCTTCGCTTCAAGCTGCGAGAGATTCGCATCACGGAGCGACGCCACGCCCAGTTTCCGCGCCGCCGATTCGCACTGGCCGCGGCGCTCGGCATACTCGCCGCCGGATAGCTCGTGCTTCACGTTGGTGTTGATGATCAGCACGGTGATCGCGGCATCGGAGAACGGGATTTGCTCGATGTGCTGCGACCGGCAATCGAGCAGCATCAGATGATTCGTGTGGCACATGACCGAGGCGAACTGGTCCATGATGCCGCACGGCACGCCGGCGTATGCGTGCTCGGCCGTCTGGCAAAGGAGCGCCTTTTCGACCGGCGCCAACTTGATGCCGGTCATGGCCTCGACGAGCGTGGCGGTGGCCACTTCGAGCGACGCACTGCTGGAGAGTCCGCCGCCGACAGGCACGGCCGACTCAATCACGGCCTGGAAGCCGGGCGGATGCATGCCGCGTTCCACGCAGCCGGCCAGCACGCCGGCCACGTAATTCGACCAATGGCCGTGCGCGGCGTGACGACGCGGCGCATCGAGCCGGATCATCGCTTCGTCGTCGGTTGCGACGCTGAAGATTGCGGCGACGGGGACTGTCCCCTTTTTGCGCTCACTCGCTTCACTCTTCGGCATATCGTCGCCCGCAAAAAGGGGACTGTCCCCTTTGCGCGCGTGTTGCGGTTCTAGGGGGACAGTCCCCTTTTCCCTCTCTGAGTCGACCGTGGTTTTTTCCTCTGTCGGCGGGAAAAGGGGACAGTCCCCGGCTGCAATCACGCAGTAGCGGTCGAGCGCCATCGGCAGCACGAAGCCGTCGTTGTAGTCGATGTGCTCGCCGATGATGTTGACGCGGCCGGGGGCGGCGGCGATCCAGCGCGGAGTGCGGCCGTACCGCGCTTGGAAGCGGTTCGAGGCGCTGGCAACGAGTTGGTCGAGCAGGGACTTGATCATGTTGTTAGTGCAAGTTGTACGGTCTACTCCGCTTCGCTATCGATTCCGTGCTCGTCGAGTTTCTTGCGGAGCGTAGTGCGGTGGATGCCGAGTGTGCGGGCGGCCGTGGCACATTGGCCTTTGTGGTTTTTCATCGCGACATCCAAAAGCGGCGGCTCGACCACCGTCATCAGCCGGTTGTAGACGCAGCCGGCCAGCTCGGCGTCGTGAATATTGTGCTCGGCCCACTGCTGAACCGCTGACGCGACGGCGTCGTCCGTAGTCGCGGGCGAGCCAATCGCGGGCGCGCTCGTCACCGGCGGCGGCAGATGCTCGGGCATGATCGCCCTGCCCCGCGCCAGGAGCAGCGCATGGTCGATCGCCTGGCGCAGCTCGCGGATGTTCCCCCGCCACGCTCTGCGCTCGAGCTCGGCCAGCGCTTCCGGCAAAATGGCCACCCGCGGTGTGCCGGGCGGCTTCGAGAGCGTCTGCGTGAAATACTCGGCCAGTTCGGCAATGTCCTGTACCCGTTCGCGGAGAGGCGGCAGCTCGATTTGAAATGTGTTTAAGCGGACGAACAGGTCGTGGCGGAAGGAGCCGTCGTTGACACACTGCGCGAGGTCGCGATGCGTTGCTGCAATGACGCGGAAGTCGGTGCGGAGCGGCTCAACATCGCAGACGGGGACCGCTTCGCCGTGCTCCAGGGCGCGCAGCAATTTCACCTGGGTCGAGGGCGGGATATCGGATACTTCGTCGAGAAACAGCGTGCCGCCGGTGACTTGAGCCAGGAGGCCGGTGCGTCCGCCCTCCGCGCCAGTGTGCGCACCGCGGACGTGCCCGAACAATTCGCTGTCGGCGAGCGTCGGGCTGAGCGACGCGACGTTGGCGGCGACGAACGGGCCGGCGGCGCGGGCGCTGTAACGATGAATGGCCCGCGCGGCGAGCTCCTTGCCGGTGCCGCTTTCGCCCACCAGCAGGACCGAGGCGTCGCTCGCCGCCGCCAGCGCTATTTGCTTGTAGACTTCCTGCATGGCGAGCGAGCGACCGACCATGCCTTCGACGCGAGCCGCCCGCACGGGCGAAACGTCCTCCTGCCCGGGCTTGCTGGCCAGCGCCCGCACCAGCGCGGTCTTCACCTTCGCCACGTCGAACGGCTTGGCGATGTAGTCGAACGCGCCGCGGCGGACGGCATCGACCGCCGTCTGCAAATCGCCGTAGGCCGTGATCACGATGATCGGCACGCTGCCGCAGGATTCCTGGAACCTTTCGATCGCCGACAGGCCGTCCATGCCGGGCAGGCGAACGTCGAGAATGATAACGTCGGGATGCCGCTGTTTGGCGCGCACGAGCGCTTGTTCAGCCGACGAAGCGGCCAGCACTTCGTGGCCCAGGCTTTCGCCCAGCCGCGTGAGTCCCCAACAAATGGACTGCTCATCGTCAACAACTAATATGCTAGGCACGTTGCATCTCCAAGTGATTGGCTACAATGTGGGTTGTGGGAAACTCGACGGTGAACTGCGTCATGCCGCCCTCGCGCTGCCATTGGATCCGTCCGGCGTGTTGCTCGACGACTTCACGGGCGACCGACAAGCCCAGGCCGACGCCGTCCGGCTTCTCGGACACGAACGGCTCGAACAGTTGGTCGCGGACCTTGCTAGCCGGACCTGGGCCGGAATCGGATACGGTCAGCGTCACGGCATCCGGCGCCGGCGATGCAATTTCCACTACCACGCGGGCCGGAGCATTCGTTTGCACCGCGCCTTGAGCGGCCGCTTCGATTGCGTTGAGCAGCAGGTTGATGATCAGCTGGCTGAGGGCGGCCACATTGCCGGCGATCGTGAGCTGGCCCGGCGCACGGCCGCAGCGCAGTTCGACGCCAGCGTGGAGCGCGGCCGGCTGCACCAGCGGCAGCAGGTCGTCCACGAGCGCGGCCAGGTCGACGATGGCATCCATTGGCTCGTCGGCCGGTTTGCCAAGTTGCAGGAAACGCTGGATGTATTGCTCCATGAGCTGCAGTTGGCGCTTGGCGACGTCGAGCGTTTCGCTCGTGTGGCCGGACGCACATTCCTGGGCGTGCAGATCGAGGGCCATGCTGCAGCCGGTGGCCGAGTTGCGAAGCTGGTGGGCGATGCCGCCACCGAGCTGGGCGAGCGTGCGCATGCGTTCGGTACGACGGATGTCGTCCTCGTAGCGGGCCAGCATGGCGGCCATGCGGTTGACGGCCTGGCCCAGCGCGCGGATTTCATCGTCGCGGTCGGAGAGGGCCAGTTGCTGAAAATCGCCCTTGGCGATGCGATCGACCTGCCCTTGCAGCGAGCTCATGCGGCGGCCGATGCGGGCGGCGGTGGCCGCCGCGAGCATCATCACCACGGGCAGCGCGAGCACCGTGAACCCGAGCGACGGATAGACAGCCCGCTGCCACGCGCGGCGATATTCTTCCTCGGGATACAAAATGTGGAGCGTCGCCGCGTTGCCCGTCGTGCGGCGGTTGGATATCGGCACCGTCGTGTGGAAGTAGCCTTGATTGCGGACCCACAGGTGTTCGCCGAGTGAGAATTGCGGATTATTGGGCGCCGGCGCCGCGTCGACGAGCGCCGCAAATTGATCGTTCGGTCCGCTGGAGGAAATCACGTTGCCGCGCTCGTCGACGAGGATCATGTCTGCGCCGGAGAGCGCTTTCATTTGCCGCAGCACGGCGCCGGTGAGCGGGAAGTTCGACTCGGCCAGGATCCGCGTCACGCCGGCGATCTGCGACGCAATGCGGGCCTGCGATGCGCGGGCCGCGAGCCAGGCGCCCACGCCGCCGGTCGCCACCACCGTGACCAGCATCAACGCGGCCATCGGCAACATGATTTGATATCGCAGCGGCCAGCGCATGAGAGTGGTTCACGGCGAAGGAAAAACATAGCCCGGCCATCCTGGCCGGCGTTGAGACGCCGACAACAAGTCGATTGCAGATGATGACGTCGAGAACCGACTCAGGATGGGGCGGCTATATTTGTCAGTTCCATTTTACCGGAGGCCGAACTTGTCAACAACTTGCCGGCTTAAGTGGCCTTGAGCCAACCGGCCAGCAGCAGTGTCGGCGCCAGTAGTGCCAGGACGGCAAAGCCCCACATCGGGCTGACGTAGCCGACGCAGACGGCGGCGTCGAGGACGATGATCGTTTGCACGCAGTGGCGCACTGCGGCCTGCACGCGTGGCGGCGTGGGGTCGTAGATGGCCATGGTGCAGCGCCGCGCGGTGATTAGTGCGAGCGCAGCCCACAGCAGGTGCCAGCCGTTCGGACTCACGCGGAGCAGCGGCGTGTGGTCGGTCCAGCCGGGCACAGTAACGAGCAGCACCATGCCGGCGAACAGTACAATTGTGCCACCGATGAGTTGGGCGCGCGAGCTGGTGCGGGCTTCGGTGCGCGCGAACAAGGTTACGCCGACAATGTAAATGCCGATGCCGAGGGCGATCAGCCAGGCGGCAGGTGTGTTCCATTGGACGTAACCACCGGCCACCGAAGTTGCCAGTCCGTCGTGTGGGGCCAGGCTCATGCCGAGGAGGACGTTGAGCGCGCGGCAGGCGCCCATGGTGAGTGGAGCGAGGGGCGTGCGCTTCAGCACGGCGTCGTAGAGAACTACGCAGGTTGCGAGCAAGGTGCCGATGATTGCTGGGCGCCAATCGTGCGTGATGAAACTGGCGAACCAGGCGATGAGAGTGCCGCTGGCGAGTAAAGCCAAACCGCAAGCGGCGGCGGCGCGTTTGGTGATGCGGCCAGACGGAATGGGCCGGTCGGGGCGCTCGCTGGCGTCAACCTTCGCGTCGAAGACGTCGTTGAGGACCATGCCGCTCAGGTAGAGCAGGCACGACGCGGCGGCGAGCAGTGCGAAGTGGGATGCCGGCTCGAGCGAACCATGCGTGACGAGAAAGCCCATCGCCACGTCGGCCACAGCCGTGAAGACATTCGGCAACCGCATGAGTTGCAGCCAGGCTTTCATGGCTTCTGTTGGGCCGGGGCGAGCCGCGGGTCGTCGAGGTCGAGGCGGTACATGATCTGGTTGTAGTCGTAGCGCGGCGTGGGGCGAGGGTTGTTGGCGAACATGGCCGTGTACGTGCCCTCGAAGAGGAGGATGGGCGAGCCGGCGGGCGTGAATTCGGGGTGCAGGCGGACGTTGTAGAAACTGTAGTCGCGATGTGAGACGATTTTCACGGCGCGGCCCCAAGGGCCGGTTGGCTCGTCGGCTTCGGCGTACCACACTTCGCCGAGATTCGAGGGCTTACCGCCGCTTTCGTGGAATACTGTGATCCACCGCTTGCGGAATTCGTTCCAGGCAATGGAGCCGGCGGCTGGTTTCACCGTCGCGCCATCGCTCGCCGACTTGAACGAATCCTGTGGCTTGAGCAGCTCCCAGTTGGCCGGGTCTTGCCAGGCTTCAAACGTGGCTTCACAGCGGAGCTTTGGCAGTGGATCGCCAAAGAGGATGACGCTCTTGCCCTTTTGATCGTTCGTAATAATCGGGTGACCGATCGGCAACGGCGGTTGATTGGGATCCTTATCAGTCTTTTTCCAAATTGTGCGCAGGTGTTCGAAGTTTTTCGCGCCGTCGTTCCACACGCACAATCCTGCTTCGTACGCGGTCAAGAGACCCTTGATTTTGACGTAGCTGGCGACAAGCCGCTTTTGGCCGCTCTTATCGGGCAAGCTAGCAAAGCCGCTGAGCCAGGTCGGTCCTTCTCCGGGCATCTTGGCGACGCCGCGCAGGTGGTCCTTATCATCGCGGAAATAGTCGAGTCTAATGCGCAGCGGCGGCTCGAACGACTTAAGCGGGTGGATATCGGTCGTGGCGGCCGTCATGTCGAAGATGCCGAGCGGGTAGTAGGCCAAGTTGGTGTCGCCCCAGGCCCAGAACATCCGGCCGCCATGCACGGCGTTTTGCACGCTGTCCTGGCCGAGCACGCCCGATTCTTTCCAATCGCGTTCGTCGCCCAGTTTTTGCGATTCGCCGAACAGCCCTGCGCCGGTAATGCGGCCAAGTCGCTTGGCGATCATCCTGCGGTTGACTTGTATCGTGATGGTACCTCCCGGCTGGGGAAAAAATCGCACGCCGCGGTAACCGAAGCCGTCAGCCTCCATTTCATAGCCGTCGCTTTCGACTTGAAACCAGGTCGCTTGTCCCATCAACTCCGGCAGGTCGAATGCGATGACGCCGGCGTTATCGGTGAAGAACTGTACGTTGTGCGTTGTCTTCAGCTCCACCAGCGGCACCGGCCAACTGTTCTCGGCATCGACGACTTCGATGCGACAGGGTGTGACGGATTCCGCGGCGTAGACTGAAACACCGATGGAGAGCCAACACAGCAACAGTGCGAAGAATTGACCACGGATGGCACGGATAGCACAGATGGGAAGAGAATTGAACATCATCCGTGGTATCCGTGTGACCCGTGGTGAATCTATTTCAAAATGTTACGCAGGAATTCGCGCGCTTCGCGGGCGGCGGCGTCGGGGTCGTCGATGTACGGATAGAGCTCGACCGTGAGCCAGCCCGTGTAGCCAGTTTGGCGGATGGCGACGAGCGTGGCGGGGAAGTCGATCGCGCCGTGGCCGGGGACCAGGTGCTGATGGACGCGCGTGGCGGCGATGTCTTCGAGGTGGTAGTGGCGGGTGTGCGACTGCATTTTGGCAATCCAATCTTGCGGATCTTCGCCGACGCAATACGCATGGCCGATGTCGAAGTTGAGGCCGATCTGTGGCGAGTCGAGGCGGTCGACGAATTCGAGGTATTGGTCGAAGCGCTCGATCAATAGGCCGGGTTCCGGTTCAATGAGCAGTGGCACACCGAGTTTTTCTGCGACATCGATGCACGGCATCAGCTCGTCGTAAAAGATGTCGGCGCCGCTTTGCCAGGATTGGCCGGGCTCGAGCGGACCGCCGGGCTCGGTCGTGATGTGCGGCGCGCCGATGTCGACCGCCAATTGGAGCGCCCGCTTCGTGTGCTCGCGGCGGATTGCGCGGTAGTGTCGGTCGGGGTCGATCCAACTCGGGTGCCAATACGGCTGCCGCGGATCGGCGATCGCGTTCATCATGAAGGCGTTGATGTTGGAGATCGTCAGGCCGTGACGATCGAGCGCGTTGCGAATCGACTGCCGCTGCACGGGCAGGAGCCCGGCTGGCCAGGCGTGCGGCACGTCGGCCAGAACCTCGATCCCGCGATAGCCGAGCGCGGCGATCCGCGCAATCGTCTCATCGATCGGGAATCGCAGATAGGCGTTGGAGCTGAAGGCGAGCTGCATGGTGGTCCGTTGTCCGCTGTCGGTAGTCCGTAGTCAATTGTATCTACAACGGACAACGGACTACGGACAACGGACACATTCCTATCTTCGCTCCGTTTTCCACACGGGATCGGCGTGCGAATCGTCCGATTTGGGCCAGCGAGTGAGCGTTACTTTTTGGCGGGTGTAGAACTGGATGCTTTCGGTGCCCTGGATGTGCAGATCGCCGAAGAAGGAGCGGTTCCAACCGGTGAAGGGGAACCAGGCCATCGGGGCGGGCACGCCGACGTTAATGCCGATCATGCCGGCGTTGAAGCGGCGTTTGAATTCGCGGGCTGCGTAGCCGCTGCTGGTGAAGATCGCCGCGCCGTTGCCGAATTCGCACTGGTCGCCGACGGCCAGCGCCTCGTCGAGGTCGGCCGCGCGAACCACGGATAGCACGGGCCCGAAGATTTCTTCTTTCCACACGCGCATCGTCGTCCGAACTTTATCCACAACGCTCGGGCCGATGAGGAAGCCGTCGCTGTCGAACTTGCGGCGGCCGTCGAGGGCGACCGATGCGCCGTCCTGCTTGGCGATATCGAGGTAGCTGGCCACGCGGTCGCGGTGCTCGGCGCGGATCACAGGGCCCATGTCGACCGCTTCGTTGCCGTCGGACGCGCCGACGCGGAACTTGCCAACGTGATCGACGAGCCCTTTGACAATTGGATCGCCCGCCTTGCCGACGGTCACTGCCACGCTGCCGGCCATGCAGCGTTGGCCGGCGCAGCCGTAGGCCGACGCAGCCAGCGCTTTCACGGACTGTTCCATGTCGGCATCGGGCATGATGATGAGATGATTCTTCGCGCCGCCGGCCGACTGGACACGCTTGCCGGCCGCCGCGCCGCGCTCGTAGATGTACTTGGCGATCGTCGTCGAGCCGACGAACGAGATCGCGGCGACCTTCGGGTGTTCGAGCAGTGCGTCGACACACTCGCGGTCGCCATGGACGATGTTGAAGACGCCGTCGGGCACGCCGGCCTCGACGAGCAACTCGCCCAATCGCACCGACGACAGCGGCACTTTTTCCGACGGCTTGAGCACGAACGTATTGCCGCACGTCAGCGCGATCGGAAACATCCACAGCGGGACCATGAACGGAAAGTTGTACGGCGTGATGCCGACGCACACGCCGACCGGATGGCGGACGGCTTCGGCATCGACGTCGCCGGCGATGTTGGGCAGGGTGTCGCCCGTGATGAGGCTGGGGATGCCGCAGGCGAATTCGACGACCTCGATGCCGCGATTGACTTCGGCCCGGGCCTCGGCCAGCGTCTTGCCGTGCTCGCGCGTCACGAGCGCCGCCAACTCATCGAAATGTTTTTCGAGCTGGTTGCGGAAGCGGAACATGAGCCGCGCCCGCTCGACCACGGGCGTGTCGCCCCAGGCCGGTAGCGCGGCGGCGGCCGCTTCGACCACTTCGCCCGTCTGCTCGGCCGAACACAGCGGCACCTGGGCGATGACCTGGCCCGTGGACGGATTGAACACGGCGCCCCAACGTTCGTCGTCGGTATTGATCCAGCGGCCGCCGCTCAGGACGGGCACCGGTTCGATCATGGCAATCGTGGTTTCGTGCATGATGGCATCCTCTGCAAAGCGAGGCGAGAGATTGCTCTCGTTCCGCAAGACGAGATTCATCTCGCGGCTTCGGCCGTGAGCTCAGCCGAACGGAGCGGGATGAGTACACTAAACGGACCAATCTGATATGTTACCAGTTTCCGCCCGATCTGCCAGATGCGGGCGCATAGCCCGGCCGTCCTGGCCGAGTTTGTTGATTAGCCTGGCAGCGCGGGTAGCCGCAAGCTGATTGCGGCCATCAAGCAACCGACCCAAATTGGGTCGGCCATGTTATGCTTCGCCGATTCCTCAATATCGGGTCCGTGTTGTGCCTGGCGGCGTGCGTGGCCCTGTTGATACTGTGGGTGCGGAGCTATTACGCGGCGGACCGGATCGCGGGAACGCTGCGGGGATCACAACGTTTTCTGCTGGCGGCAAAGCAAGGCCGCCTGGTGGGAGTTGCGTTCGACTGTCCCCCGGAACTGTTGTGGTCGGCCGGCATATCGAGTTTTCCGGTCGGCGACGAGTTGTCGTTTCCTATCGGCGACGCGCGGCAATATGATGCCGCGCTGGGCTTTGGCGTGCGGCGGGGCCCACAGTATATGGTTGGACGCTCGACGTTCGAGACACCCACGGGCGGGACGATTTACATCTCCGGGGCGTCGTCGGCAACGCTGGACGGTTGGGGCCTGAGCGTGCCGTTCTGGTTCCTGGTGCTGACCACGGGGGCGCTCGGCGTTGCGTTGCGGCGTGAGCGGCCGTGGCAGTTCAGCATCCGCGGGCTGTTGATCGCCGTGACGGTCATCGCCATCGTGCTCGGGCTGGTGGTAGCCGTGGATAAGCCGCCGAAGAATTGGCAGCTGGACGAGCCGGTGCCGCTGGATGATTTGTAGGTAGGGCGGAGCTAGGATTCGACTTGTCGGGCTGATATATTGGCGGTGCTAGTCAGGCGCAAAGAGCCTGCGACCCGTTGGGACGCGGCTGTTTCGAGTTGCATGAAGATGCAAAGGTGTTGCCATGCCCAGAATGGTCCGTGGAGGTTTGATTCAAGCCACGTTGTGTGAGCCGTCGACGTCGCCCGTTGAGAAGATCAAGAAGGCGATGATCGACAAACACATTGCGATGGTCGGCCAGGCGGCACAGCAGGGCGTCGAGGTCATCTGCCTGCAAGAGTTGTTCTACGGGCCGTACTTTTGCGCCGAGCAGCAGATCAAGTGGTACGACCTCACCGAGCCGATCCCCGGGCCGACGACAAAGCTGTTTCAAGAAATCGCCAAAAAGCACAAGATGGTAATCGTGCTGCCGATGTATGAGGAGGATTTGCCGGGCGTGTACTACAATTCGGCGGCGGTGATCGACGCGGGCGGCGAGTATCTCGGCAAGTTTCGCAAGATTCACATCCCGCATTGCAACCCGGGCTTCTGGGAGAAGTTTTACTTCCGGCCGGGCAATCTTGGTTACCCGGTGTTCGATACGAAGATCGGCAAGGTGGGCGTTTACATCTGCTACGACCGCCACTTTCCGGACGGCGCGCGGTGCCTGGGGCTCAACGGCGCGGAGATCGTGTTCAATCCGTCGGCGACGGTGGCCGGTTTGAGCGAGTACCTATGGAAGCTGGAGCAGCCGGCCCACGCGGTGGCCAACCAGTACTTTGTCGGCGCGATCAACCGGCCCGGCTGGGAAGAGCCCTGGCGGATCGGCGAGTTCTACGGGCAGAGTTATTTTGTCGACCCACGTGGGCAGTTCATCGCCCAGTCGAAGAAGCGGACGGAGGACGACATCGTGGTGGCCGACATGGATTTCGATATGATCCGCGAAGTGCGCAACACCTGGCAATTCTTCCGCGATCGGCGGCCAGAAACTTACGGGGCGATTACGGCGCTCTAGTCGCATAATTCATTGCAACTGCTGAACTTCACCGCATACGCACCAACGATACTTCCTAGCACGCTGCCGGCGATCACGTCGCCAACGAAGTGGTAGTTCATCGCCACGAGGGCGATGCACATCGCCGCGGCGAGGATCGAGTAGAGCCAGCGGCCGCGAGGCATCGCCAGCCAGAAGACCGTGAAGAAGCCCAGGATGCGGGCGGCGTGGCCGGAGGGGAAGCTGCCGATGTCGTCGCCCACTTCGAACGGATGGAAGCCGTACGCGCCGGTGCCGATGAGCGATGGATTGTTGTTGTGCCAGGTCTCGGGCCAATAGCGGCCGCACAGGTCGCCGAGAGATTGGCGGAACTGGTCGGCGACGATCAGACTGACACAGGCGACGAACAAAGTTTGCTGCCAAATACGCCACGGGCCAAATGCGCGGCGCACCGCGACCAGCACGAGAACTAGCGGCGACCAGCTTTGCACGAGCGGCGGCGGCTCGGTGAGCCAGCGGAATTCTTCAATCTTGCGAATTTCGTGATCGTGGACGAAGTAGGCGACGGGGCGGTCGACGAAGTAGTAACAGACAATCACCGCGAAGACGCAAGCGGCGATTGCGATGAGCGAGCGGTCAAAAAGTGAACGAAAGTCGGTCACATGTCCACCGCTTGCGACTTAACCGTCGGGATTGTCGAGCATTTGTTGCAGCCGCGCAGCGAGTTCGGCCGGCAGACGCGCGAGCCAGGAATCGTCGACGATGCCAACTTCGATCATGTCCAGTAGATGAACGCGATCTTTGAGACGGAACGAAGTGAGCTTCATCACGACGAGCGGTTCGAGTGCGAGCAGCTTATGCGACTCGTATTCGCCTATCGCCGCGAGAGTTGGGGCGGGCTCAGAATAGGTCTGCTTTACTTTCTCGCCGGCGAATAGCAAGTGGACCGCATCGCGCGGGCGGCCGTTGGGGCCGTCTAGGAACATGTGGACGTCCATCAGCTCGTAATGCACGAAGCCAGCCGCTTCCAGAGCCGTCTTGACCGCGGGTAGGTCGGCGCGGTTGACCATAATGTCGACGTCGACCGTGTTGCGGGCCGCTCCTGGGTCGACCTTCGACACCCATGCTGCCACAGCGTTTCCGCCGATAACTGCGTAGGGAATCTTCGCACTTTCCAGAGCCGCCGTCGCCCGTCGCAATCGATCGCGCACTTTCTCCACGGCCAAGACCATCCTTTCGAGCAAGTCTTCGCTCAAGGGGACGACAGTAGGTGGATTTTCGCCGATGCTCATCGTCGCTGCTCTCGTGCTACTGATACTCTACCATTTTTGAGCGCCATCAGCAGGACATACACGACAAACGCCACGCCGAAGCTGGCGAACCAGGCGTAGTTGTAGATATGGGCGAAGAATAGCGGGACGGCGGTCATGCCGGCCGCTGCGTTGGGGTCGCCTTGCACTGCCAGGATTCCGATGTTGACCAGGAATCCGGGAAGGGCCACCGCGATGCCGAGCACGAGCGCGATAATCGCCACTGGGTTGAAGCCAGCGAGATACCAATACGGTCCGTCTTTCTGATAGAGGCCAGCCTGATCGAGCCGCATGCGGCGGACGACGATGTAGTCGGCGATCAGCACGCCGCCGACCGCGCCCAAGAGCAGTGAGTAGCCGACAAGCCACTTGTCGATGTAAACGCTCGCGTTTTCGAGAAGCCGCCACGGCTGAATGAGGATGCCGATCACGCCGGTGATGAATCCGCCGACGCGAAACGAAATAACTCGTGGCCAGAGATGGGCAAAGTCATTGGCCGGGCTAACGACGTTGGCGGCGATATTGGTCGCCAGCGTGGCGATGCACAGGGCGAGCATCGCCACGATGAGCACAACGGGATTGGTGAATTGAGACAACAGGAAGACCGGATTCCAAAGCTTGGCCTTTTGGTCTGCGGGCAGGTGGCTATAGATCACGAACGCGGCCGACGTCACGGCGACGCCGATAAACGAATACAAGCCCATGGTTGTCGGCAGACCGAGCACTTGTCCCCACACCTGATCGCGTTGCGAGCGGGCATAGCGGCTGAAGTCGGGGATGTTCAGCGCGAGCGTGGCCCAGAAGCTGACATTGCCGGTGAGCGCCAAGATGAAGTAACCCCAGAACTTGCCCTCCTTCGGCTGGCCGGGCGCGAATTGGGAAGGCCGCGAGAGCATGTCGCCGAACCCGCCTGCCTCGAAATAAGCCCACGCCAACAGCGCGAGTCCCAGCACGATCAGAAGCGGCGCCTTGATGTTCAACAGAATGCGGATCGACTCGATGCCCTTGTAGATGACGAACATGTTGATGAGCCAGAACAGCAAGAAGCAGCCGAGCTGCGCCGCGTTGATGCCGATCTGCGGCAGCGGCGCGAGCTGGCCCCACGCGGGATAGAACACTGTCATGATCACGTAAATGGCTTCGCCGCCGATCCAGGTTTGGATGCCGAACCAGCCGCAGGCCACGAGCGCCCGCAAGAGCGCCGGGATATTCGCCCCGCGAATGCCGAACGACGCCCGGCAGTAGACCGGAAACGGGATGCCGTACTGTGTGCCGGCATGGGCGTTGAGGACCATCGGCACGAGCACGATGAGGTTTCCGAGAAAGATCGTCAGCACGGCCTGCCACCAGTTCATGCCTTCGGCGATCAGGCCGGAGGCCAGCATGTAGGTGGGGATGCAGGCCGACATGCTGATCCACAGCACGGCGATATCTTTGAGTCCCCACCGCCGGCCGGCGCGGGGCACGGGGGCCATGTCGTGGCTGTAGTAGGGCGAGCCGGAGAGGTCGACGATGCAGTCTTCGATGCCGTCAGCGGCGAGAGGGGGTGCGGAGGGCGGCATGCGTTGGACCTTTGTTTCGCGCCCGGAGGAGTCCGTCGGGCCGCAGCAGCGCGGCGCGATCGTCTCCAGTTAAATCAGGCGCGGCGCGCAGGTCAACGTCAGTTGGTGGTCCATCGCGCGGAAAACACGATTTACTCGCTGCTTGGCAATGTGCCGGCGGGTGGCGTGCGATGCGGATCGCTGCGGTACACAAGATACGAGTAGACGACCATCCAGGTGACGCAGATTGCGTCGATTACGAGCATCGCGATGAGAGACCACGTTGTTTGTATCAATGCCACAGGGAAGAACAGCAGACCCATTAGCATGAACAGCCAACCGGCGAGTCGGTGTGTCTTGTCCCACGAGAGCTGACTGGACAGCGTCCAGGGCGTGCGGATGCCTACGAACCAGTTAGGCCTAATCTTGCCGAGGAAGTTTCCTAGCACGATGAACAGTACGCCGACGAGCGGCAAGATCACGGTTGTCATATTGACGGAATGTCCAAATGCGGCGACCAGTGTGGCCGCGTAAATGGCGGCCATGTAGGCCACGAACACAATGCGAATGATGCCATGCACTTTTTGGAAATTCTGGTAGTTCGCTTTGCCAGGATCGATGAGCGGAAGTAGCAGAAGCAGTAGGTAAAGTCCGAGGACTAGGAACGGCATAAACAACAGTCCCATGAACTTATTGCCCCAGCCGTCGACCTCGCCGTGGATGTTCCAGTGTATCGGCAGTCGATCAGGCAACTGCGGCCAGGCCCAGGCTGCCACGGTGAACATACCCAGAATGAGCACCAGTTGAGGAAGCTCCATGCGCCAATTGAATTTCATGATTTGGTCCTTTTCGGCGGTTTGCCGACGTCGAAGAGTTCCATCACCGCGCCGAGCGTTTGCTCGACGACCGACACATTGAGACTGTAGTGGATGCTGGTGCCGTTTTTTTCGGACACGATCAGCCCGGCGTTCTTCAGGATGTTGAAGTGGCCGGAGAGAGTGGACCGTGCCAGCGGGAACCGATCGGCGATCTCGCCGGCGGTCATCGCGCGCTTGCGGAGCATCCGGAGGATTTCGCGGCGGGTCGGATCGCTGAGAGCTTGGAAAACGGCGTTCATGGCTTGTTTCGTTATTTCGCTAACTACCGAAATAGTATCCTTGGGCCGGTGGCAAGTCAAGAGCTCCGCGTGGCGGCGTGCGTTGGGAGCGGACCAGTTAGCGGCGGGGCTTGCCCCGCGCGGACGCGCCGAACAAGTTCAGCCGCTAAATGGGCGGGTGGAAGGCGTAGCGGTTTCCCGCGACGCGATGTAAAATCGGAGTTTCGCCCCGCTGCTCTTCCATCCACGTCAGGAGTCGACACGTGGCCACCGAATTGCGTCCCTCGCTGCCGATCATCGACCATTCGCCCGAGCCTTACACCGGGCCTCCGCGGGAACAGGTGCTGGCAATGCGGCACCAGTATTTGTCGCCGGGCATCATCACGTACTACCGCGAGCCGCTGATGGTGGTCGAGGGCCACATGCAGTACGTGTGGGACGAGACGGGGCGGCGGTACCTCGATGCGTTCGCCGGCATCGTCACGATCAGCGTCGGCCATTGCCACCCGAAGATCGTCGAGCGGGTCCGCGAGCAGACCGGTAAGCTGCAGCACACGACGACGATTTATCTCCATCCGACGATCGTCGAATTTGCGGAGAAGCTGGCCGAGAAGATGCCGGCCGGAATTGCGCGGTCGTACTTCACCAACAGCGGCAGCGAGGCGAACGAGATTGCGATCTTGTCGGCCCGCGAGTACACGGGCAACCAGGACGTGATCGCGCTGCGCAACGGTTACCACGGCGGCACCTCGGTGCCCATGGCGCTCACCGCGCACAGCAACTGGAAATTCAAGTCGAACAACACCACGAACGTTCACCACACGCTGCCCGGCTATTGCTACCGCTGCCCGTTCGGGCTCGAGTATCCATCGTGCGGCGTGAAGTGTGCGTACGACATTAAGAACGTGATTCAATACGAGACGCCGGGCGAGATTGCGTGCTTCATCGGCGAGCCGATCCAGGGCGTGGGCGGGACGATCACGCCACCCAAGGAGTTCTTCGGGATCATTTACGACATCGTCCGCGAGCACGGCGGCATCTGCATTGCCGACGAAGTGCAAGGCGGTTTCGGCCGCACCGGCCACCACTATTGGTCGCATCAAAACTGGGACGTGGTGCCCGACATGGTCACGATGGCCAAGGGCATCGGCAACGGGGCGCCGCTGGGGGCGATGACCACCACGGTGGGCATCTCGGAAGTGATGAAGAAGCGGGTGCATTTCAACACATTCGGCGGCAACCCGATCAGCATGACGCAGGGGCTGGCGACGTTGGAAATCATCGACGAGGAGAATATCCAGCAAAACGCGCTGGAAGTCGGCACGCACCTGAAAGACGCGCTCATCGATCTGCAGGACAAGCACGACATCATCGGCGATGTCCGCGGCCTGGGGCTCATGCTGGGCGTGGAGCTGGTCCGCGACCGCGTGACCAAAGAACCGGCCAACCTCGAGGCAGCCGACGCGATGGAAAAGATGAAAGAGCGCGGCGTGTTGATCGGAAAAGGTGGTTTGTTCGGCAACACACTCCGCGTCAAGCCGCCGATGTGCATCACGAAGGACGATGCGGATTATCTGGTCGCGATGCTGGATGAGGTGCTGGGCGATATAACTTCCGGCAAATAAGAATTCACCACAGTGGACACAGAGTGCGCAGAGACAGTCCATCAGTTTTCTCTGTGAACTCCGTGTACTCCGTGGTGAGATATGTTAGGGAATCTATTGGTTCGGGCTTGGAGAGATGACGATGGCCACGCTTGAAACAACTGTCAACGGGCTGAAGCTGCCGAATCCTTTTGTGATTGGGTCCGGGCCGCCTGGCACCAATGCGAACGTTATCGGCAAGGCGCTCGATGAAGGCTGGGGCGCCGTCATTTGCAAGACGGTGAGCCTCGATGCCGGCAAGGTCGTCAACGTGCAGCCGCGGTACGCGCGGTTGCGGAGCCGCGAGTCGGGCGAGATTTATGGGTGGGAGAATATCGAGCTCATTTCGGATCGCAGCTTTGAAACCTGGATCGACGAGTTCAAAGAGGTCAAAAACAAGTACCCTGATGGCATTCTCATTGCGTCGATCATGGAGGAATACAATCGCGACGCGTGGCACGAGATCGTCGAGCGGTGCCAGGACGCGGGCGTCGATTCGTTCGAGCTCAACATGTCGTGCCCGCACGGCCTGCCCGAGCGGAAGATGGGCGCGGCGATGGGCGAGAATCCCGACATTTTGGAGGAGGTGTGCGGCTGGGTGATGGAAGTGGCGAAGAAGCCCGTGTGGGCCAAGATGACGCCCAACGTCACGCACATCGAGGACCCGACGCGGGCGTCGCTGCGTGCCGGCTGCGACGGAGTCAGTGCCATCAACACGATTCGCAGCGTGCTGGGCGTCGATCTGGAGACGCTGCGGCCGGAACCGACGGTCGAGGGTTACACCACACCGGGCGGTTATTCGTGTCAGGCCGTTATGCCGATCGCCTTGCGGATGTGCATGGAAATCGCCAAGGTGATCAAAAACGAATTCCCGGGGCGGACGCTGAGCGGCATCGGCGGCATCGAGACGGGCAACGACGCGGCCCAGTTCATCCTGCTCGGCTGCGACACGGTTCAAGTCTGCACCGGCGTGATGAAGTTCGGCTATCCGATCATCCACGAGATGCAGGACCAGTTGCTGGCATTCATGGAGAAGCACAAATTTGAGCGGCTCGAGGACTTCAAGGGTTACAGTGTGCAATTTTTTACGACGCACGCCGACCTAGTGAAGCGACAGGCCGAGGCCCGCGCCGCGAAGAAAGCCGAGCACGACCGCAAGCAGATGATCCGGGCCGATGCGGAATGGGACGGCGACGACTTCGTAAAGCAAAGCGAGGCCCTGGCCCGCGGATAGTTGCAGCGCGTCCGGCGGTCTTCCATCCATGTCGTTACAGCCTTCCAACGATCGCTCGTCGCAGAGCGCAACAGGAACAACGCTTGCCCGGCGGCTGCTCCAGGTCGCGTGGATGTCGATCCTGCTCGGCATCCTGGTCGAACTGGTGCTGGTGATTGTGGCGGCCATATTCGGCACGGCGAGTGGCGCGAAGCCGATTGTTGCCGATGCGGTGCAGAAGGTGTCGTGGTCGGTACTGGTATGTTCGGGCATCGCGCTGGGCACGGCGGCGGCGCGATCGGTGCGGACCGCTGCAATGGGGCTGCTTGGCCTGCTGTCGGCGCCGTTGGCGTTCGCCGTGGCGAAGGCCGCGCACAAAGCCGTCATGCAGGGACTGGGCCTCGATGTGGCGCCCGGTCCTTCGCCGCTCGTGTTGGCCACGCTCAAGGGGTTCGAGTTCGCCTTTCTGGGCGCCGCGGTCGGCTGGCTTTCGACGAAGGCCTGGGCCGGCATGCGCGAGCACTTGCTGGCCGGTCTGATTGCCGGCGTTTTGTTCGGCGGCGCGATCGTGGCCTACACCGTTGGATCGGCCACATCGACTCCCGAGACCGTGAAGATTGTGACGCTCATAACCAATGAGCTCATCTATCCGATCGGCTGCGCGGTGATTCTCTTCGCCGCCGGAGCGATCGGCGCACAATTGACTGAGAACACATAGCAGTGGGCTTCCATAGGCCCATCTGGCTTCGCCGCCACCCGACTGACGCATTACCTGCCACGCCAGATTGGAGTCCCAAGCACAGCTAAACAACGGGCTTGAAACGATGGAACCCAAAGTGTCCGGCCTTCAGATTTCATGTTTCTTGCAAAAAATTTCGCAAGCCCAAAGCGTGTTTGGCACGCGATTTGTGATAGCCTGCGATATATGAGAGAGTTAGGTTGACATTGAATTTCCTATTTTATCATTTTGACTGGTAAGATTTGACGGTGCGGCAGAATGGCGCTTCTCAGAATTGAAGTGCTTGCTCTAATACTACTTGAAGAGCACTGGTCATGTTTCGACCCTCTTGCGCTGAAGCGATTCGCAATTTGGACGTCTCTTTCTGAGACGAAGGCGTGAGCAGGGATACGGAGGGAACCGTTTCACCAGGTGCTCGATTTCGATCGAGCGCGGGTGACCTTGATGTCGCCAATGACCGGCGACGAAATCATCGCGCCATTTTTTATTTCTTCCTTTTCCAGAAGACTGGGATCCGGAGTTTCGTTGTACTTTAGCGCTGTTTTAAATCAGCGCTGCTGATCCAGGCACGCATTCGCGGATAGCGCACTGCTGCGTTTCGAGTCACGAGCGCTTTCTCTGCGCGTAACTCATCGCTGAATTGGCCGAGGAATTTTGCAGGGGAAAAACACCATGATGGGCGGAAGTTGGCGTCGCATTCGTAGTTCAATCGCACAGTTTCTTTTCGGCCAGCCACGACGACGAACCAGACCTGGCTGGAGAAGTCGCGGCGCCGTGCTCCGCGGCGAATGCCTCGAGCCGCGCCAATTACTGTCGGCGAATCAAATCACATTCGATGCGTCAACTCGCGAAATCTTGATTGAGGGAACTGCGGGATTCGACCACGCTCAGGTGTGGGTCGATGCGACCAATGTGATTCAAGTGAGCCTCGCCAACGCGGCAGGAGGCGCTTATGCGACGTATTCGCGGTCGGTGGTCGGGCACATTCGATTTCTTGGCGGCGAAGGCAACGACAGGTTTTCCAACGGGACGGATATACCGTCGTTAGCCTGGGGCGAAGGCGGATCCGATGAACTGATTGGCGGAACCGGAGTGAATTATTTCTTCGGAGGAAGTGGCGACGATCAAATTTATGGGAATGTTCTTGCAGATTACCTCTACGGCGATGACGGCAACGACACGATTCATGGAAGCGCAGGCGATGATTACGTCTTGGGAGGCCTCGGAGAAGACGGTTTGCACGGCGAGGACGGCAACGACACGCTGTATGGCCAGGACGGGAATGATTATCTCCATGGCGGGGCCGGCATCGACTGGTTGTGGGGTGGCGTCGGCGACGACTACATCCTGGGCGGAGCCGGTGGCGGAAGCGACGTGCTGAACGGCGAAGTTGGAAACGACACTCTGTATGGCGAGGACGGGAGAGATTATCTAGACGGTGGCGTG
>JBIOWO010000085.1:0-19575 GCA_044868555.1 Lacipirellulaceae bacterium | reverse complement strand
CATGCGGAAGGAAGAGCCATCACGAGCGGACGGTGATTGAGCGTCAGATTGAGTTGACGGCACTGGCGGACTTCGGCGAGCTCCCCTCGACAGGCTCGGGGTCTAAGCTCGCCGAAGACAGTCGAGTCGAGCCAGTGGCGCCCGATGCGGAAGACCCTCACCCGCTCGCGACGGGCACCGCCACGCAGTGGTGGTCGGCTGCGCATCGGTACCCGTCGCGACCTCTCCCGGAGGGAGAGGAGAGAGTCGGGGCGGCATGTTCACTGTGTCGCTGGATGCGGTGTTCGCAATGGTAGGTGAATAGAGCAATTCCGGCAACCGTGTGGCGAGTAGGAACCGTCTCCCGGTCCCTCACCGGGACCGTATCCCGGTCCCTCTTCCGAACCGTCTCCCGGTCCCTCTCCCGGTCCCTCACCGGGACCGGGAGAGGGTTGGTCGTCGGCGACATGCAAAATGGAAATGCTCTCACCGCACCGCCTCGATTGCCTGGGCTGCCTTTTCTGCCAGAAAACAGGCATTTTCCGGCAGTTTTCTTGCGTTCTTCTCCCATCGCTGCTTAAATGGCAACGAGCACCTTTGAGGCCAGCACCGGAGTCAATCGGCCATGTTTGGGCACAAGCGCCGCAAGAAAGTTTCGCGGTGGAATCGACGGGCCACCGTGTCGCACGGCCGGCCGCTGCGGTTCGAGCCGCTCGAGGATCGCCGGCTGCTGGCGGTGATCACGGTCGATACGCTCGCGGACGAGAATGACGGCATTGCCGCGGGCGACATTTCGCTGCGCGACGCCATTGCCGATGCCAATCCCAACGACACGATCGAATTTTCGGTCGAGGGCACGATCGCGCTCACCCACGGCGAGCTGCTGGTCGACCAGGATCTTTCGATCGTCGGCCCAGGCGCCCACTTGCTGACGATCGACGCCCGCGGCGCGAGCCGGGTGTTCAACGTGGATAACGGCAACGGCGGCACGTTGATCAATGTGGCCATTTCCGGCCTGACGATCACGGGCGGCGTCACCGGGGCCGACGGCGGCGGCATCCTCACTCGCGAAACGCTCACCGTCACCGCCTGCCACATCACGGGCAACTCGGCCGAGGACGGCGGCGGCATCGGCAACTTCGCCGGCACGTTCACCGTCACCGACACCACGATCAGCGACAACACGGCGACGGGCACGAACGGCGGCGGCGCCGGCATCTTCAATTTCAGCGTCAACAAGGCCGCCACGTCGACCATCTCGAACTCGACGATTTCCAACAACACGACGACGACGACCGGCGGCGGCATTTACAATTTCCTGGGAACGATCATCGTCGAGTACAGCACGATTACGGAGAACGACGCGCCCGCGACCAAGGGCAGCGGCATCGCGTCGTTGGGCGATACCAACGTGGTGGCGACCCAGGTCCGTTCGAGCATCATCGCCGGCAACCTGCACAGCGACGTCGACATCGTCGTCGGCTTTCAGCCGACGTTTGCGTCGCTCAATTACAATCTCATCGGATTCGGCACGGCGACGGGAACGTTTACGACACTTGGTGACGTGCGAAACGTGGCCGATCCGCTGCTCGGGCCGCTCACCGATAACGGCGGGCCGACGCCGACCCATCTCCCGCTCGTCGGCAGCCCGGCGATTGACACGGGTAACCCGGCTTTCGCCCCGCCGCCCAACTTCGATCAGCGGGGCGACACCTACGTGCGCGTGTTCGACGGCGACGGCGACACCACGGCCCGCATCGACAAGGGCGCGGTGGAGCGCGACATCGTGTTGTTCCAAGTCGATACGTTGGCCGACGAGAACGACGTCGATTTTTCCGCCGGCGATTTCTCGCTCCGCGAGGCGATCGGCCAAGCCAGCCTGGTAGCGGCCGGCACACCCACGATCGTTTTCGCGCCGTCGCTCACGGCCGGCGGGCCGGCCACGATTTTGCTCGCGCTGGGCCAGTTGGAAATCGGCGAGCGGATGGTCGTCGAGGGGCCGGGGGCCAGCCTGCTGACGATCGACGCCCAACAAGACTCGCGCGTGTTTCGAGTCGACGACCTCGTCGACAACAATGTGATTGAGGTGAAGATCAGCGGCCTCACCATTACCGGGGCTGAAACCGATGAGAGTGGCGGCGGGATTTATTCCAACGAGCGATTCACGCTCGCCGACAGTGTCGTCAGCGGAAACGTGGCCCAATGGGGAGGTGGCATCTATGCGGCTGAATTCGGCAGTTTGCTCGTGCTCCGCAGCCGCATCACGGGCAACTCGGCCGACGTGCTCGACGACGACACCGGCGAGGGCGGCGGATTTTACAATTGGGGCAGCACGGCGAAATTCGTCGAGAGCACGATCAGCGGCAACATGGCTCCCCGCGGCGCCGGCATCAGCAATGCGAATTTTGGCGACACGACGATCGACAGTAGCACGATCAGCGGCAACATCGCCGGCTTTTTTGGCGGCGGGGCCGACACCGACTCGGGCACGCTGACCATCCGCAATAGCACTATCAGCGGCAATCGCGCAGAACAGGGCGGTGGTATTAACATCAATACGGCGCCATTTCTCATCACGACGATCAGCAATTCCACGATTTCCGGCAATGTGGCTCCGTCCGGCGGCGGCGGCATCCACAACTATCAAGGCCACGCCGTCATCGAATTCTGCACCATTACCGAGAACGTCTCGAACGACTTCGCGGGTAGCGGCGTGCGCTCCGGAGATTCGCCGACGGCGATCACGGAGATTTATTCGAGCGTCGTGGCCGCCAATTTCGATCCCAACGGCGGCGGGCAAAGCGCGCCGTACGACGTTGCCGTTAGCGGCGGCATCAACACGCTCGGCTCGCTGGGCTACAACATCGTCGGCATCGGCGGCTTCGTGAACGAGACGTTCGATGAAATGGGCGATCAGATCATCGGCACCGGCGACCCGCTGCTCGGCCCGCTGGCCGACAACGGTGGGCCGACGCTGACGCACGCCCTGCTCTCGGGCAGTCCGGCACTCGATCAGGGCGACCCCAGCGCAATGGCCGGCGCGGCCGGCGTGCCGAAGTACGATCAACGGGGCATCTCGTTTGAACGGATTCGCGACGGGAACCCGCCGGCCTCGATCGTGATGGACGTTGGCGCCTTCGAGGCGCAGTCCATCCCGCCCGCACTCGCAGGCGATTACAACCTCAATGGCACCGTCGACACGGCCGACTATGTGGTCTGGCGCAATACACTTGGCAGCAATGTGTTGGCGTACTCGGGCGCGGACGGCAGCGGCAACGGCATCGTCGATGAAACCGATTACGGCGTGTGGCGCAGCAATTTCGGTAATTTTCTCCCCCCGGCCTCGGCGAGCGGCGCGGCGGCCGACGGTTCGGAGGTTGCGCCCGCCAGTCAGCCGACGGCGCTGCAGGAAGTCGGTGCGGTCACCGTGCTTCCATTGCCCGTGTCGGTAACTGTTCAGCCGTCGCACCGCGACGTCCGCACAGCGGGCACAACGCCGGCGTCGACTGCTCGGCATGACGTGGCGCTGTTGGCGTGGCTCGCCTCGCGAGGCGATTCGTCCCGCCAATTTGGCGATGACGGCTCGAGCGACTTGGCCGACGGACGGACGGAACCGTCGACGGATGGCACGTGGGATGCCGTGACGATCGACGCGGCATTGGTCGCGCTTTGCGCCAGCCTCTAGCGCGCTGCCACCGCTGGTCGGCGTCATGCCTGCTCGGCAAACACGAGCAAATAGCCGTCCGGATCGCGGATCGCAAATTCGCGGACCCCCAATTCCGATTCCTCCGGCCCCCATTCGAACGGCACCTTGCCGTGCAGCTCGTCGGCCAGCGTGTCCAAGCTCGCGGGAAAGAAGTATAGCGCACCGCTCAGCGCGGGCGCTTCACCCACGTTGTGGTGTGCCTCGGTGAAGAAGATCAGCGCCACTCCATCGCGGCGGACCTCCGTGCGAATCGGCTCGCTTTCGATCGGATAGTAGCCGGTCTGCGTGAATCCGAGCACGCCAAGATAGAAATCGAGCGTGCGGCGCATGTCGGCCGTCATCAAACAGGGCAGCACACGGTGGCCCAGGTCTGCCGGCATTGTTCCACCCTTTTTGGTCAAGACAAGGAGACAAGGAGACAAGGAGATGGGGAGGCACGGAGACGAACTCTACGACGTCGCGATTGTCCACGATTGAGGTGTGTTGATCATGGCCACGAGCATCCTCAAGATTTCATCATAGGTTTGGTACAGTGGTCCGCCCCGATCGCGATCGAGGTAGTTGCATTTGACTGCGAACTCGAGCCAGACCTGCGTTTCGGCGGCTTCACTCTCGGCGTCGGATAGTTTGGCGACAAAAGCTGCTTCATAGCGGCGCTTTCGCCAGGCTTCCGCCAGATTAGCACACACCGACCGTGACGATCTTCGAATTTGATCGGTAAGCGAATAGGTTTCCTCTTTTGGAAAGACCTTCGACGCTTCAAAAATGTTCATCGCCACATCGAACGCTTTCTTGTACACATCAAGTTCGGTGTGTTTCTGAATCTTCATCGCTCCTAGTCTCCTTGCCTCCTTGCCTCCTTGCCTCCTTGCCTCCTTGTCTCCTTGTCTCCTTGTCTCCCCCTCTATTCAAATCCCCATCGCCGCCAATCCGTCGGCCACTTTGCCGATCGCCGTCGCGAGCTCTGGATTCTCGGCCTCGAACTTGAGGAGCAGGTCTCTCAATCGCGACGTCGGTTCGGCCACCGCCGCCGTCTCAGCGGGCCGTTTGCTGAGCACGCGTTCGATGTCATCGGTGAGCGTCTCGAGCAGGTTCAGCGTCTCGGGATCGACGCGCTCGGCCTGCGACAACTCGACGTGCAACTGCTTCAACGTATCCACCAACCGCTTGTTTTCCATATTGGCAGCCTACCTTGGGGACGGTCGCGCAGCAAGCCGCCGCGGCGAACGAGACGGACGGTGAACTGGACAAACGCAGCGGCGCTCGATTTGCGTCACGCCAACGGCGCGCCGTCCTGAATGGTGAGGCGATCGTGCATCTCCAATATCGGCCGCACCACGTCGTGGACGGCCGGGTCGCCGAGGCTCTCGACCAGTTGGCACGTTGCGCAGTGGTTCGCTTGACGATGGTATTCCTGTTCCCACTCTCGATACTTGGCTTCCTCGGCCGCCTCGGCCCAGGGGAATCGTGACGGCGGCCGGCTCACCCCGCACCGCCAGAATTTGGCGGATAGCCGGGCCCGAAAGCATTCCTGCGATTTGCACAGCCGGACGTACAGCGGGTCGCTGCCCAACGCGGTCAACAGGTCATGAGTCTCCGCCGCCAAGGGATCAAACGTGTCGCTCGTGATCAGCAAGCGAAAGCCGGCGGCCGTGCGATAGATCCGCACGCCGATCCGCGGCCGCGATTGCACCACTCCGCCAATTCGCTCCATGATCCGGGCCTCGCGCGCGAGTTTCACCGACGACGGTCGGCCACGCAGCCGGTCCCACAGTTCTCGAACAGATTCGTTGAACGTTGGTCCGCTGCTCCAAAGGCCTCCGGAATGCCAACAATCCACATCGGCAAACATCACGCGGCTCGTGTTCAGCACCAGCGCGCCGTACGCATTGCGCGTAATCGCCGCCACCAATTCGTCGCCATTGCGGACTTCCTGTACGATCTCTTCGCGCATCGGCCGATCGGCGTAGCCGTAGCCGACCGGCATCTTGTCGCCCCGCGCGATGGCGGCCGCCACCCGCTCGGCCGCCTCGCGAGCGCGGCGTTGAGCCTCGTCCATGCCGGAGCTCGATCCACCGTACGCACGCACTTTCCAAGGCCGCTTCGCGTCTCGTACCGTGGCCTCGCCCACCGCCCAGAACGGGTACAATTTCACGTCCGTAATCCTTCGGCACGAGGCAGGGGTAAACGCCCTCAAAAAAGACAAGGCCCGCTGGCGCGATAGCTCGCGCCCGCGGGCTGATTCGAATTGTCCGGAAAAGCGGTTACCAGCGCTTGCCGCCGCCACCGCCGTAGCCGCCACCACCGCCACCGCGCGGGCCGCCACGGCCGCCGCCCTCGGTCTTCGGTCGGGCTTCGTTCACCGTGATCGTCCGACCGTCGACCTCGGCGCCGTTCAGGCCCTCGATCGCCGCGCGGGCCTCGCTTTCGTTGCTCATCGTCACAAAAGCAAATCCACGCGGCCGACCCGTATCGCGATCCGTAATCAGGGCCACCTCTTCCACATGTCCGTGGGCACTAAACTCGGCCTGCAACGCTTCCTCGGTCGTCGAAAAGGAAAGGTTGCCAACGTACAGCCTCATCGTACACAACTCCAAGCTACTCGAACTTCCGCGATCGGCTTGGAGTCCTACAAGGCCACCAAATCTATCGGGAAAGGGAGACAATCTGACCCACCAGTATAGCGATCTCGTCGAAATGCGTCTAACAAATCTGGAACGAATGGCTGCTCGGGTCACAGGTTGCCGCATCCTGTTAACATTGTGCCCCAGGTCATTGCCGTGAAAGAAGTTGAAGCGCGACGCCGGTATTTATTTCACGCCGTTAATAATTTCAAAATGGGAATTCTGCGCGGCGATGCTGGGTGTCGTGAATGGAGCCGGTTCGTAAACCCGCATCCGGACTTCCGGCCCCTTTGAACGTCGACAGCCACTGGTCGAGTTGCGCGACCTGCCGCCTGCGATGCCCGACCGCTGACCAACACACCGGCACGATAACAAGACCGTAGCCGGCGAACATGATCGCTGCCGGCAAAATGCCTCGATCGAGCGCCATCCAGACGAACGCGGGCAGCAGCAAAGCGATACAAATTCCCAGGCACCAATTCAGTTCCTTGGTCTGCCTCTTCGCCGTGGCGAGCATTGCCTCCACGTCCTCTCGCCTTGACGGGCGCTCGCCGGCGATATCCACGTCGACGCGCGCCGGAGATAGATGCTTTTGCAGAAACTCGGCAATGACGTCGGCCTCGGGTCCACGCCACGTCGGCGATCGGCCGCCCTGATGGCTTACAAACTGCAGTTTCAGTTCTTCGTCGGGGAAAAATATCTGCAGCATCGAGAAGTCGCGGCGGAGTGGCTCCAATCGCGTGATCCGCACGCGCGCAACATCGCTCCATAAATATTCGCGCGGCTGAGAGCGTATCGTGTGGTGAATGCCATTGCCGTCGAATGTCGTCGAGCGCCACAGGCCGTACTTGATCGTGATTGACTCGGGCACTTCGGGCGGCGGCGGCAAGCGGTAGTGCTCGTTGATCTGGCGGACGAGCGTGCCGCGCTCTTTAGTCGCCATGCAGTCCAGCCGCAGCTTCCGCCGCCACCAAGGCCGCGTCGGATCGTAGAATGTGTACCGGTCCCGTTTTTCGATCCTGCCGCTCGCAAAGTCATCCCACGTCCAAAAGTCCCACCGCCCGAGAAACCGCCGGGCAATGCCGCGTTCATCGACGCACAATTTCCATGTGAGCGGCAAGAGGAGCGTCAGCTCGGCAACGGAAAAGATGACTAGCTCGGAGATAGTGGGACCTACGACATTTGGTTGCCCCAGAAATCGATTGACCCATATCGCGACTCCCGCCAGCAGCGGAATGGAGACCAGGGCATAATACAGGCAGCGCCGCAGCTGCGGCGCAATCCAATAGTGAGCTGACGGTTTATTGGATTCGATTTGCATTGCGCACTCCCCCTTTCGTGCGCATACATTTTAGCGATTGCCGCAGCAAGAATGAGTGGCTGTGGTTTGTCGCCGGATTGATGGTACAACTGCTAATTCGCCAAAAGACTGCGAATCTTGGCCGGCGTCAGTAGCTGGATTCGCAAGAATGCAGCCAAACTGAACTCTTGCGAGTTCAGCTACGGCATAATTCAATTCTCGGTTCCACTTAGAAGACTGCGAATCTTGGCCGGCGTCAGTTCACGCAGGTTGTCGACGATCAGGTCGGCATGGGCGAACTGGTCGCGCGTGGCGGTGCCGGTGAGCGCAGCGCACTTCATGCCGGCGCGGCGGGCTGCTTCCACGCCGTGCGGGGCGTCCTCGACGACGCAACAAGCCGCGGGCGGCACGCCAAGCCGCTCCGCCGCCAGCAGAAACACCTGTGGATCGGGCTTGCCACGGGTCACGTCCGCGCCGGTCACCACCGCGGCAAACCGATCGCCGCGGCCCAGTCGCTCGAGCGACAGCCCGATATTTTCCGTCGGCCCCGACGATCCGACGGCCAGCAGGAACCCATCGGCCGCCAGCGCGTCGATCAACTCGGCGGCCCCATCCATAGCCGGAAAGCTTTGGCGAATGATGTCGCGATAAATTGCTTCCTTACGTTCATCCATTTTGCGAATCTGCGCGTCGTTCAATTCGTCGCCGAAAGTCCGCCGCAAAATATCGCGACTCGTGCGGCCGAAATCGGCGGCAAACGCCGCTTCGCCATATTCGCGGCCCAGTTCGGCGTACATCCGCTGCCAGCTCTCGAAGTGCGCGTGGTACGAATCTACCAGCACGCCGTCCATATCGAAGATTACGGCGAATCGCTGCATGAAATCTGAAAGCGCGAGAGAGACCTGAACCCGACACCGCGAATCATCACGGCTTTTGAATGACCTCTCCGCCGCCAATCGAGCTGAGCGCCTTCAAGACATTGACGTCGACGTCCGTGCCGAGGGCGTCGACGTGCCCGTCGAGGTACACGAATTGTACCACACCAGAATGATGGCTGCCGAAAACATGCTCCTCATCGTCGTCCGGACCCTGCGCTATGCCGTCTTCTGTGCCGGCAAGAATCGTGTCGATCGTGTCGCCTGCCAAAAAGCAAGTATCGCCGATTTCGTAGTGCTCCATTTCGACCGGTGTGCCGGCAGGCACCGGCCGGATATGGCGCTCGCCGATCGCCAGCGTGCCGGCAAGCCCATCGGTGACGTGTTTTGCCGAGAATTTTGAGCCGCTGAAAATCGGGCCGGCCAGAGCCTTGTTGATTACGCCGGCGGTAAAGTCGTTGCCTTCCATGCCGGTGTCCTCTTCATGTCCCGCATTGGCGGCATAGTCGCCTCCCGCTGCCACACCACGATACTCCGGCGCCGGTGGGGCATCGTCGTTGTCGAAGTTTCGATCTGCCTTCGGACTGCCGCCGCGCCTAGTCGGGCAAAAGTACACGGCGATCGCCGTGCGCATCGCCCGAGAATTGCCCGGGTCGAAAACTGGCAGCCCTTTATTGTATGCCTCAAAAACCGCGTTCTCTTCCAAATGCGGCAGGATGAAATAAGCCCACGACACGGACGTTTGCTTGGTTCCGTTGCGGCCCATCGGGAACGCCTTCTTGGTGTCGTGGTACATTTGCACCGCCAGCCCCATCTGCTTGAGATTGTTCTGGCACTGGTTGCGGCGGGCCGCTTCGCGCGCCGCCTGAATCGCCGGCAGCAGGAGCGCAATCAAAATGCCAATGATCGCAATGACGACCAATAGTTCGACAAGCGTAAAGGCTGCGCCTTTGCGCTTGCTCACTACAGGTAATTCGACACGCGTAAAAGTTCGCAGCCGATCGGGACGATACATCGTGGGGCTCCGTTCCAAGGCAGGGCCCGCCGCGGGCGGGATGCGGCGGATGCAGTCAGGCGGGTCCACCCAAGTTAGCGAAAACACGGCCCGCGTTCAAGATTTGAACCCCGCTCAGGCCGGCGCGGGCCGCCGCTGGCGCACCGCGTTGGCTACGGATTCGCCGCAGAAAACTGCGAACTTGAGTCACGTGGGTCGGTTCGGCTTTGCGAGGGTGGCGTGCTCTTGTGGCGTGAACCGCTTAGGTCCATCGTGCGTTTCTCAAGCTCCCATTTCAATGCAAAGGAGATTTCGCGATGGCCGAAAACAACAAGCCAGTTCATCAAGTTCGCATTGGACGCATCACAGCCGCCGTCTTCAACAACGGCGAAGACGCTCCTCGCAAGGTCCAGTTCACCGCCCTCTACAAGGACGGAGCGACATGGAAAGTTTCGCAAAGTTTTACTCGCTCGGGATTTGCCCCTTCTCGCGAAGGTGGCCGACCAGGTTCACACCTTCCTCTACGAGCAAAACGGTTCTTCCGCTGGCTAGTACGGTTTCTTGAGGCCACCCATGCACCATCGGCCTCCCTCAGTAGTGCCGAGACGCCCTAGACCGATATGTTCCGATTTCGACGCTTTTCGCGAGTTTGAAATTCCACAAACTGTGTGGGCCGCACCCGATTTGGACGAGTGCGGCCCGATGAGTTCAATCAGCGTTTCATGCAGCGCGCGGTCACTTGGCGCCGCCGCCCTGCTGGAGCGACTCCAGCACGTTGTCGAGCGAGAAGCTGCCGGGCTTCTGGCTCGGCGGAAATTCTTTGAACGTGGCGAGGAACTTCCCGATGTATTGCTGCGCCGGCACCGCCACAAAAATGTGCTCCATGGCCCAACGGGTGTAGTCCATGCCGTCCTTATCCGCGGTCTCGAAGGGGTCGGCGCGGAGGTTGAAGAGCTTGGGAAACGCCAGCGGCCTAGGCTCAGCCTGCCAGACAGCCAAGCCATGCTCGGGCTTCTCGGCGAAGACGAGCTTCCACTGGTTGTAGCGCAGCGCGGCGAGCGTGCCGTCGTCCAGGAAGTAGAAAAACTCATGGCGCGGGCTGGCCGACTTGCCCGCGAGCGTGTCCATGAGGTTGTAGCCGTCGAGGTGGACCTTGAAGGTCTTGTCGCCGACCTTCATGCCCTTGAGCAGCTTCTCCTTCACGTCCGGGTCGCCGGCGGCGGCGAGCAGCGTGGGCAGCATGTCTTCGTGGGAGAAGATGTCGTTGTTGACGGTGCCGGGCTTGATGACGCCGGGCCAGCGGATGGCGCACGGCACGCGGTAGCCGCCTTCCCAATTGGTGCCCTTCTGGCCGCGGAACGGTGACTGCCCGCCTTCCGGCCACACGTCTTTCATCGCGCCGTTGTCGGTGGAGTACATGACGATGGTGTTCTCATCAAGGCCGAGTTCCTTGAGCTTGTCGAGCACCTGGCCGACGTGGCCGTCGTGCTCGACCATGCCGTCGGGATAGATGCCGAGGCCGGTTTTGCCTTCGCTCTCCTTCTTGAGCCGTAGCCAGACGTGCATGCGGGTGAAATTCACCCAAAGGAAGAAGGGCTTGTCGGCTTTCTTGGCGCGCGCAAGATAATCCATCGACCCCTTGAGGATTTCCTCGTCAATGGTTTCCATGCGCTTCTTGTTCAGCACTCCGGCGCTCTCGACCTTCTGCGTGCCGTCCGGGTTGGCCCAGCTATGGACCACGCCGCGGGTGGCGTATTTCTTCTGTACTTCCGGGTCTTTGAAATAGTCGGGATTTTCCGGCTCATCCTCGGCATTGAGGTGGTAGAGCGAACCGAAGAACTCGTCGAAGCCATGCGCGGTGGGCAAGTGCTCATCGCGGTCGCCGAGGTGGTTCTTGCCGAATTGGGCGGTCGCATAGCCCTGGCCCTTGAGCAGCTCGGCGATGGTGACATCGCGCGCCTGCAAGCCTTCCTTCGCGCCGGGCAGACCGACCTTGAGCAGGCCGGTGCGGAAACCGACTTGGCCGGTGATGAAGGCCGCGCGCCCGGCCGTGCAGCTCTGCTGGCCATACCAGTCGGTGAACAGCGCGCCTTCCTTGGCGATGCGGTCAATGTTCGGCGTCTTGTAGCCCATCATCCCCTGGTTGTAGGCGCTGACGTTCCAGTACCCGATGTCATCGCCCCAGATGACGACGATGTTGGGTTTCTTTGCT
This sequence comes from Lacipirellulaceae bacterium, assembly GCA_044868555.1. Taxonomy (GTDB): domain Bacteria; phylum Planctomycetota; class Planctomycetia; order Pirellulales; family Lacipirellulaceae; genus JABDGM01. Next base: position 7,885 of record JBIOWO010000085.1, on the reverse strand, counting down.
TGTTGGGCCATGGCGACTGAGGCCGTAAGCAGTTGCCCGGCCGCAAGCACAGCCAAGGCCGTCGCGAATTTTCTGTGCCACTCCATGAAGTTTCTCCAGAACAGTAATTTGGAAAGAAAGCTCCGTAAGTATACGTCGGGCTTGGCATAAACGGCAGGACCGCACCCATGCTATTTTTCAGCCTCAAATATCATGCCCACGCCCGTGGCGGCGAACGCAAACGAACCTTTCTCCTCGCACGTCGGGTTTACGGCGGCCAGCGTAGTTGCTGGCCAAAATAGCTCCTGTTCGAGTCCGCAACTTCCCCTGGTGACAGTCCGCCCCGGCGACTGATAGGGTAGCCCTGAACTTCCATTCGCGACACGTCGGCCATGCCGGTGCCGCGATTTAAGAAGTCAACAAATGGACTAACGGCGAAGACGGCCGCATAAAAAGGCAAGCCTCGACCGAGGCCCACTGAGGAGAGGAACAAGCTGTTCCGGTTGTCGCATTCCGACACTAGGCATCAAAAGGCCGCCGTCTTCGACAACGGTGATGACGCTCCTCGCAAGGTCCAGTTCACCGCCCTCTACAAGGATGGAGAGACGTGGAAAGGTTCCCAAAGTTTTACTCGGGAGGACCTGCCCCTTCTCGCGAAGGTGGCCGACCGGGTTCACACCTACCTCTACGAGCAAAACGGTTCTTCCGCCGGCTAGACACGGTTTCTTGAGGCCCACCATGCACCATCGGCCTCCCTTCGCAGCAGCGGGACTCTCTGCGTCAATAAGCTCCGAATTCGCCGTTTCTGCACACATTAAGAGATGAAGACTCTGGTCTTGTCCGCTCGGCAAACTCCTTCGAGTAACGGTGAACATGTTACAATGGCGTCGACAATCGAATGCACCGCGCAAGGGCGCGAAGGCATGTGAATGCTGCGGTAGACAAATCCACATCGAAATAGAGGGGCCTCGTATGAATACGGTCAAGCTGGGCGTCGCCTTAGCGGTTTCGGGTGTCGCCATTGCTTTCTATTCCTCATGCTGTATCGCACAGCAAGTTACCGGTGAGTTGGGTTCGGCCAGCGCCACAACCACGATCAGCGGAAAACAATTGCCGCCACCCGATCCGAAGTTCGGCGGAGTGATCAAAGAAAAAGCCTCGGAGTCGAAACCGTGGTGGGCGCCGCGTGTCGTGCCGCCGAAGGGTGCGCCCAACGTGCTCTTGATCATGACGGACGACTGCGGCTTCGGCGCTCCGGGCACCTTTGGTGGCGTCGTTCCGACCCCGTCACTGGACCGCATCGCGAACAACGGTCTGCGCTACACGAATTTCCACTCCACGTCGCTCTGCTCGCCGACCCGCGCAGCACTGATCACGGGGCGCAACCACCACGTGGCTGGCTTCGGGGTCGTGGGCGAAATCGCGACCGGATACCCGGGCTACGACTCGGTCATCCGGAAAGAGAATGGCACCATCGGCACAATCCTGAAGGAGAACGGGTACGCAACTTCGTGGTTCGGAAAGAATCACAACACGCCCTTCTATCAGGCAACCCAGGCCGGACCCTTCGACCAGTGGCCGGTCGGCATGGGATTCGAGTACTTCTTTGGCTTCGTCGGCGGCGACGCCAGCCAGTGGCAGCCAAACCTATTTCGCAACACGACGGCCATCTACCCCTTCGAAGGCAATCCGAACTGGAACCTGACCACTGCGATGGCCGACGAGGCGATCCAGTACATGAAGCGGATCAAGGAGGTCGCGCCCGGCAAACCATTTCTTGTCTATTACGTGCCGGGTGGCACGCATGCCCCGCATCATCCGACGCCGGAGTGGACCAAGAAAGTCAGCGACATGCATCTCTTCGATGGCGGTTGGAACAAATTGCGCGAAACCATCTTCGCCAATCAGAAGCGGCTGGGCATCATGCCTGCAAATGCCAAATTGACCGACTGGCCGAAAGAGCTGCCCGAATGGGATACGCTTAGCTTTGAGGAAAAGAAGCTCTTCATTAAACAAGCGAATGTCTATGGGGCTTACCTCGCCTATACCGACCATGAGATTGGCCGCGTCATTCAGGCCGTCGAAGACCTTGGCGAACTCGACAACACCCTGATCATCTACATCAGTGGCGACAACGGCGCGAGCGCCGAAGGGATGCTCAACGGCACGCCGAACGAGTTCACCACCTTCAATGGCGTTGCCGTGCCGGTTAAGGACCAATTCCTCTGGTACGAGTTCTGGGGGTCGGACCGGACTTTCCCGCACTTTGCGGCACCCTGGGCGTGGGCGATGGACACGCCGTTCAAGTGGTGCAAGCAGGTGGCATCACATTTCGGCGGGACGGCGCAGGGCGTGGCCATGTCGTGGCCTGGCCACATCAACGACGTGGGCGGCATCCGCACACAGTTTCACCACATCATTGACATCGCACCGACCATCCTCGAAGCGACCGGCATCCCCGCCCCAGATACGCTCGACGGCATCAAGCAGCGCCCGATGGACGGCGTGAGCATGGCCTATACCTGGGACAAGGCGAAGGCCAAAGCCCCTTCCCGGCGCACAACGCAATACTTCGAAATGCTCGGCAACCGAGCGATTTACCATGACGGGTGGGTGGCGTGCACGACGCCGGCAACGCTCCCGTGGGAACTGAGCAACGCCCCGCCGCCCGACGTGATCACCGGATACAAGTGGGAACTCTACAACGTCGCGGAAGATCCCACCGAGTCTAACGACCTGGCTGCCAAAATGCCCGACAAGGTCAAGGAGATGCAGTCCCTCTTCTATGCTGAGGCGAAGAAGCACGACGTGCTGCCGCTCGACAACTCGTCGCTCGCGCGCTGGAACGCGCCGCGCCCGAACCTCACAGAGGGACGAACTGAATTCACCTACTCGGGAGAACTGTCCGGTGTCCCGAATAGCGGCGCTCCGAGCATTATGAACAAGTCCTACACGATCACCGCCGAGGTTGAGATTCCCGAAGGCGGTGCGGAAGGCATGATCGTCACGGACGGCGGACGCTTCGGCGGCTATGGACTCTTCTTGAGCAAGGGAGTTGAAGGGATTGACCGGGGTCACGTGGTCTTTCTCTACAATCTTCTCGACCTCAAACGCACGATGTGGGAAGGGCCCAAACTTGGCACCGGCAAACACACAATCGTATTCGACTTCAAGTCTGAAGGACCCGGCTTGGGCAAAGGCGGGACGGGCGTGCTCTCCGTGGACGGAAAGGAAGTGGCCAAAAAATCCATCGATCACGCTACTCCGATCACTTTCCCGGAGGATGAAACTTTTGACGTCGGCAGCGACACCCGCACCGGCGTCGCGATGATCGAATATCGCTACGATTCTCCGTTCAAGTTCACGGGCAAGATCGACAAGCTGACCGTCAAACTCAAACCAGAGCCTACGGCGGCTCGATGAAAACTGCGCTACTTCTCGCTGCTGCCTTGGAAGCCGCGACGGGTGTGGCCTTGCTGGTTGTTCCGTCGCTGGTCGGGCAGTTATTGCTCGGCGAGGAACTTGTCGGCGTCGCCATTCCCGTTGCGCGCGTGCTCGGCATCGCTCTGATCGCATTAGGAGTCGCCTGCTGGCCAGGACCGCCGCTGATCGGCATGTTGATTTACAGCGCCGCCGTCACGCTGCTTCTCGCCTATATCGGCTTCGCGGGCGGCATGAGCGGCGTACTCCTGTGGCCGGTGGTCGTTCTGCACGCGATCTTGACGGCACTCTTGACTAAGGCATTGGCAGGCGACAAGAAAACGCATTCATAGATATAGATACTGTGCTCATCTGACTTTCCGACACGGCTTCCGCTTGGGACCATAGCGGGATGCGTGCGTCACGACCGTTTCTCGGAATGCGGAGGCCCTTCAAGTGGTCCGCTCGGCCATTAATGTGCCAATTGTCGGCCTCGCTGCACTCAAGTGAGCCCGTCACTTCTTCTGGTGACAGTCGAGTCCAAGGCCTGATAGGGTTGCCCTGAATTCAAATCACGACGCACCGGTTATGCTCAAGCACTCGACTTGCAGTTAAGGGCAGTTCTCACCGGCTACCAACGCGGCCTGTTACGTACCTGTCTATGACGCTGCGCATTGAAGGCTGGCCCCAATCTGCTGAGGTCACCGAAGTAAGGAATTCGCCGGCAGCCGTCGGCCGACGTGCTCCGTGGTGATCCGCTGCGGCGGCTTCTGCTCGGCCGCGATTTCGCCCAGTTGACCGGCTGCTTGCGTAAGCTGCGGGCGGAGCTCGGCTTGGGACTCGGCCACTTGTCGTTCCAGTTCGGCGAGCTGCTGATCGACTTGTCGCTGCGCGTCGGCCATCATTCGGCGGGCGTGCTCGTCGGCGGCGCGGCGGAGCGCGCGGTCCAACGCCTCGGCCACGGCCGGGCCCAGATTCGACCACAACCGGCACTTGGGTTCCTCCAGCGTGCCACTCAGCGAGATTCGCGTGGCCAGCGCGCCGACGTCGCCCAGCGTATCGTCCAGCGCCGCCGTCATCGGCACGTCGCTCAAATCGCCGCCGATGCGGGGCGTGATCCGCACCTCGCGCTGCACCAACTGGATATCGCCCGCCAACCGGTCGCCGTCGAGCGATACGCTGATCGACAGCGCTCCAACGGACGGCGCCATTGTCAGCCGCAACCGCTCCGATTCGCCCAGCTCGGCCGGCGGAAGCACGACGCCGGTCGAGTCCACGATCAACTCGTCGCGAGCGACATCGCCCGTGCGATCGACGGTCGCCTGCAACACCAGCGGCAGCGAGCCGGTGGCCGCCAGCTTCACGCGCAGCGGCCGCTCATGGAGCGACGGCGTCGAGGCGAAATCCCACAGCGTGCCGCGCAATTCGACCGGCTGGCCGCCGACGCGGGCTATTCCCGCCAGCGCCAGCTCGCGAACCAGAATTTGCGGCGACCGCTCACAGCCTGCGAAGAATACCTCTTCGCCTCGCTGGCCCGCAGGCGTTGCCATTGACGGCGTCGCAGGCACGATCTGCCGGATCAACCGCAGCCAGCCAATCACTTCGTCGAGTGGTGCGGTAACTTGCTTCTTGAGCAGATAATCGGTCAAGGCCTCCGCATCCACCGGCGGAATCTGCAACTCGGTGCGTAGCCACTCCTCGTCGTGGCGGCGGGCGGCGACGATCGCCCGCCGGTCGGCGTCGATGACGTCCGGCAGTCGCTCCATTTCGTCGGTCGCCTGGGCGAATTCCCGCACGAGCGCGGGGATCTCCTCGACGACCGCCCGCAAAAACTCGGCGTGCCGCAACGGATTCGCCAGCGCCCGATTCACTTTGGCCTGCAGCTCCTCGGCGCGCCGCGTCAGTTCCTGCACGCGCTTGTCGAGCGCCGCCGTCTGCTGCGGCACGCGATCGCACAGGCCCGCAGTCCGCTTGATGGCCTCGAACTGATTGATCCGCTTCGGATCGAACCGGCGGTCCAGGTGCTCGAGCCATTCGTCGGTCTGCTGATTGGTCGCGTCGTTCCACCATTGGATCGAGCGGGCCCCTTCAGCCGGTTGCGCGTCGGCGAGCGCGCCGCTTTCATTCCGCGGCGTGGCAAAACGCAGGCCGGTGATCGACCCCCGTTCGATGATGGTCCGCTTGTGGAGCAGCGGGCCGGCCGCGACATCGAGCTCGCAGCGGTCGGCTTCCACCAGGTTCTGCAGCGGCTGGCGCGGGTCGGCCACCCGCAGGTCGCGGAGCACGACTTGCCGGTTCACGATCGACACGCGGGCATGGGCCACCTCGACCCGCGCACCGATTGCCGCTTCGCCCAAATGGATGACCTTCGAGCGCACGAAAACGCCCAGCCCATACTGCACGGCCAGCAGCACGACGGCCACGAGCATCAGCCGGGGTAACCAGAATTGCCAACGACGCAATCGGCTCATGCTGCGACCTCAATGCGCGTGTCGACGTCGTCGTTGAAGTGCCACTGGGTGGCACGTCCCTGAGCTTCCAGCGAAGGGCGTGGTTCGCCGTGACGCCACTCGCCACGCCCATCGCTTGACGCTCTGGGCGTGCCACACAATTGTACGATGACCGTGCGCGTCCCGAAAAACACGGGGTATGAAACATACACGCCAACCAACAACGCGCCGCTCGTCACCGTGTTGTTGAAGCCCAGCCACGGCCCCAGCGGCATGCTGTAGACGCTCGCATAACTGGCCTGCAGCGACTCGGCGCTGAGCACAATCTGCCCCAGCTTGTGCGCGAACGAATCGATCGACGTGGCGAAGCACGAGAACAACACGGCCGCCGCCACGCCTAGTCCCTTGTTCACTCGCAACGAAAACAACAGCACGCACAGCGAGAGGGCGATGAGATTGCCTTTCGGAACCAGGCCGATGATCATGCCGAGCGTGAAGCCGGCCGCGAGCTCCGGCGGCGAATGAAACGCCATCAACGTGTGCACCACGCGACGCACCGGCGCAATGAATTCGGAGCGCATCAACATCCCCCTTCCCGCCGGACTGCGCGCAGTATCCGCTTGCGGTTTAGCGCCAGACGCTGGCACCGTCCTTAGTCGGTATCGACCGCGGCGACGAAGGCGCTTGACGAGACCCGCTAGCAGCACGAAGGGTCGCCGCTAGCAGAAGGTTTCAGGTGTCAGGTGTCGGGTGTCGGATTTCAGTTTCTGGCACTTGAAACCCGACACCCGACACCTACTCACCCCCCTTTTTCTGCTGCCGCGTTTCCATCAGCCGTTGATAAATGCTTCGCCCCCGCGGATCGGTCGGCTGCAGCTCCTCAAGCTTCTTCAAAGCCGCGACGGCCGCGTTGAACTGCTCTTCGTCGCCGCTGAGGCCGTACCGCCTCTCGTGCAGCAGCGCGAGCATCATCAGGAAATCGTAGCTTCGCGGCGCACGTTCCACCGCCGCGGCGTAGGCGGCCTGTGCTTCATCGAGCTGGCCGAGCAGATAGCGCAAGTTTCCCAACTGAAAGAAAATCAGCGCACTATCCGGCGCCAGCTTTGCGTCGCGCTCCAACAGGTCGGCCTCCTCGGTTCGCAAGCGTCGAATCTCCGCCTCTTCGCTGCCGACCTGCTGCATCAACGACGCCAACTCGGCCCGCGGCCCTGCCAGGTACGGCTCCAACTTGATCGCCGTTCGGAAATGCTCCAGCGCCTGGGCTGTCTTGCCATCGCGGCGCGCTTGCGCGCCGAGCACCAAATGCCCGCCGGCATGATCCAACGACAGCGCCTGACTCTCACGAAACTCCTTCATCGCCGGCTCGACCGAGTCCCACTTTACTTCGAACGATTCCACTTTGCGCGCCATTTCCAATTGTTCCGGCGGCAGGCTCGCCAGCCGTCCGGCCGCCGCCAACCTTACCGCCCGAATCCGGTCACCGGTGGCATACGATAGATCAAAGACCAACCGCGTTGAATTGTCGTCCGATATCCGCCTCACCGCCGTCACGCGCACCAACGGATCCAAGTCGTGCAGCGCTCCGTGCAGCGCCTTGTTGCTGCGCTCGCCCGGATAATTCGACAACAGATCGAGCGCCGTCGCCCGCACGATCGATGGCGTCGCTTTCTGCTCGACCAGATCCAGCAGCATCTGCTCGCCTTCCGGCTTACCCTCGCGGCCGGCCGCAATCGCCGGCGCCCACAGCGGCAGTGCCTGCGGCCGCTGCGGACCGTACCATTTCGTGATCGCATCAGCCGCCCACTGGGCCGTCTCTTCCGGCTTGGTGTGGCAATCGTTGCAGGCGTTCGGTGTTCCCAGCTGCACCGTTAAATCGGGTCGCGGTATGCGGAAGCTGTGGTCGCGCCGCTCGTCGATCACCATGTACAGCCGCGACGGCATGTGGCAATCGATGCATTGGGTGCCATCGTTGCGTTTAGCGTCGGCGGCAACGCCGCCATGCTTCTTGGAGTCGTCGCCGACGGGAGATTCGGCGT
>JBIOWO010000084.1:0-16774 GCA_044868555.1 Lacipirellulaceae bacterium | reverse complement strand
CCCCCAAAATCTGCCCAAACGAGGTTGGCTTACCTTTGCTGGGCGGCGGCGTATGAGGCAGCGTGATGCTGTAAAAGCCCAGGAACAAGGCAGCGAAACCTGCCAAGTAGAATTGCCAGGCCGAGGTGTCGGTTCCCGGCAACAAGCTGACCGCAATATTGCCAACGATCCAGCCAATTGTCCCCAGCACCCGCACCAGCGGAAAGTCGCGCTCCTGATTTTCCAGATGGCTGAACGCCAACGAGGTGGTCAATCCGAGTGTCGGCATATAGCACAGCATATGTGCGAATAGCAACAGCGTGAACGGTTGACGGTAGGCAGGCAAGTCGTGCAGCACCAGCTTGTAGAACAGGCTGGCGTCGTCCGGCGCCGGGCTCAGCGTAAACGGCTGCGCCGCGTACGGCGCCGCCAGTAAGAAAAGCCCTCCAAGGATATGCAGAAAACTTAGTACGCGTTCACTCGAGAAGAAACGGTCGGCAACCATGCCGAGGAAAAACGGAGCGATGATCGCCGCCAACGGACCGACGGAATACGCCGCCCCAGTCAGGTCGGTCATGCCCTCCTTATTGATGAATCCGGTCATCGACACGTACCATGCTCCCCAGACAAAAAACTGGAGGAACATCATGATCGACAACCGAGTGCGCACGGCCATTGGCAAGCTTTCAGTGGGAATGGTTGAGCATTTAGGGTTGAGAGTCGAGGGTGCCCAAGAATTCAACCCACGCCGAAGTTAACACTAAACTCTCAACACTAAACTCTCAACTCCTTCTTCAACCGCTCCAACAACTCAATCGCCCGCCCGATCTCCGCCTTCTGCCGCTCCGGCTCCTGCGGGATTTCCCGTTCGATGGTTAGCGGTCCATCGTACTCGATGCGGTGGAGAGTTGCCAGAAACGCCCGGAAATCGACCGCTCCCTCGCCCAGCGGCACCTCCCGGCCCCACGTCTGGCCCGGCCGGTCCGACCATGTCGCGTCCTTCGCGTGCACGCTGTGCACCCGCCAGCCTAGCTCCGCGAGCGCCGACAGCGGCTCGCCCGCCCCGTACAGAATCATGTTCGCCGGGTCGAAATTCACGAACAGATTGTCCCGCCCCACATCGTCCAGAAACCGGATCAGCACGTCGACCGGCTCCTGGCCTGTTTCCAGATGCAGCGCCTGATGGTTCCGCTGGCAATGGGCACACACGTCGCGCGTCAGCTCGACCATCAGACCATAGTCCGGGTCGGCCGTGTCGTGCGGCACGAATCCCAGATGCACGCCGACCGCCTGTACGTTCAGCAAATTGGCAAAATCGGCGATCGCCTTCAGCTCCGTCGTCCGTGCCAGGCGCGTCTCTCGCGGCATGAGTCCCACGGTTCGCTTCACGGTCGGAATATCGGCGTAGCTCTCGCCCTCAAATCCAGCGAACACCACAGTCGTCACGATGCCCAGCTCTTCGAGCCGCCGATTAAACTCAGCCGCCAGCTGTGGTGTGCGCGACGCGGCATGTGGCGTGTGCAGATGAATCGTCCTCACGTCAAGTTCCCGCGCCACCTCCAGCCGCACGCCCAGCCCGGCATCGATACTGGCAAACACACCGATCGGCCATTGCATGTCCATGGAACGAGACTCCGAATCCGTCAGGCTTTTGCCCAACTCTCGATTCTGTGCGCGCAACCCAGCCGCAGCGCCGAACTCGTGGCGCAGAATCCGAGCTTAACGCTCCGGACGAAGGGCCGCAAGAATGCCCTTCCACCGCTCCCACGCCTGGTCGCGGGCCTTGCGGTCGGCGTTGTTCGCGTCGGCCGACGCTTCGCCCTGACGCATGAAGCCGTGGCCGGCGCCTTCGTACACGACCGGGTCGTAGGTCTTGCCGGCCGCTTTCATCTTGTCCGTGACGCCCGGCACCGCGCCCGAAATTCGGCGATCGTTGCCGCCGTAGAATCCGTACACCGGGGCCTTGATGTTGGCGTACGCTTTTTCGTCCCTCGGCTCAGAGCCGTAGAAAACGCACGCTGCGGCAACGTCCGGATTATTCGTGGCATATCGAAAAGTCTGGCCGCCGCCCCAGCAGAAGCCGCCCACCGCGACCACCTTGTTGCCGGCGGGCATTTCTTTTGCGTATTTGAACACCGCGTCGAGATCTGCCGTCACCTGTGCAGGCGGCAAGCTGCCAATGCCACGCGTTGCGGCATCTTGCGCGCCGAACGACTCCGTGTTCCCGCCGTTTGGGCCCGTGCCGCTCAGCATATCCGGCGCGAGCGCAATGTAACCCGCTTCCGCTAATTGGTCGGCCACGCCGCGAACCCAGTCCGTCAGTCCGCGATTTTCGTGGATTACGATCACCGCGGTGGCCGGCTTATCCGTTTCCGGGAAGGCTACGAACGTGTGCACCTTCCGCCCGCCCGGCGCCTCGATATCGACCCACTCGTGATGCCGTCGCGAATTATTCAGTCGTTCCTCCGGCGTCGGCAGCGCCTGCGCGAATACGGAAGGCAACGCGACGAGTGAAACGCCAAGTAACGTGATCAACGACCCCATTGTTCTCATGGCAGCCTCCGCTTGCTTATGCTCGTACCAATCAAATTCTTCCCAACCCCCTGCATCCTGTATCCTGTCCCCTCCCTACGTCGTTGCTCCCCACGAGTACGGCTCCCGCCGCGGTCGCGACATCAGCATCGTGGCCTGCTCGTCGCCGATGAACTTCTCCGCATCCGGGTCCCATCGCACTTCCCGCCCGAGCATCAAAGAGATGTTGCACAAATGGCACGCTGTCATCGTCCGGTGATGCGACTCGACGTCCGAAATCGGCTTCTCGCGAGTGTTAATGCAGTCAAAGAAGTTGCCCATGTGATCGCCCGGCTTCTTACCGCCGTACACCGCCACCACTTGCTCATCAAGCCGCTTCTTGTCGGCCTCGGTCATCTCGTCGAATGGCTTGCCGTCGACGTCATCGCGCTGCACGAAAATCCGGCCGTCTTCGCCCTCGAAGAGGATGCCGTTGCCGAAATGCGTCCGCCCGTCTTCCGATTTGTAGTTGTCGCAGACGTTGATGACGGTCCCGTCGGCGTACTCCATCATGATGTCGAATTTGGTCGGCGTGTGGTAGCCGTTCGGTAAGGCGGCGCGGCCGTCGAGGTACGCGATCCAGTCGAAATGGTCCGGCACGATGGGTGTGAACCGGCCCTTGCCGCTCACTTTAATCGGCCCCGTCATGTCCTTGCCGAGGGCCCATTGGGCGATATCAATGTGGTGCGCGCCCCAATCGGTCATCTTGCCGCCCGAGTAATCGTAAAACCAGCGAAACTCCTTGCGCCGTTCGGGCGAGTAGTCGGCCGACTGGGCCGGCCCGACCCACATGTTCCAATCCAGGCCCTCGATCGGCGCCGTCGTGGGAAACGGCCCCTGAGGCGGTCCGCCGCCAATTGCCAGGTGGACATTCACTTTCTTGCCGAGCCGGCCGCTCTTGACCAGCGCGATCGCCTGCAGGAATACAAGCTTATGTTCACTCCGCTGCTGAGTGCCCACCTGAAACACCTTGCCCGATTCCTTCACCGCGTCGCGGATGCGGAAGCCTTCCTCGATGGTCAGCGTCAGCGGCTTTTCGCAGTACACGTCGCAGCCGGACTTCAAAGCCGCGATGGCGATCGGCACGTGCCAGTGGTCGGGCGTGCCGATGGTCACGACCTGGGGCCGCTCCTTTTCCAGCAGCTCTCGGTAGTCGCGATATTGTTTGAGCTTGCCGCCGAACTTCTTGTTGAACTCGCTCATGTGGACCTCGTCCACGTCGCAGACAGCCGCCATGTCGGCAAAATGTGATGCCCGCATGGCGACCGAGCCGCCTTGGGCGTAAGCCCCGCGGCTGCCGCCGACGCCGATCGCCGCCAACTTCAGCCGGCCGCTGGGCTGCTGCCCGTGCGCCGCGCGGCTCGACCAAATCGAGGGTGTGGAAAGTAGTGCGCCGGCCGCGGCCGAACGCTGAAGAAACTCGCGGCGAGATGGCTTCATGGATGGTCTCCTGCGTTGGTCAGGCTTCTAAGGCAACTTTCGAAAATGCAGTCGGGTGGCTGGGGTCGAGGCTGAGCCGAGCCCCCAGTACTGCGCGATCTGGGGGCTCGCTGACGCTCGACCCCAGGCACCCCATGGAACGGAATTTCGTATTTTGCTCCAGCCAAACCATTAAGTCGTATTTGTAGCCGTGGGTCGCGCTGCGTGGGACCCACTAACAATAACTGGAATCATTGTAACCCGGCGGAGCGCAGATTTTCCATCCACTGCCGCAAACCGCCGGCCGGAATCAGTTCGGCCCTTTTTTCCAGACGCGCTAGCGACTTCAGACCCGCCTGCGGACCAGGACCCACGAGAATACGAACAACCCGGTCATAAATAGCCACGACGCCGGCTCCGGCACTACCAGGCGGATGTTGTCGAGGTAGAACTGTCCCGCCAGAAACTCGCCGGCAAAGTCCTGCTCCTGATTGTGCAAAATGCGGAAGTGAGTTACCGCCGCCAATGCGGCCGACAAGTCTTCGGGAGTGCCGCCGAAGGGGTGAAAGTTTACGGCTCGAGCAGGAAAGACGATGTGTTGCCAAACGTTGGGAGTCGCGGCAACGCTGATCGCATCGGAAACGTACGTGTCCCCGCCACCGCCGCCAAAGACTCCACCAGGACCGGCGATTCCGATCCGCATTTGCAGCGGGAAGGTATTGGGGTTCAGCACGTCCAATTCGATTTGAGATACGCCCGCAGCCGTCCAATTGCCTTCCCAATTCCCATTGTTTGCGGCCGTGTCGTTAATGACCAGCAGCCGCGACTGTTCGCCGCCGGCGCCGGAAGTCGCCATAAACAGCGAGTGGTCGCCGGCCCCACCGATTCCATTATTCATCGAGATATTCGGAAAGCCGCCGCTTTGACCAACCTTCCAGCCATGCAAAGCACCGTCGTTAAAGTCGTCGATGTATCCGGCGGCGACGGTCGCGTCGCACCGGTCGACAAGTGCGCACATCCCGAGCGACAGAGCCAGCCCGAAGATCGACGCACCACGAATTCGATCAGCAAATGACTTCACAACTTACACCTGTTTTGCGAATACTACCTTTCAATAGAAACAAAAAAACGGCAGTTGGATTCGCTCTGCGACGCCAGTCGCGCTAGAGAGAATCCAATTGCCGTTTTGTTCACGAGCGATTCAGTCAGAATGAATTTTCGACTCAGTTGGCTCCGGGCAGGAGCCGCTTCACATCCATTGGCCAAAATCCCATGATGGGCCCGTGCCTTCACTATATCAGCGCGTACAGGCCCGTCAACTTTTTTTGCCGGCAAACCAGTTTGTTCTTCGATCGGCCGCTCGGCGCATCATGCGATTGGCATCGCGCCCAGCCGCGATTTCTCGTGCCGCCGCCGTCACTCCGCGGTGATCTGATACACGCACGTGCTCTTATACGTCTCGCCCGGCTTCAAGATGGTCGACGCGAACTTCGGCTCGTTGACCGCGTTCGGATAATGCTGCGTCTCCAGGCACAAGCCGCTGCGATGCGCGTACGTCTTGCCGCCCTTGCCCTTCGCGCCGTTGAGAAAATTGCCGCCGTAGAACTGAATGCCGGGCTCCGTCGTCGACACAGTCAGCACTCGGCCCGATTTCGGGTCGCGGACCTTCGCCGCCACTGCCAGGTCGCCGTCCTGATTGTTGAGCGCGAAATTGTGGTCGTAACCTTTGCCCGGCTTGTCGTTGAGCTGCGCCACCCGCTCGCCGATCGCATGGAATTCGCGAAAATCGAACGGCGTGCCCGCTACCGCCGCAATTTCTCCGGTGGGAATCAGCAGCTCGTCCACCGGCGTGTAATTATCGGCCACGATCATCACCTCGTGATCGTTGATCGTCGGCGAACCGGCCCCTGCCAGATTGAAATAGGTGTGGTTCGTAAGATTCACCGGCGTGGCCTTGTCGGTCATCGCCTCGTAGTCGATGCGGACCTCGTCCTTGTCCGTCAGCGTATAGGTCACTTTGCAATCGAGCTTGCCGGGAAATCCTTCTTCACCGTCCGGACTCGTGTACCGGAACACCACGCCTTCCCCGGCGGCATTTTCGAACGGCGCGCCCTTCCACACGACTTTATCGAAGCTCCGCGTCGCCCCGCCGTGCAACGTGTTCCCGTTGTCGTTCGCGGCCAGCTTGTATTCCTCGCCATCCACGGTGAACTTCGCCCCGCCGATACGGTTCCCCACGCGGCCGATCGTGTGGCCAAAGTAACCGTTGTCCTTCGACGCATACCCGGCCGGGTCGTCGAACCCAAACACGACGTCGGCCACCTGTCCATTCTTGTCCGGCACGAGCCATTCGCGGAGCGTCGCGCCGAGATCGATCAGCTTGATCGTAACCCGGTTGCTATTGGTGATCGTGTACTGCTTTACGGGTGTTCCATCTGCCGTGTTGCCGAACTCGCTCACGGTTACCTCCGCCTTTGCCATTCCGACCAACAACATGCTCATCCCGATGCTAATCAAGAACTTCATAAATCGCCTCGCCCGTGGTAATGGATGGTTACGAATTCACCGCGATCGGCTGTCGATTTTAACGCCGCCCCAGCGGCATTTCCATCCGCCGCCGATGGTTTATTACGACTGTGCCGGAAATGCACCCGCCACGGCAGCCGACGCGCGGTCGCCAGCGATTCCGGGCGGCGCGATCTGCCCCCGGCCAATTCGCAGCGAAAGCTAGGCTTTTATCGCGGAGGAAACGGCGGCGGACGGAGCCCATGCGTTCCAGCCTGCCAATCGCCCGCGCGGAGCCATGGTATGCACATCGTGCCATTCAGCAAGAAAGTTCTGCCCATCGCGGTGCTAGCGCTGGCGTCGCTGTTCTCTCCGGACGCCCTCGGTCAGAATTTGCGGGCCCATTGGAAGCTGAACGAATCCAGCGGCACATCGGCCTCCGATTCCACCGGCAACGGCTACACCGGCACGGTCACCGGCACTGCCACGTGGACCAGTGGCATGATCAACAACTGCTTCTCCTTCAATGGCTCGACCAAAATCGAGATCGGCAACTTGCTCGGCAATCCCGCAAGCCTTTCGGTGGCCTGCTGGGTGAATATCACGGCCAGTGACTCGGCCGGCGCCGAAGCCATCAGTCTTGGCGACTACGTGGTATTGCGTGTCCATAACGTCAGTGACGGCGGCCCAACCGGTTCGATCTATATCGGCGGCTCCACTTGGGTGAATGTCATCACGACTACCAGCTACGTCGGAACTGGGTGGCACCATTTCGTCCTCACGTTCGACGACTCAGGCAACAGCGTTAAGCTATATATTGACGGTGCATTGGCCGCCAGCAACACGACCTCGTCCTCCATCGTCTGGACCGGACTGGGCAGCGCCACGCGCATCGGTCGACACGGCAACACACGTACCGATCTCGACCTGACCGGCCTGGTGGACGACGCGCGGGTCTACGATTACGCCCTCTCAGCTGCGGAAATACTAGATCTTTATGGCAAGATCGCCCACTGGAAGCTCAATGAATCGAGCGGTACGTCCGCCGCTGATTCGTCCGCTTATAACCGAACCGGCACCGTCACCGGCACTGCCAGCTGGACCTCCGCAGTTCTCAATAACGGTTTTTCCTTCAACGGTTCCACGAAGATTCAGGCCACCGGTTTATTGGGGAGCCCCAGTTCGTTCACGGTCGCAGCCTGGGGAAATTTGACCACCGCCGATACGAGCGGCGCGGAAGTGATTAGTCTCGGCGACCGAGTGTATTTACGACTCGACGAGTCCGGGGCCACGAAGGTTGCGTTTTATAATGGTTCGTCATTTGTCACCGCGTCAGTCGCTACCACGTACGCCGGCACCGGGTGGCACCATTTTGCCGGTGTGTTCAGCAATTCTGGTGATAGTCTGAAGTTGTACGTCGACGGAGTACAGGTCGCCTCCACGACGACCACATCGAATGTGTCGTACTCGGGCGGCGGAAGCAACACCGTCATTGGCCGCCAAGGAAACAGCGGTACCAGCAACGACTTCACTGGACTCATGGACGACATCCGAGCTTACAACTACGCGCTGTCCGCCTCCGACGTGGCCGAACTCTACGGGTTCGTCGGTCATTGGAAGCTGAATCACACCAGCAGCACGACAGCGACCGACTCCTCGCCGTTCGCCACCAACGGCACGGTAAGCGGTACGGCGAACTGGTCGACCGATTGCGGCGGCATGCGCGTCTTCGATTTCAACGGCTCGACGAACTATGTGAGTATCGCGAACGCGTCTCATTTGCAGCCGATCGAGTCGCTCACCATTGCTGCCTGGATTAAGGGTGACTCCTGGGGCGCAGGGTCCGACGTCGACACCATACTGCGAAAGGGCGACAGCCCGCCTAACAATTACAAACTTGACATCGCCGACGGAAAGGTTGAATTAGGCCTCGATGTCAACGATGATGCGGGAATTCAAAGCACCACGACTTTATCGACCGGCGTCTGGTATCACGTCGCGGCAACCTGGGACGGCGCAATCGTCAAGATTTACATTAACGGCGAACTCGACAGCTCTACGGCGCGCACCGGCACTATCGCCACCGACACGCGGTCGCTCTACATCGGCGGCCGATCCGGCACCGATTTGTTCAACGGCATGATCCGCGACGTGCGGCTTTACAACCGTGCGCTGCAGCAGTCCGACATTCGAAAACTCGCCGGGCCCGTTGGTTACTGGCAATTTGGCGAGGGTTCGGGCACCACGGCCGCAGACAGCTCGGGAATCGGCAACAATGCCACGCTGTCCGGAGGAGCCACCTGGACCACGAACTGCGCGGGCGATTATGCTCTTTTAACCAACGGCACCGGTGGCGTCGCGCAAACCGCCAGCAGCTTCTCCCCGCCCGAGGCGGGCACCGTGGCCTTCTGGATGAAGTCCTCCGGCACGCCGGCTTCCACCTCCCGTTTATTCGGCACCGGCGCCGATTGGGAAGGTCGGCAGATCACCGACGGACGACTAATTTTCGACCTCTGCGCCGACGGCGGCTCGACGATCGGCACAACGATCCCGCTCAACGAATCGGGCCGTTGGTACCATGTGGCCGCCACGTACGATTCCGATACCGATGGCTATGCCATCTACATCGACGGCGAGCTTGACGCTAGCGGCACCAATAGCAACGACCTGATTGCCCAGTCCGCAGCGATACTCTCCTTCGGCACGCGTACCGGCAGCACCGAATACTGGCAAGGCGCTCTGCGCGATTTCCGCGTTTACAACCGCCGTCTGTGCGCCAGCGATATCGCAGAGCTGTGTGGCTCCATCGGATATTGGACGCTCAATGAAACCACGGGGACGACGGCGGTCAACTCGGCCCCCGCGGGCACCAACGGGAGCTACGTCAATGGAGTCACGCTAGGTGAGACCGGCCCCGCTTCGGGCACCTACGCCGCGCAATTCGACGGCTCGAATGATTATGTTTCGCTCCCTAGCGATAGCTCCGATTTCAGCCAGGGCTTGACTTTCGCCGTCTGGGCTCGCCCCACGGCGGCCGGTTCATGGGCACGTTTTATCGAGCTCGGCGTCACGCAGGATAGTTACAACATCTTCCTCGCTCGGCAATCGACGACCACGACGTTGGAACTTGCCATTCATGGCAACAGCAGCACCAAAACCTATGTACGCGCCTCGAGCGCGATCACGTTGAATGAATGGCACCATTATGCCGGGACGGTCAACGCGGCCGGCTTAGCCAAGCTTTACAAAGACGGCGCCGAAATCTCAATTACTTCCGGCTCGAGCGGCTATCCAACGATTGGCGTGCCGGCAAGCGTGACGCGGAGCAGCAATTTTATCGGCCGCAGTAACTGGGCGGCGGACGCGTACTATCAAGGAAAGATGTACGATGCCCGCGTGTACAATCGCGCCCTGTGCCCCACAGAAATTCAGGCACTATACGACGGCGGCAACGCGTTCGAAGGCGTAAAAATCATCAAGTGGGTCGAAATTCAGTAGCCTCACATTGGCAATCTTCGGCCATTTGGCGGCGTCGCTTGCGACGCGCGTCCCGCCGCGCCCCCAACATTTCCCCGCCCCCAGCGTGGAAATCGTTCCCCGACCCCAGTATCATACAGTCCGGCCCAAAACCGATGATCCACACCTTGGCACCCACTGCGGCGGACTCACCATGCGTCAGCGTCTCGATCTCTGCGGAGCAAGCGGACGGACGATTCTCCGATGGTTACTTCTCGTGGCAGCGCTGATGTGTTGCCACCCGGCACGCGCCCAGTTGTCCACGCCCCGGACCATGGGCATCGTCGAGCGGCTCGATCCTGCTTTCGACAAGCTTGTCCCCGAAGATGCCCGCATGGAGGTCATCGCGGAGGGGATCCAATGGTCCGAAGGCCCGGTCTGGATCCGCGAGGGCAAGTTCCTCCTGTTTTCCGACGTGCTCACCAACACGATTCATCGCTGGGACGAAAAGTACGGCTGCCTGCCCTATCTGAATCCGTCCGGCTACACAGGCGACGTGCCGCGCGGCGCCGAAATGGGCTCCAACGGACTCGGCGTCGATCTCCAGGGCCGGCTGCTGTTGTGCCAGCACGGCGACCGCCGCGTCGCCCGGCTCGACCGCCTCGGCCTGCCGCGGCAAAAATTCGTCACTGTCGCCGACCGTTACGATGGCAAGCGGTTCAACAGCCCTAACGACCTCGTCGTCCATTCCAGCGGCGCGATCTACTTCACCGATCCGCCCTACGGCCTTGAGCAGCAGATGGAGGACCCCGCCAAGGAATTGCCGTTTCAGGGCGTCTTTCGCATTGCACCCGACGGAGCGGTCACTCTGCTTACCAAGGAAATGGAACGGCCCAACGGCATCGGCCTCTCGCCGGACGAAAAGACGCTGTACGTGGCCAACTCGTATCCGCAGCGGCTGGTTTGGATGGCGTTTCCCGTCAATGAAGATGGCTCGATCGGTGAGGGAAAGAAATTCTTTGACGGAGCGGACCTGGCCCGCAAATGGAATCGCGGTTCCGCCGACGGTCTGGCCGTCGACGTGCACGGCAACGTGTGGGCCACCGCCCCCGGCGGCGTCATAGTTCTAACGCCCGAAGGCAAGCACCTGGGCTCGCTGATCACCACCCAACGCACTGCCAACTGCGCATTCGGCGAAGACGGCTCGACGCTGTTCATCGCTGCTGACGATTACGTCCTCAGAATTCCAACTTCGACCAAGGGCCTAGGATTCGAAGAGAAAAAATAGCCCGGTCATCCTGGCCGGCCGACAGATAGCCCGGTCATCCTGGCCGGCGGACAGATAGCCCGGCCATCCTGGCCGGGTTGCGACCCGCTTGATTTCACGAGCCCGTCCGACCCAAGATGGGTCGGCTATATGTTGACACGATGCAAGCCCTCCTGCTCACTGCTTACCGCAAGCTGGAACTTACGGACCTCGACCGCCCGGCGATTGGGCCGCACGACGTACTGATTCGCGTCGGCGCCTGCGGAATCTGTGGCAGCGATGTCCACGGCTACGACGGCTCCACCGGCCGGCGGATTCCGCCGTTGGTGATGGGCCACGAGGCGGCCGGTGTCATCGCCGAAGTGGGCGACGCCGTGGACCCCGCACGTATCGGCCAGCCGGTCACTTTCGATTCGACCATCTTCTGCGGCCAGTGCGATTCGTGCCGTCGGGGAAAGGTGAACCTCTGCACCGATCGCCGCGTCCTCGGCGTTGCTTGCGACGAGTACCGTCAGCACGGCGCGTTCGCCGAGTTCGTCGCCGTGCCGGAGCACATCCTCTACCCACTACCCGCCGGCATGCCCTTCGAGCACGCCGCCTTCATCGAACCAGTTTCCGTCGCCGTCCACGCAGTGGATCGCATCACCACTGGGGTCGGGAGTCTTTTGCGACAAGAAACCGCCGCTTGCTCTTCAGCGCTCCAGTCGCAAAAGAGTCCCGACTCCCTCGGCCCCGACCCATTTCGAGCCGTCGTAGTCGGCAGCGGCATGATCGGCCTGCTGGTAATCCAAGCCCTTCGCTTGGCCGGCTGTGACGACGTAATTGCCGTCGACGTAGACAGCGGCCGGCTGCAACTCGCCAGAGAACTGGGCGCCACCGCGACCATCAACAGCCACGAAACCGACGCCATCGCCGCCGTCCTCGAACGAACGTCCGGCCGGGGCGCCGACATCGCCATGGAGGTCGTCGGCAATGCCCCGGCCATAGCCACGGCGATCGGCTGCGTCGGCCGCGGTGGGCAGGTCGGCCTGGTCGGCAACGTCTCGCCTGAAGTGCCACTGCCGCTCCAAGTGGTCGTCGCCCGCGAGCTGACGCTACTGGGCAGTTGTGCCTCCGCCGGCGAATACCCGCGGGCGATTGAGCTCGTCGCGAACGGCTCAATCCGCGTCGCCCCGCTCATCAGCGCGATCGCCCCCCTCACCGACGGCCCCCACTGGTTCGAACGTCTTTACAACCGCGAACCGGGATTGATGAAAGTAATCCTCAAACCAACTAGGGAATGACGAATTTCCGAATGACGAGTGACGAATGAAAGCAGGTGCCCATTCGTCATTCGCCATTCGCCATTCGTCATTCGTCATTCCATGCCCACCACCTTCGACCTCACCAACAAAGTCGCCCTCGTCACCGGCGCCAGCCGCGGCCTCGGCCTCCAATTCGCCCGCACCCTGGCCGCCGCAGGCGCCGACCTCGCGATCACCAGCCGCACGCGCGACTCGCTCGCCCCCGTCGTCAACGAGCTGGAATCGCTCGGCCGACGCGTCGCCCCGATCGCCCTCGACGTCCGCAGCGAAGCCAGTATTCGCGAGGCCGTCGCCACGGCGGTCGGGCAGCTTGGTCGCATCGA
This sequence comes from Lacipirellulaceae bacterium, assembly GCA_044868555.1. Taxonomy (GTDB): domain Bacteria; phylum Planctomycetota; class Planctomycetia; order Pirellulales; family Lacipirellulaceae; genus JABDGM01. The sequence goes on along the minus strand of JBIOWO010000084.1, from coordinate 3,950 downwards.
CATCCTCGTCAACAACGCCGGCTGCAACATCCGCAAGCCGGCCCTCGATGTCACTTGGGAAGACTGGAGCACGATCGTCGACACCAACCTCCGCGGCGGATTCTTCGTCGCCCAGGCCGTGGCCCGCGACATGACGCCCCGCCGCTACGGACGAATCATCAACATCGGCTCGGTGACCTGCGTCGCCGGCTATGCGGGCCTGGCACCCTACGGCGCCAGCCGCGGCGGCGTCAAACAGATGACCATGAGCCTCGCCGCCGATTGGGGCCCGCACGGCATCACCGTCAACTGCCTCGCCCCCGGCTGGTTCAAGACGGAACAGAACCGCGCGCTGTACGAAGACCCGGGCTGGTTGGAATACCTCTGCGAGCGCATCCCGCTCGGCCGACCCGGCGCGCCGGGCGAACTCGACGGCACGCTGTTATTGTTGGCCTCCGACGCCGGCCGCTACATCACCGGTCAGACAATCCTGGTCGACGGCGGCGTATCGGTGGGAGCTATTCGCGCCCTACCAAAGAAATAACTAGCCACGAAGAACACAAAGGACGCGAAGAAGTGATGAAGGATGAAAGATGACCGAATGTGTATCCATAAGTCGCAATCCTTCATCCCCTATCTCTCATCACTCATCCTGAATTCTTCGTGTTCTTCGTGTCGTTGTGGTTCAATTCATTTCTCAAGAGTTGGAGGCAAGCATGAGCACCGAACCGCTTCTCATCCCGAAAGACCAGTACGACTACATCGTCGACCGTATCGCCGTGCCCGATTCGCCCGTCGGAATCGACGCCCAGTACACCCACGCGATCGTCATCGAGTATCTCCGCCGCATCTCCGCCCGCCTTGATCGCATCGAAGCCGAGCTGCAAATCACCGAGGGTGACACGCCCTGAGTTTCCAGCGCAGGGCGTAGCAGACTTCGCCTCACTTCGTCGCTTCAACCGGCGTCTGCGGCTTCAAGATCTCGCTGAGATAATCGTGATGCGACGGCATCCGTTCCAACGTCGGATACTTCTCCCCGTCAGTATACGGAATCTCGAGCGTCTCGAAAAATTCCGAGTTCTCAAGCAGCAAATTGAGTTTCCCCTTCCCGTCCTTCGTGCCCGCGATGGCCGTGCGAAGGATTTCCGGCGTCCACTTGCGGCCGTTGACCGCGATCAGTTTCATCCCCGGCGCGACACCAGCCTTGTCCGCAGGCCTCAGCGGGATCACGTCGATGAGCGTGCCGTCTTCCTTCAATTGCAAACCGATCGATGCCGTCAGATCGAATTTCTTGTCTTCAGTTTCCTCGGCCTCCTGGCCTTTAGTACGTTTCCCCGCGTACGCCAGCTTCCAACCGCCGCGCGCGATGCCATCGAGCGGCGGCTCGGCACCTGCCTGCATCACGCGTTTCTCGAAAAAGCTCTTCCAGTCATACTCCACCACGCTGTCGAGCGCCGCGACAACGTCCTCAAATTCATACGTTTTCACTTCGGGCGAACCACTCTCGCCGCCAAAGAACTTCTTGCAGAAATCGTCCAGGCTCTTCTTGCCGACCGACTTCTCGCGGATCAGCGTGTCAACATCCAGCCAAATCAGCGCCCCTTCGTCGTAGAAGTCCACACCGCGACGTCGGGCGCCGCCGTCCGCCCGCGAACGATACAAATGCTGGGCCGCCACCGCCGTGTCTTCCAGCGAACGCCAGTCGCGGCCCGTCTGATTCTGCGCCCACCCGGCGATCCGTGCGAAACCGTCGTGCGAAAGCTCCGGTGTCCATAATCCGCTCCGCGCTGCCAGCACCCGGCCTAGATATTCCGTCAACCCTTCATACACCCACAGCAGCTTTGTTCGCATCGGCTTTTGAAAGTCATCGCCGACCAGTCCTGCCGGCCGGCGATATTTGCCGTTCCACGAATGGACGAACTCATGCGACAGCAGCACCGCATCGTACGTCTCGCGATGCGACGGGTCGATGAGCATTCGCTCCCCACCCGATTGTCGCTCGACTCGTGATGCTCTAAACCGAAGTGCGCCACATGATCGCTGAGCGTCAGCAGGAAGCGGTATGAGTCATAATGCCGCGCTCCAAACAGCGCTGTTGCTTCGGCCACTAGCCGGTCGTAGTTTGCTTTCAGCTGCGGCGTCAGCTCCAGCGCGGCCTCCGAATCCGCCGCGATGCACAGCCAGTGCTTGGCTCCGTTCGGCGGACCGATTGCCACCTCCTTGAAGTACCGTCCGCACAGCACCGGCGAATCGCACAGCCGCTCCAGCGTCACCGTTTTGAAGCGAATCTCGCCGTCCGCCCCAGTGCTCGCTAGCGGCAGCGCGCAGGCCATCTTCCAATCCTTCGGCAAGGTGAGCGAAGGCTCAATCTCGGTCCGCTGTATCGCGCCCCCGCCCGGATACAGCAGCACCTGGTTCCAATAAATTACCGCTAATCTCGGCGTCATCGACGACATGGGCGGCGAAATTAACTCGGCATCCACCTCAATGTTCGATGTCCCGTCCGGTACGGTAAGATGGAGAGCAAACATGTCCTCCTCATCCCGCTTCCACGCAACAAGTTGGCCGCCCGCGCGAATCTTGATGCTTGTCAAATCCGTCACCGGCCCCACCGGGCCATGCTCGCCGGCGATCCACTTCGGGTAAAAGAGTGTCAGTGGGCCCGGCTTCGTTGGAATCACAAGATGTACGGCCAGCCGCTTCAGAGGCGCGTTGGTCGCGTCGAGATGCAGTTGAATTGCTTCCGCCGTGACGGCCGGCGCAATAAGTAAGACCAGACCGGCGACAACCAATAGCCCACAGCAATAGCGATGCATAGAGAACTCCCTGTTGAACAACGACGCCTGCTACTCAATGCGATCCAAAATCCGGTCCGCCATCTGAGCCGTGTTGAGCGTGCCGCCCAGATCGGGGGTGGTCGCACCGCCGGCTATTGCCGCGTCGACCGCGTCGCGAATTCGTTTGGCGGCCCCGCCCAATTCCAGCCAATCGAGCATCATGGCCGCGCTCAGGATCGCCGCCACCGGGTTGGCCACGCCCTGCCCGGCGATGTCCGGCGCCGAGCCGTGAACCGGCTCGAACATTGACGGGAATTTTCGCTCTGGGTTCAAGTTCGCACTTGCGAGCAGTCCCAGCCCGCCGACGATGGCGCCCCCCAGGTCGCTCAGAATATCGCCGAATAAATTCGACGACACGATCACGTCAAACGAATCGGGCCGGCGCACAAAATTCATCGCCGCCGCGTCGACGTGCTGCCGATCGGCCTCCACGTCCGGAAAATCGCTCCGCACTTTTTCCAGCACTTCCTCCCACAGCACGAAGCCGAATGGCAGCGCGTTGGATTTGGTGATCATCGTCAGCCGGCGCCGGCGCGAGCGAGCCAATTGAAATCCAAATCGCAAGATGCGCTCGACCCCGCGCCGCGAATGGACGGCCGTCTGGATCGCCACTTCCTCCGTCTCGCCCGGCCGCACCCGCCCGCCGCACGGCAGATACTCGCCCTCGGAATTCTCGCGCACGACGACCATGTCGATCTCTTGCGTCCGGGCCAGCATGGGCCGCACCCCGGCGAGCAGCCGGGCCGGCCGCACGCACGCATACTGATCGAACCGCTGCCGCAACTGAATCAGCGGCCGCAAACTCTGGTGGTCCGGAATCCGTCGCGGATCGCCGATCGCGCCCAAAAGAATGGCGTCGAACTTCGCCAACGTGTCGAGAAAATCGTCCGGAACCAACTGGCCGTGTTCTTGGTAATAGTCGCAACCCCACGGCAATCGCGTCGCATCCAACGAAAATCCGCCGTCGAGGGATTGTACCCGATCAAGCACCCGCAGCGCCTGGTCAATAACCTCCGGCCCAATCCCGTCGCCCGGATAAACGCCGATTCGAAATGCCTTCATACGAATGTAGTGGGCACACTCCGTGTGCCGTAACAGAAGCAGTGATCGGTCGGCAATGCGAACACGTAAAGC
>JBIOWO010000083.1:0-17245 GCA_044868555.1 Lacipirellulaceae bacterium | reverse complement strand
CATGCGGAAGGAAGAGCCATCACGAGCGGACGGTGATTGAGCGTCAGATTGAGTTGACGGCACTGGCGGACTTCGGCGAGCTCCCCTCGACAGGCTCGGGGTCTAAGCTCGCCGAAGACAGTCGAGTTGAGCCAGTGGCACCCGGCGGATCTTCGACTCGCCTCGGCGAGTCTGCTTCTGGAGGGAGAGGTTATTCGCGGTGGGTTTGTGAAGCCGGAACGTTCGCATGGTTGGCGGCGGGTTGGTTCACGGCAGAATGCCGCGGCTATATTGGGCGGGCGCGATTGCTGCGTGAATTTTCTTGCTCAGTGGACGGGGGGTGATATACTGGCGGAACTTCATAGATTCGCGCAACCAATGGAGGGTCCGCATATGTTCCGCCGAGGGCGCTTCCATCGAGTTCCGTCTCGAATCGGTACAGGCCGCCGCTCGGCCCGGCGGAGGCCGGCGAGCGCCCTGTTTCCCCTCTCGCGCCGGCTATCCATCGAGCTGCTGGAAGACCGGCGGCTGCTGGCCAATGTGACGGTCGGCAATCTGAACGACGTGGTCAACGGCACGACCACGTCGATTGCCGCGCTGATCGCGACTCCCGGCGCCGACGGCATCTCGTTGCGTGAAGCGGTGTTGGCGGCGAATGCCGACAATACGGATGCGTCCGATACGATCGGCTTCTCGGTGACCGGCATCATTCCGCTCACTAATGTCGGCCACGTTGGCGAGATCGTGATCAACAACGACCTCACGATCAACGGGCCCGGCGATAAGCTGCTCACGATCAAAGCGTTTGATCCTGACGCCGACGGCACCAACGACGGCGATGGCGCGCGGATCTTCAACGTGGATGATGGCACGGGGACGGTGCGCACTGTGGCGATCAGCGGGCTGACGCTCACGGGCGGCGACGTGGCCAGCATCCTCGGCGGCGGCGCTATCTCGAACCGAGAGACTTTGACGCTCACGGCCCTGACGATCACCGGTAATTCGGCCGGTTCGACGACGACCGGCTTCCATGGCGGCGGCATCGTGAACAACGGCGGCAACCTGACGGTCCAAGCCAGCACGATCAGCGGAAACAATGTCTTGTTTGGCCGCGGCGGCGGTATCTACAGCACCTTTGGGACCATGACGATCTCGCAGAGCACGTTCTTTAATAACTCTGTGTCGAGCACGGGGAGTGGCGGCGGAGTCTATAGCAACTATACGACCACAACTATCGATTCGAGCACGATCTCCAACAATCGGGCGAACGTAGGCGGTGGCGCCGTGCAGGTCGGCATCGGTCGGCTGATGACGATTACCAATAGCACGATCAGCGAGAATGAGGCGCGGCTCAATGGCGGTGGCGTGGTGGCGCTGTTCGGCGACGTCAGCCTGCGACACAGCACGATCACGCTCAATCGGGCTGACGACGACTTGAATGGGACGGGCAACGGTGGCGGCGTGTTTGTCAACTCGGTGCTCAGCAATGCGACGCTTAACCACACGATTGTGGCTGGAAACACTCGCGGAAGTTCGACGCCCGTTACGCGCGACGATATCTTCGGCGCCGTCGTCGCATCGAGTGCTTTCAATCTGGTCGGCGTAAATACAGGGATGACGGGCATCAGCCACGGGACGAACGGTAATCAGGTCGGCACCGGCGCGTCGCCGATTGACGCGATGCTGGCGCCCGGGGGGGCACAACCCAACGGCGGGCCGACGGGGACTCACATGCTCTTGGCCGGCAGCCCGGCGATCGACGCGGGCGATCCGTCGTTCGCCGCGCCGCCCGCCAATGACCAGCGCGGTTCGCCGTTTGTGCGCGTTTTTGACGGCGACGGCGCTGGCGGCGCGCGGATCGACATTGGCGCCTACGAGCGACAGACGCTTGCCCCTTCGTCGTTCGTCGTCGACACGCTCGTCGATGAGCTCGACGGCAACTATTTGCCGGGCGATATCTCGCTCCGCGAGGCCATGAGCGCGGCCAACGGCAGCCCGGGCGCCAACACCATTTCGTTTGCCGCCGCCTTGACGGCCGGCGGGCCGGCCACGATCGTCCTCAAAATGGGTTATGTCTCGATGTCCGAGTCGGCGACGATCACGGGCCCGGGCGCAGGCTTACTCACCATCGACGCCTCGGGAAGCGACCCGACTCCTGCCATCAACAACGGCGACGGCAGTCGAGTTATCCGCATCAATCTCGAAAATACTGGTAACGCGGTCGCTGCGATTAGCGGCCTCACGCTCACGGGTGGCGACATCGCAGAACCGAACGGATATGCAATCGGCGGCGCGATTTACAATTCTGACAAATTGACTCTGACAGGCTGCGTGATTAGGGACAACTCCGCGGACCACGGCGGCGGGATCGGCAACCGTTTTGCCGAGCTCGAGATGATCGATTGCACGGTCAGCGGGAATTCGGGGCGGGAATTCGGCGGCGGCATCTATAGCGCGGCCAGCGACACGACGATCCGGTCGAGCACGATCAGCGGCAACTCGGCCGTGGGTAGCGGCGGCGGCATCGCCGGCGGCAGCCCGTTGATCATTTACGACAGCACGATCAGCGGGAACTCGGCGAAGTACGGGGGCGGGATCTACGGTCGGCCCACCGCCATCAATTGCACGATCGATGGAAATATGGCCCATGACGGCGGCGGAATCTACAACCTCGGCACCGGCACGATCACGATCGAGAACAGCTCGCTCAGTGGCAACACGGTCGTGGATAGCGGCGGCGGCATCTATTCGCGTTTGGCCGCGATCAACATCAGCGACAGCACGCTCAACAACAACACCTCCAACTTCGATGGCGGCGCGATTGCGAGCGAAAGCGGTCCGATCACAATCGTCGACAGCACGCTGAGCGGCAACGAGGCGCATTTTGGCGGCGCCATCTCCGCCCAGGGCTCCACCTTCTCGTTAAGTGGCAGCACGATCCATGACAACCAAGCCTATTTTGGCGGCGGCATCTATGCTTCGGTCGACAACCCCACGATCACGAACAGTACTATCAGTGGAAATCGAGCCCTGTTCGACGGGACCGTAGATGGCGCCGGAGGTGGTATTGATTTCGGTGGCGTTCTGGCGACGATTCGCAATAGCACGATCAGCGGCAACTCGGCCAGCGGCGATGGCGGCGGAATTCGCGTGTCGCTCGGCAGCCAGGTCTCGCTGCAGCACAGCACAGTCACGGGCAACACCGCCGACGTGGACGCAACCGGCGGCGGCCGTGGCGGTGGAATCCATCACACCTCGGGCCCCGGCTTCCTCATCGGTACCTTGCTCGATCACACGATTGTGGCCGGGAATAGTCGTTACGGCGGTGGACGCGATGATCTGTTCGGAGGGGTCCAAGCTCGCGATAGCTTGATCGGCGACAACACAGGGATCAGCACTTTTACCAACCTTGGCGGCAATTTGATTGGAACGGCTGCAGTGCCGATCAATCCGCTGCTGGGCTCGCTGGCCGACAACGGCGGGCGGACGAAAACGCACGCGCTGCTGCCTGGCAGCCCGGCGATCGACTCGGGCAATCAGTTCGCGGCGCCCGGTGTCGGCGACGTTCCACTCTTCGATCAGCGAGGTTCTCTGTTCATTCGCGTTTTTGATGGCGACGGGATGAACGGCGCGCGAATCGATATGGGGGCGTATGAAGTTCAAACTGTGGCCAACTTGACGCTCGTGGTCGATACGCTGGTCGATGAAAGCGACGGCAATTATTCGGCCGGCGATATGTCGCTGCGCGAGGCGATCGGCCTGGCCAACGGCAGCACCGGGGCCAACACGATTACGTTCGCAGCGGCGCTGACGAGCGGGGGCCCGGCCACGATTCTGCTTAAGCTCGGCGAATTCCAGGTTCGCGACACGCTGGTTCTCCCTGGTCCGGGAGCGACTAAGCTGACGATCGACGCATCGGGGAACGATCCGACGCCTGACGTAAACAACGGCGATGGCAGCCGGATCTTCGACGTGGATGACGATGTGTTTGTCGGCGCGCCGATGGTCTTTACGATCAGCGGATTCACGCTGACGGGTGGCGATCATGTTCAAGAGGGCGGAGCCATCCAGAGCCAGGAAGACGTGGTGATCTCGAATTGCGTTATCATCGGCAACGCGGCGGCTAACGGCGGCGGCATCCTCATGGACACGGGTGATTTGACGATGACTAGCTGCATCGTGATGGGAAATACTGCCGAGGACGACGGCGGCGGAATCTATGTCGACGACGGCACGTCGATCATCACGGCGAGCGTGATCCAGGGCAACTCGGCCGGGGAAAACGGCGGCGGAATCGTAAACTTTGAGAAGCTTGAAGTGGTCGCGACGACGATTTCCGGCAACTCGGCCGAGACGGGAGGCGGGCTATTCAACGGAACGGTTTTGGCAAATCCGGATTTTACAAAGATCACCAACTCGACCATTTCGGGAAACGCAGCTACGATTCGCGGCGGCGGCGTCTACAACGATCGTGGATTGACGTCGATTCGTTTCAGCACGATCACGGACAATGTGGCTCCCGCCGGCATGGGCAGCGGCGTGGGCTCGCATGGCGATTCATTGACCAGGACCGAAGTGAATTCGAGCATCATCGCCGGGAACGACAACAGCGATGTGGACTTCGTCAGCGGTGGTGCGAATTCGTTCGATTCAAATGGTTTCAACGTGGTCGGCAGCGGCAACGCGACGATGAGCCCGCTGAATGCGTTCAATCAAACGGGGGACCAGGTCGGTGCAAATCCACTCTTGGGCCCGCTGGCCGACAACGGCGGGCCGACGAAGACGCACGCGCTGTTGGCCGGCAGCCCGGCGATTAACCTGGGCGATCCGGCCTTCGCGCCGCCGCCGGCGAATGACCAGCGGGGAGCGCCCTTTGCGCGGGTGAGCGGCGGCCGGATCGATATCGGCGCCCTTGAGCGGCAGCCCATTCCGCCGGCCGTGTTTGGCGACTACAACCAGAACGGCGTGGTGGACACGGCTGACTATGTCGTGTGGCGAAAGACGCTGGGCGCGACGGTCGTGCAGGCGTATTCCGGCGCGGATGGGGACGGCGACGGCGTGATCGACAACGACGATTACGGTGTGTGGCGGGCCCACTTTGGGCAGACGGTGCCGGCGGCGGGGGCGGGAGGGGGAGGAATAGACGGGGAGACAGGGAGGCAAGGAGACAAGGAGAGTGGAAGCACAGTCGAAAATGGAATTGTCCAAGATGCACTGGCAGAGCCAGTGGCACCCAATGCGGAAAGCCCTCACCCGCTCGCGACCGATGCTGCGCATCGGTACCCGTCGCGACCTCTCCCGGAGGGAAAGGTGGAAGACGAATCTCCGGCAAAGCCGGGGACCGACGAATCGTTCGTGGCGTCGGCGACACGCAATGAATCGCGATCAGTTCGTGCGCGGCAGGATGCGGCGGCGATGTCAAAAAGTTCCCGGCAAGATGCCGGGGCTATTTTTGTTGCGCGGCGGGATGATGCGCTTGCGGCGTGGTTCGCGGGGCTGACGCGAGATGACGGCGCGCAGGAGTATCGCGATCCCGACATCGACGCCGGCGACGAACCGAGCGACGACTCGGCCGAATCGTTCGGCGAGGCGGTCGACGCGGTGTTCGAGCGGGTTTTCGTCGAGTTTTAGTTGCAATCGGTGACGCTCAGCGCATACATCCATCTCGCGGAGCGAGATGAGTACATTTATTGCAGGCGGCGGCGCGGGCGGTTCCCATACGCGGCTGCCAGGGCAATCACGATCAGCGCGGCGCTCGCCGGCTCGGGGATCGTGTAGAGCTGGAAGGCCAGGTCCTTGGAGAACGTTCCGATGAGCGACGGGCCGTCGTAGGGCGGCAGGTAGTTGTTGGGGCCGCGGACGTCCTGCGTGACATTCGGCATGATGCGGGACATCGGGTTGTCGGTGAACGCGACGTTCACGAATCCGTCGACCGCATCGTCCTGAAAATGCCAGACTGGGATTTCGACGCCTCCCACGGGCAGCGCGCCCACGCGGCGCTCGCCTGGGGAAACGGCCGGCGGTGTGGAGGCCAGCGGGTCGCGGAGTGTGTAGTCGCGGTTGTGCCATCCCCATTGGAGCTGCTGTTCGTTGGGCAGGTTCTCGAACCGCTCGACGAGGGCGACGATCTTCAGCCAGTACACTTCGTTCGCCTTCTGTCGGAACTCCTTGCCAAGGTGCAGCTCGGCGTTGTACTCGTAAATCGGGCCGTCGACGCTGATGGGGAACGCCAGTTCTTCGGTGAACGTACCCGATCCGGGCGTCAGCTTGCCGTCGTCGTCGAGCGTGACGATCTGATTGAGCAGCGGCTCACCCGGGCGGCTGAAGTTGCGGCCGTCACCGACGGGGAGGTCGCGTTCGAACGAGATCAGGAACCGCCTGACGGTGGGATCGGGCAGGAACGTGGGCCGGTTCAGGTAGGAGCCCCAGAATCTGACGTGCACGACGGGGGAGCTGAATTTGTCGGCGAAGTCGTCGGCCATGAAGCGGCCCTGGTAGCCGATGATTTCGCCGCCGCCGGTGGGGCGGACGCTGTAGGCGGTGCTCAGCTCGTCGTGGCCGTGGAAGAATTCGACGCCGGTGGGATTGTTGGGCGACGGAATGGGCGTGTTGAGCATCGGCAGTTGCGAGAACTTCAAGACGTCGCGGCCGTCGATGGGGTCGGCGACGGCGGTCAATGACAGGCAGAATCCCAGCGCCAAAACGCACAGCCGAACGATCAAATTGGTGTTCATTACGTCTTCCTCGAAATTGAATTTGTGTGGAAAAAGATGGAGCGGAGTTTTGCGGCACGCAACGACATGCCGCAGGACGGATCGCCTCCGCACGGTTCACAACGAAACGGGGGTCACTAGCGCATTTCCTGCAACGGCGTAGCGAGCAAAGACCCTCTCCCGGTCCCTCACCGGGACCGGGCGAGGGTTGATCATCCGCTACACTCAAAAAGGAAATGCACTAGCGGAGCGAGCCACGATGGCGTGGCCGCGCCGATTCGCGCCAATCAAGTTGTGCGGATGTGCATCATTAGCATCGCCTGCAGTCGCTTGACAGTTCGCAGCGAAAGACGGAGCGCCTGCGGCAATTTGCCGCGAGGGGGCTGCGATGGAGAATCAGCGTCGAACGGATCGAGCAAGGAACAACGGATCGTCGTTCATTAGCGCTCTGCGTCGCTGGAGCTGTGGGAAAGAAAATCCATTGGCACAGGATCATGACCGCGCTGGGGATGACGGACGTTCATCCAGCCGACATTAGAACGGTTGCGGCGGCGATGTCAACCAATTGACGATGAAGATCCGGTGAGAAACCGGGGTAAACCTCGGTCAGGCCCTGCGACACAGTTGCGCGGTAGCGTGAACGGGGGGATTCAAGAATTCAAGTGGTGGAAATGTGATCAGTTGGCGCTGATACAGAGTCGCGCTCCGCTGCTCGTCGCGGCTAAACGTCGTTAAACGTCGCGTTGCGGCTGAGGTTTAGCGGTAGCCGTCCATGCCGAGGCGCATTTTGAGTTCTTCGAAATCCTGGGCGAAGCGCTCGGAGGTCGAGTGGACGTGCTCGGCTTCGGTGATGAACCGCATGTCCTCGCGGCACGGGACGCAGCCGCTCTTGAGCGTGCGTTCGTAAGCCTTCAAGTCGGCGCCGTAGACGATCAGGAGCTTGTGCTCGTCGAGCTGCACTTCCTGCGGGATGTTCGGGTTGAGGACGGCGATGCCGGTGCAGCCGTCGTTCACCAACAGGTCTTCGAAGTCCCAGAGGGTGCTCTGGAGGATCGGCATGTCGATGTATTCACGGTACAGGTCGGTATGGCCGTGGTTGTTTTGGCCGTGGCTGGTTTCGAGGACCACGTCGACCACTTCGCCCAACTGCTCGATCAGTGCGACGAAGGTTTCCATGAGCCGGTCTTTGGTGACGGCGGCCATCAGGACGGGCACGTTGGAGCGGTTCTCTTCGTCGCGGTAGACGTCGTGTCGGAAGCCGGCGCTGGGCACCACTTCCAGGTTGTAGGAAGGGCGCACGGCGTCGGAGAGCTCGAAGTCGCCGTAGCGGGCAACGCCGAGATGGGCTTCCAACTCTTCGTCGGACAGCTTCTCGAAGCCGCCGGCCGGGCGGACAGTGGTGGTTGATTCGTCGTGGAACACGTTGGTAAAGAAATTCTTGAGGAACCCCATCGCAGCATCTCTGGTTCGTGTCAGTTGGATTTTTTTCAGTGCTTTGAGGGGGCTGAAATTCCGTAGCCTGGCGGGTGGCTGGGGCAACGCCCCAGGTGTCCGCAACTGGGGCGGCGCTGGAGCTCTGCCCCAGCCACCCGAGTTCTGCTAAAAGGTAGGTCACGCGAAAACGGCCGGTCAGGGAGGGCAAATGCGTGCGTCGGATTCGCGGCTGTTTGCGAGGCACAGCCGGCATAAACGGCAAGCCGCTCCGCATCACCGGACCAAAAGAAGGGGTCGGAGGTCAGAGGTCGGAGGTCACGGTGATCTGGAGCAGCCTGGGCCGCGGAGATGTGTTGCGTTGGGGCAACGTGGGGTTGGACCGTGGTCTGTGGACTATGGACCGTGGACGTCAGCAAAGTCCACGGACTACGGACTACGGACTACGGACCCTTTGCCCGCTTTCTGGCAGCGGAGCAGCGACATGACGGCCATCGCTGTGCCGTATTGCTGATGGTAGTTGTAGAACGGGTAGTCCCACCAACTGCCGTCGCGCTCCTGCAGCGGCAGGAGGATGTGGGCCAGATGGTCCTGAAAGTGGGGTCGCTCCGGTTCGGGCAGCAGGTCGATGCACTGGGCGGCGTACCAATGTCCGTAGTAATAGAAATAGCCTGCGACGTAGAAGAACGATTCGTGGGGGACGGGCCGCTTGCGGCCGACGCTGAGCCAGCCGTTGCGGGCGATAAGCCGGTCGAGCCATGTCTTGACGACATCGTCGGTGATCCGCTCGTCGCCATACAGGCGGAGTGCCAGATTGCACACCTGCGATCGGCCCAGGCTGCCGCCCGGACGATTGATCTCGTGCATCGGGAGGAGCCGCAAGTATTCGCCATAGGCGTAACTGAAATCGGGCTTCTGTTGGCGGAGGATCGAGGCGATCGCCTTTTTTGTGAGTCGCTCGGGAAACTCGACGCCGATCGACTTGGCGTCGCGGAGCGCGAGCAGCGCGGTGGCGGTGCAGAAGCTGAAACCGACGTCGCCCGGCGTTTGCGTGCCCGCAACCATGTCGTAATACGACCAGCCGCCGCCGACGAAACTGTAGCGGGCGAGCCAATCGGCCTGCGCGGCGGTCAGCTCCTTGAACTTGGCCTGGCGATCGGGATTGCCGGCCGCTCGATTGTGCAGCGCGACGAGCGCCTGGATGGAATAAGCGTGGCCCCAGATGTTGTAAAGGGCGTCGGGCGTGGCGCGACGTAGCTTGCCAACATTCTTATCGAGCCATTCGGCGCCGCGGTCGATGGCCTTGGTGACGTCGGCGCGCTGCTGATCCTTGAGCCGCGGCTCGGCCTCGATCAAGGCCAACACGACGAGCGACGTGACGGCCGTGCGAAAGCCGTCGTGGGCGCCCGGCGGCGGTGCGTAGATGTTGAGTCCCTTGGTGTTTTCGGGGCTGCCCCAGGAGCCGTCGGGCCGTTGATCGGCGAGAAGAAACGTGATGCCGCGGTGGATCGCGGCGTCGATTTCTTCGGGTTTGGGCGGCGTGATTGGCGCGGGCTTCGGGCCGGAAGTGGCTTGCGGCGACAGATGAGCTGGCGCGGCGGTGGATCTGATAGTCGCAGCAGCAGTGGCGGATTCGGTCTTGGCGGGGCCGGCGTCGGCGGCGAAGGCCGAGTGCGAACTAGCTAGCGGGGCGTTTGCAACAGACAGCATGATGAGCAACGACCCATAACGAAGGCGTCGGGTGACATGCTCTCGACGCGTTAGCGGCGTGAGCATGTTCCCTAGCTCTCGACACATGCTTACGCGGCTGCGCCGCGAAAGCATGCCACCCAACCGTCGGCGAAGCAGCAGTTGATTTGGCATGGTTATCAGCTCGGCACCGGCTGGCCGCGGAGGCAGCCGTCAAAGGCCGTCTTGTACCTCTCGGTCAATTCGTTCGGGGGCGATTCTAACAGGTAGGCGAACGCTCGCCGTGCGCGGTGAATACCTTTCATTTTATCGCGCTCGAATGCGGACGTCGGCGCTCGCAGCAGCATCGCCTCGGCGAGAAAGATACGGGTGTACGGATAAATGGCCCGCCGGGCTTTGGAGCCGGGCGGCGAGTGTTTGCAGACGATATAGCATAGGTTGAGAAACTGTTGAACGCCACTCTCGACGCCCTGGCCGCGTGCGCCGCCGAACCGGTGGTGGTAGACCTTCGCGCAAGTGGCCTCGACGAGCAACTGGTCGTGCAGCACGGCAAACGACAGCTCGAAATCTTCCAGGGCGCTGCGGGGCAGATGCAGGGCCTCGTCGAAACGGTGGCGGCGCACCGACTCGGCCCGATAACTCATGCGGAAGCCGATTTGCCGCTCAACCGGCACGGCGTCGAGTTCGGCCAGCCAATCGGGCGGCGAATGGCTGGCGAGCAGCTCGAGCCCGCACGCGTGGAGCGGGTTGTCGACGAGACGATTGAGCAGTCCGTGCCGGCCGGCGCTGAGCAGATACATCAGCGTCGAGAGCCGCGACCCGCGACGGGCGCGCTCGTCGTCCTGCGACAGCGGGACCGGCGATTCGAACGATTCGGCCTGTCCGACGCCGCCGATCCGCTGGTCCGTATCGCGCTCGTAGATTCGCATCACGTTTTCGGCGACATCCTCGTACCACACCGAGTCGTCGTCGGGGAAGAAAATTACGGGCGCCGTTGCGTAGGCCAGGCCGGCGTTACGTTGCGGCGCGGCGCCTTTCGACGTGTGGAAAACTTCCACGCGAACGGGAGTGCCGCCCGTCAGTTCGCGGACGGTCCGCACCAGCGATTCGTGGTCGTCGCTGGCGTCGGCGATGATCAATGTCCGCGGCGGCCGCGTTTGACGCAACATCGACGGCAGCGACACGCGAAAGATGTCGGGACGATTGGCCGTGGCGATGACGATGTCGTAGTCCAAGTTGGTGAGTAGGTGAGTGGGTGAGTGGGTTGATAGTCGAGACGTATGGGGATTGGTTCTAGTCGACCTGCTCCCGATGTCTGAATTTGTTCGCGAACAGCGCGTCGGTCCAGGCCGCCACGTTGCGGCCGTAGTGGATCGGGTACAGCGCCACCAGCACGAAATCCCGGTCGAGCAGAAAGCGGAAGATGGCGTCGAACGGGGCACCGTTGCGGTAGAACTCGAAGAAGTTCACTTCGCAGAGCACCAATCCAACGCGGTTGTCGCGCATCATTTGCTCGGCCCCGCGCAGGACTTCCAGGTCGTAGCCCTGCGTATCGGACTTCAGGATATCGACGTGGGAGATGTTCTGCGCGGGACAGAACTCGTCGATGGTCCGGAGCTCGACCTCGGTTTTTCGTTCAACCTGTCCCCAGCCCTTTTCGCCCAGGTCGAGCATCGAGCTCATGACGGAGTGCTTATTCTCCTGCAGCACCGATCGCCCCGACGCGGCGCCGAAAGCGAAATTCCAGGTGGAAACGTTAGTGCGGGACTTCGCGGCGGCTTCCAACTCGCGATAGGTTGCGGGACTGGGCTCGAACGAATGGATGTGCGCTTGAGGATAGTGCAGCCGAAAGCGCTCGATCGACTGTCCGACGTTCGCTCCGACGTCGAAAATCGTCGTGGCAGGACCATCGACTACGAACCGCTCCATGTCGACGAACGGGTTTCTGCCGAGCTCGTTGGCGTCGAACCTGGAGATATCGTAGCCGAGGCGGTGCAGCATTCGGCGGACAAGAGCTTTGTACCTCACTTCCTAGTCCTTGGCTTTCGCCTCGTCGGCCTTTGCTTCCTCGTCGTCGAGTGAAATGACGTCGCCCTTCTTGAGGCCTTTGACGATCTCGACGTCGTCGCCGCTGCGGCGGCCGAGCTTGACGGTGCGGCGCTCCGGCTTGGCTTCCGCATCGTCCGGATCGACGACGAGCCACACGTATTGAACGTCTTCATCCTCTTTGTCGGTGTGGACGGCGGCTTTCGGAACGGTCAGTGCATCGGCCTTGTCGTAAGTATTGATCTTGAGCTTGCAGCTCATGCCGGCGAGCAGCCAGTCGGGCAGCTCGTCCTCGCTGAGCTCGAAGTTGATCTCGAATTTTCCGGGACCGACCTCGATGGGCGAGATGTCCTTGACCTTGCCGTTGATGCGCTGGCTGCCCTCGGCCGGCGGGGCGACTTTGACTTTTTGCCCGACGGCAACCTCGGGGCGCTTGGCCTCCTCGAACGTCGCCGTCACGTACAGCGGCCGCGGCTCGACGATTGTCATCAGCACGGAGTTCGGCGAGACGTTGTTCTTCGGCTCGTACTTGTTGATTAGCGAGGCCGTTTCGTTCCAGCGTCCGTTCGTGTTCTTGCCGTAATAGACGACGCCGTCGGCCGGCGCCTTGATCTCCATCAGTCCGCGGTCGACCAGCAGCTTGGCGTGGCGGTCGAGCGACTTGGTGCGGGCTTCTTTGCGCTGCTGGAGCTCGTAGCGTGCGCGGTTCAAATCGAGCTGCGACGACAATTTGGCCCGCGCCAGAGCCATGGCCGTGCGCTCCAGCCCTTCCTTGATCTCGATGTCGAAGCGGGGAATCCGGACGTTGAGCATCTCGTCGCGATTGAGCTTGGCCCCTTCCAGGCTGAACTCGGCGAACTCGACCGAGTTTTTCTGCCGTTTGAGCACGATCTCTTCGGTCTCTTCGGTCAGGTCGTCGGCCTCGTACATCTTATTCAACTGTTCGAGTTCGTCTTTCTCGTAGTCGAGCATGAAGGCGTAGTACTTGGCCGTGAATTCGGCCGACTTGACGTACATCGGGCGATCGATTTCTTTGTAGCGATCGAAGTCCTCCTTGGCCTCTTTGTCGGCGCGCTCTGCAGCGGTCAGGTCCAACGCCAGAGTCTTTTCCAGGCGGGGCATCTCATCCTCGGCCTTCAGGATCGACAGCTCGTTCAGCCGCTGGTCGAGCTCCAGGTCGGCGATGGCCTCGTTGAGCTTTTTGTCGTCGAATTTGAACAACGTCTCGCCCTTGCGGACCTTGGCGCCCAGCTTGGCCACTTCGACGATTTCGTAGTCGCTCCAGGCCTCGGGGCGGAACGGCACTTCGGTCATCTTGCTGGCGACGAACGTGCCGTCGAGCGGCAGATCGATCTTCAATCGCTTCGTATCGACCTTGTGGGTCTTGCGCTTTTTGGCCGCCGGCTTCTTGGCGTCATCCTTGGTGGTGGCCTTCTCTTTGGGCTTGGCTTCGGCTTTCGATTCGGCGGATTCCTGTTCTTTCTTATCCGCCTTCTCTTCCGCGGCCGGCTCGTCCTTGTCGGCTGACTCTTTTTCCTTGGTCGCTTTGCCGTCGGAGTCGGCCTTGTCGGTGGACGATTTCGCGGATTCTTTTTCCTCCGTGTCCGCTTCCTCTTCATCCTCTTGGGTGGCAGCCTCCGTCTCCTCGGTTTCCGCGGCTTGGACAACGTCCGGATTTCGGTCTGCCTGAGCGGAAATCGGCGCCCAAGCGCCAAAGCACACGACGGTGACAAGAATCAAAACAGCGGCGAAACGCATCATCGCGGGACTCCTCGGGGGTTCAATCTGTCATTTTCACCCAGTCGGAGGTAGATTGCAACGGAGCGCTGGCGAAGATGGACCGAGTTTAGCGATTGGAGCGCAAATATGGAGCGCTGGTGAGTCGGCATTTGGTTGCCGAAGTGCTTGCGCTTTGGTGCGAACTGGCCATATCGATTCAACCGGCCGAGACCCATCGATTCGACCGGCCGAGATGGCATCGATTCAACCGGCCGAGACGGCATCGATTCAACCGGCCGAGACGGCCGGGCTATATATACCTGCCCTGATCGCGATTTGGCATGGCTAAAATCTACACACGGACCGGCGACACAGGTGAGACGGCGCTGTTCGGCGGCGGGCCCATCCGCAAGGACGAAGTACGCATCGAGGCGATAGGCTCGGTCGATGAGCTGAACGCGGCGTTGGGCGTGGTGCGGATGGAGCTCGCACGAAGCGGCACGGCCCCGGCCGATCTCGACACGCTGCTGGCCCAGATGCAGCATCGATTGTTCGACCTGGGCGCCGAATTGGCCACGCCGAATCCGACCGGGCACGGCACCAAACTGGTGAGCGATGCGCATGTGAGTGCCTTGGAGGCGGCGATCGATCGGTTCGATGCCCAGTTGGAGCCATTGCGGGAGTTTATCCTGCCGGGAGGCGTGCCGGCCGCGGCCCAGCTTCACATGGCTCGTTGCGTCTGCCGGCGGGCGGAGCGGCGAGTGGTCGAGCTCATGAGTCGCGAACCGGTGCGCGGCGAGCTGCTCCGGTATTTGAACCGGTTGAGCGATCTGTTGTTCGTTCTGGCCCGGGCGGTGAACCGGGCCAACGGTGCGGCGGATGTCACGTGGCAACGCGGGGTGTAGAATACACTCGGATGATGACATTTACGTTTGCACGTCAGGCCGGAAAGCCTGACCTACGGTGAGGATTCATGCCGGGTGGCAGTCGTTTACGTCCGAGCGTGCTCGCGGCACGAGAGCATCTGGCCGCCGGGCGGCAGCAGCTTCGCGAGCAGCACAGCCGAGGCTTGGATGGCGCTCGCGTTTGTGCGCGGTTCACATCGCTCGTGGACGCGACGATTTCGCAACTCTATGAGGCCTATCTGGCCGAGCTGCCGCCGGCGGATGCGGACAAGATTCGTGAGCGGGTGGCGCTGGTGGCCCACGGCGGCTACGGCCGGCGGCAGCAGGCGCCGTATTCCGACGTCGACCTGATGATTGTCTACGACGGCAAGCTGGACGATCTGATCAAGCAGCTTGCGACGCGGATGTGGCAGGACATCAGCGACGTCAACCTGGCGCTCGGGCACAGTCTGCGAGGGCCGGACGAAGCGGTGCGGCTGGCGCGGAACGATCCGCAGATCGGGACGTCGCTGCTGGAATCCCGCCTGCTGTTTGGCAACTCGGCGGTGTACGACCGGTTCAGCAAGTCGATGGCGACCATGGTCCAGAAGAACGGGTCGTCGCTGGCACCGACGTTTATCGCCGAGCGGCGGAAGGAACGGCTGGAGTACGGCGAGACAGTGTATTTGTTGGAGCCCAACGTAAAGCGGTCGCGCGGCGGGCTGCGCGACATCCACCTGTTGCGCTGGCTGTGGTATATCAAGTCGGGCGTGGGGGACCCGGATCGGCTGCACGACATGGGAGTGCTGTCGAAGTTCGACTACCGGCGGCTGATTTCGGCGCAGAGCTTTTTGCTGCGGGTGCGGAATGAGATGCACTTTCACGCGGGCGAGCTGTGCGACGGGTTGAGCCGCGCGGAGCAACTGCGGCTGGCGGAATTCCTGCAATACCGGGGCCGGCAGGGAATGCTGCCCGTCGAGCAGTTCATGCGAGACTACTTCCATCACACGAATCACGTGTGGCAACTGGCCCATCGGTTGAGTGAATTGATGCAGCCGGCGTCGCGGGTGAGCCAACTGCTGGAGCCGGTGCTGGGTCGGCGGATGGAGGACGACTACCAGATCGGCCGGCATGAAGTGAGCGCCATGCCGCGGGCGACGGCGCGGCTGGCCCACCATCGCGAAGAAGTGCTCAAGCTGGTGGATCTGGCGCGGCGCGAGGGGAAGCGAATTTCGCAGGATACGTGGCACTTTGTCTATCTGTCGGCGCCGCAGTACACGAACGAATCGAAGCGGGCCGTCGTTTCCAGGTTTCTGCAAATCCTGGGCAACCCGCTGCGGCTGGGCGAGTTGCTGCGGCGGTTGCACGGGCTGGGCGTGCTGGAAAAAATCATTCCCGAGTTTTCGCACGCCCGCAGCTTGCTGCAGTTCAATCAATACCATAAGTACACGGTGGACGAGCATTGCATCCTGGCGGTGGAGGAGGCGACCCGCTTTGCCGAGCGGCAGGATGTGGTGGGAAGGATTTACCGCGACTTGACGGACAAATCCACGCTGCACCTGGCGCTATTGATCCACGACCTGGGCAAGGGCTTTGAGGAGGACCACAGCGAGGTGGGCCGGCGGATTGCGGAGAAGACCGCCGAGCGATTCGCGCTGTCGGCGGAGCAGGCGAAGACGCTGGGATTCCTGGTGCACCGGCACCTCTTGATGTCGCACCTGGGCCTGAAATACGACATCAGCCAGCTACAACTGGTGAGCCGCTTCGCGGAAGAAGTGGGTACGCAGGAGCGGCTCGATATGTTGTTCGTGCTGACTTGTGCCGATCTGGCGGCGGTCGGTCCGGGCGTGCTCAACGGTTGGAAGATCGAGGTGCTTTCGGACTTTTACGCGGCGACGTCGCGGCGGCTGGCGGCGGCCGGCCCGGTGGAGGAAGCCGAGCGCGACGCGAAACGGCGCGGCGTGTGGCTGGCGCTCGCCCAGTCGGAGCAGAACGATCCGTGGTTTCAGCGACAGCTGGATGCATTTCCGGACACGTACGTGCAGCGATGGCCGGCCGACGCGGTTGTCGATACGCTGCGTCGGGTGCGGAAGCTGCCTGCGCGGGGCGGCACGGCGTGGGCCAATTATCTGCGGGACACCGATACCATCGAGTTTGTGGCCGGCATCGATCAGGGCGTTGGCCGGGCGATCTTCTCCAGCATGGCCGGCGCGCTGACGGGCAACAAGATGCAGATTCTGGCGGCGGAGACCAATACGCTGGCGGACGAGCTGCTGCTGTTGCGTTACGTGGGGCACGTGCCGGAGGAGCCGGGCGAGCCGCCGGCGGAGCGGCTGGCAGAGATTTGCAATGCGCTGGTGGAATCGATCGACTCCGACCAGTTGCCCACGTTCCCGACGTTCCGCGGCCGCGAGGAGAAGGAAGCCGCGGCCGTTCTCACGAATCTTCCGAACGATGTCCGCATCAACAACGACCTGTCGGACGAGTGCAGCGTGATCGAGGTGTTTACGGTGGACCGTCGCGGGCTCTTGTACCGGCTGGCCCGCGCAATGCACGATCTGGGGCTGACCATCCAATTTGCGAAGATCAGCACCTATCTGGACCAGGTGGTGGACGTGTTTTACGTCACCGAGCGTGATGGCCAGAAGCCACGGGCGGACGAGCGGCTGGACGAGATTCGCGGGGGCCTGATGGCCGTCATCACGCCGACGCCGGAAGGCTGCACGCCGGCACTTACTGAATAGCCGGCAGAGTCAACTGCACTTTCTTCACCCGACGCCGCCC
>JBIOWO010000082.1:0-10633 GCA_044868555.1 Lacipirellulaceae bacterium | reverse complement strand
GGCTCGGCTCGGCCTCGACCCCAGCCACCCTCGATTCAACGTCTACTGGTGCATCCAGCCGATTGGTTTCAGCGGGCGTCGCTTGCCGCCCGCGACTTGTTGCCACAGGCCCAGGTCCGACACCAGTTCGCCGACGTGCGTGATCGGGCAATCGAGCGGCCGGCTGCGGAGGATCGCTTGCGCGGTGTCCGGCGTTACAGCCAGCAGGAGCTCGAAATCCTGGCCGTCGCCGAGCGCGTGCCGCAGCGCGGTGGCTTCGTGGTCGGTGGCCGATTCGCGGGACGTGAGCTCGTAGGCGTCCGGCGAGATGGGAATTTGATCGGTGAATAGCACGGCCCCGCAGCTGCTTTCGGCCGCCAGTCGCGAG
Organism: Lacipirellulaceae bacterium; assembly: GCA_044868555.1. Taxonomy (GTDB): domain Bacteria; phylum Planctomycetota; class Planctomycetia; order Pirellulales; family Lacipirellulaceae; genus JABDGM01. The sequence continues at coordinate 10,266 of JBIOWO010000082.1, read as the reverse complement.
GCGTCGAGCGCCAGGCCGTCGCTAATGTCGATGCCGGCGTGGAGGTCGTACCGTTCTTGAAGCAGCAAGGCTTCGCGCACTCGTGGAGTGAAGTCGAACAGGTGGCCGAGGATGCTGCCGCCGAGCGTGCCGGTGACGAGCAGCCAGTCGCCAACGCGGCCGCCGGAGCGATTGAGGGGGCCGCGTTCGGTGGGCTGGCCAAGGGCGGTGACGCTGATCACGAGCGGCCCGTCGTAGGTGTTGGTATCGCCGCCGGCGAGCGCAACGTCGAACTCGGCGGCCACGGGCAATAGGCCCTCGTACAGCGCGATGGCCAGGTCGAGCGGCGGGCCGGCCGACGGCGACGCCTTCGGCAGCGCGAGCGACACGACTGCGGCCAGCGGCCGGGCGGCCATCGCGGCCAGGTCGCTCAAATTGGCCGCAAGTGCCTGGCGGCCGATGCGGCGCGGGTCGTCCTGGCCGAGGCGAAAGTCGACGCCGTCGGTCATCAGATCGGTGGTGACGACGACGTCCGCGCGATTCCCCAACGTGATGATGGCCGCGTCATCGGTCAGGCCGAGCGGGGCGCGCGGATGCGCGGGAACGTGCTCGCGGAGCCAGCGGATGAACTCGGCTTCCATGCCTCCAGTGTAGTCGAAACGGGGTCGGGAGTCTTGAAGCGGACTGCCATCGATACCGGCGCAGCGATGTTGAACAAGCCACGGTACGAGAATACGGTCACGACTCCCGACCCCTTTTGCGTTTCAATGCCGAGGGGGTCGGGAGTCGTGGCCGTGCTGTGGGAGCGGCGCGGTTTGCTACTCCAGTATTTTTGCGACTGGAGCGCTGGTTGAAGACTCCCGACCCCGTGCGTTACCGCGATGTCGACTGATCTTCGACGGCGGCGACGTTGAGGTGGCCGAAGAGCGTGTCCTGGCCGCGGAGGACGTAGAATTTGATCTTGCCCATTTCGGCCAGATTGGGCCGCGAGATGATGTACTGCAGGTCTTGTTCCGACGCGGTTTCCCAGCGGTGCATGCCGACCAGGATGTCGCCCGGCTCGATGCCCTGCTGCGCGGCCGGGCTGCCGGAGCGGACCGCTTCAACACGCATGCCGCCGCGATAGCGGGTGTTGCGGCGTTGGAACGTAGCGCGCGGCTCCTGCGTCAACTTCAGTCCCAACACGCTCCAGACTTCGGATTGATCGCTGCGGGCAACCGCGGGCGCGGGATTCGCGATGCCTTGATAATCGGCCAGGGCCAGATTCAGAACAACGATCTGTCCGTCGCGGCGCACCTGGACCGGGAGCGATTCGCCGGACGCCCGATCGAGTAGCGCGCGCTCCAAATCGAGCGGCCGCGTGACGGGCAGCGCTCCCACTCGAAACAACTCGTCGCCGGCTTGCAGGCCCGCGCTGGCGGCGGGGCTGCCGGGGAGCACTTTCTGCACATGCAGCGGGCCGGTGGGGTCGTCGTCGGCCGCCGCAACCACGCCATGCCATTTGCCCTGCAGGCGCTGGACATTGAGCAATTGGCCGGCCACTCGGAGCGCGTTATCCACCGGGATGGCGAAGCCGATCCCCTGAGCGCCGGCCCGCACGGCCACGTTGACGCCGATCATCTCGCCGTCGATGTTCAACAGCGGCCCGCCCGAGTTGCCGGGGTTGATGCTCGCGTCGGTCTGGATCAAGTCGTCATACGCCTGCGTGTCGCTCACCTGCACGTCGCGGTCCAGTGCGCTGATGATTCCGCGGGTGACCGTCTGTTCATAGCCGAAGGCGTTGCCGAGCGCGATCACCGATTCGCCTTCCATGAGGTCGGCCGACGTGCCAACGCGAATCACGCTCAGCGGCACATCGGTGGGAATTTTGATGACGGCCAGGTCGGCCGTCGGATCGAACGCCGTCAGTTCGGCGGTGCACTCGCGGCCGTCGTCGAGCGTGACGTGGATGCGGCGGACGTCGGACACGACGTGGTAATTGGTGAGGATGTAACCGCGCTCGTCGACGATCGTGCCGGTGCCCATGCCGTTGACCTGCCGGGGCGAATCGGCGGCGCCGGCCGCTTCATCGGCCGACGCGGCGACCACCTTCTGACCTTGTATGCTGACGACGGCGGAGCGCGCTTCGCGGACGGCGCGGACCACGGGCGTCATGCGCTCGGGCGAGACTTCGCGGGCCGAAATTTGGGCGGCGACGAAGGAGATTGTGAGAGCAAGGACGGCCGCAAGGCGTGCTGCAACGGCACGCGGGCGGCATCGGTGGGCGCGCAAGGTGTGGGTCATCGGCGACTGGGTCGAGCGGGTTCGACGGGGGACTCGTCGCATGGCCCATGCGGGGCGCGGACACCACGACGACATGCAGGCAAGATCGGTCCACCGCTACCATTGGCTTAAACCCTACAATTCCAGCCCGCTACAGTCGGCCCAGCTTGACGGGCCGAAGATTGATTGAATGCAAATTGATAGCACCGGTGAACGGTGGGTGGCATGCTCTCGCTGCACAGCTGCGTGAGCATGTTTGAGATCGGCACGGACATGCCTACGCCTCTGTGCGGCGAAGGCATGCCACCCCATACGTTAGAATTCGGCCTGACCGTAGGGCGTTGGTGCGAAGCGCGGCGAGAAGGCGGGTTGCGTGGGGACCGGATGGAATCGGCCGGGCGGTGGGACGTCGGGCGGGCCGGGGCAGGCGTGCAGCGTGCAGCAGCTGGTGGCGCATTCGACCGAATCGCATGGCAATTGGGCGAGGCGCTGTATTGGCTGGCAGGCCGGCGTGGCTTCGCAGTGGGCGCCGTCGCCGGGAGGGCAGCCGCCCGATTCGCAAGCTGCGCCGCTGCTGTCAGTGATGTCACAGCCATCGGGCGGGCAGTCGGCGCAGCCGTTCACACGTTCGCCGCAATGGCAGGTGTTGCCGCAGCCGCAGCCGCCGTCGAAGCCGAGCAGGTGAGCGAATGTGCCGGTGTAGCCGCCGTGCTGCGGCGCGATGCAGCCGATGGACGCCGTTAGTGCGGCCGTCGCGAAGACGGCAAGCGAGTGGCTGAGCGAGCGAGTTGGTGGGGCGAGTGGGGGCACGGCGTTGGCATTGAGTCGATGGAAAAGCGATCTGCGGCGCATTGGGCGCCGAAGTTGTCGCAATCATCCATCGTCTGGCGGGCGATGGAAACTTTTGCCTGATCGGCAAGGATTGCCCAGACCTTTTGGCTAACTGGACGCGGAGTCCTTATCGTCCCGCATTCGGTCGCGCTTTCTTTTGGGGATCAAAAGCGGAACCGCTTGCAGCAATAGAAAGAACGCCAGCACCGCCAGCAGAACGATCGGCCAGGACGGGATCAGTTTCTTGTCGACCATCGTCTCGATGCCGCCCATCAGCGTGGCAAACACGATCACCGCAAAACCCACGAGCAGCAAACCGCAGCCCATGGCCGCCATCGTGCCGCGAAAGGCGAGTTGCTCGGTGAGCTGCTGTTGATGGACTTCGATCGTGCGGCCTTTCTGCAGGCTCAGCTCGATCGCGTCGACAACCTCCATCGACTGAGTTGCTTTCTCCCACGTGGAGCGCTTGGCACGCAGCTCGTGGTCAGTCTCCGCCAGAGCCAGCGCCAATCGCTCGATCGCCGCGGCAGGCGCGTCGAAAGTTGGCAGCGACGTTTCCTGTCGCTCAGCGTCCCGAACTTCTTCCATCGTCCACGGGGTCGCACCGGCGTCGACGGACGCTTCGTTCGCGTGCAGAGTGGCAACGCCTCGTTCGCCGACAAACGTTAGGTTGGCACCCTGGCTGCGGGCCGAATGGGGCGTCACCGACCAGCGAATCGATTGCGGACCGAATGCAGCGAGTTGCACCTGCAGCGATGCATACGAGGCGGCCGTCGGCTGCGGCCCGACGGCGCTCACGCGACGAATGGGGCCCGTGATCGCCACGATCAGCTCCGCGTCGCGAGCCAGGTGGCCGAGCGTGGCGTCGCGGCCGGTGTCCGCGGCGTATCGCTCGCAGGAGACCTGGTGAATGGGAGTGATCTGCGGCAGCGCGTCGCGCCGCTGCAAGGCGTCCGATTCCGCGCTAGCCGGCGCCGAGACCCAATTGGCGAGCGTGTCGACGATCGGATGATCGGCGAACGGATTGTAGTGCTGCACCAGGCCACGGGTTTCGCGGCGGATCATGTCGACTTCGTAGTAGGTGAGCACCGAGTCGCAAATCGGGTGGACGACGAGCATCGGCACGGCGTCGGTCGCCAGACGCTTGAGCTGTTCGGCTCGCAATTCGGCAGTGGCCAAGCCGCGGCCGACGAGCACGGCATCCACGGTGGCCTGGTCGAGCAGCATCTCCCAATCAGCCGACGGCACTGGCAGGGAGGGGACCAGTGATGCGAGGCGGGCCGCGTCGGCGGGCCGTACGTCGCCCAGCCACGCGATTTCATGCCCCAGCGATTTCGCGGCCGCGACGAGCGCCAGGATGTCGGGATCGGTGCCCAGGACGGCGAAGCGCATGGGGAAAGTGGCGAGTGGCGATTGGTGAGCGGCGAGGGGGAAACTCTTGCGATTTTGGGCCGTCCAATTTGGCTGGGCGGTCCGGTTGCGGGCTGAACTGGATTATCGCCGGAAACGTCGTTTGATGTAAGATTACGGATAGTCGTTTGCTGCCGGTGGCTTCCCTTCCGATTTGATGGTCGGCGGATGAAAACGCACGCATTTCCATTGCTGATCGCGTTTACGTGGCTATGTGCCGCGATAATTGTCGTTGCGGCTGCGCGCGCGAATGAATCCGCCCCGGCTCCGGCGCCGGCGGAGGTTGCCGCCTGGATTCTTGAGCTGGAGGACAACCGCTACTTGGTTCGCGAGCAAGCGACGCGGCAACTGTTGGCGGCCGGATTGCCGGCGCTCGACCCGCTGTTGGAGGCGGTGAACGGCGACGGTCCGGAGCGGGCCGATCGGGCGCTGTGGATCTTGCGCCGATTTAGTGTGGCGAAGGATGCGGTGCTGCGGCGGCAGGCGCTGGAGCGGCTGGTGCGTGTGAAGGATCGGCCCCGCGTGTCGTCCGCCGCCAGTCAGGCACTGGCCGTGATCCGGCACCAGGACGCGGTGGCGGCGATCGAGAAACTGGGCGGCCGGTTCACGTCGCCCCAATTGGGCGGCAACCAAGGCTCGACCGCGCCATACATGACGGTGTTCGTGATCCTCGACAACGAGTGGCGCGGCGGCGACGCGGGCCTCGCCCATCTGGTCGATTTGCTCGGGTTGCAACAGGTCGTCATTGTCGGCAGCGACATTTCGCTGGCCGGGCTCGCCGAGCTGCAGAAGGTCGAGCGGCTCGAACGGCTCTGGCTGTACGGCACGCGGTTGGAGCCCAAGGATCTAGCGAAAGTTCAGGCGCTATTGCCGAGGGTGCTGTTGGAATATCGTCGCGGCGGATTGCTGGGCGTGGGCAGCAATTCGATGGATGGCACCGGGCCGGCCGTGGTGAGCACGGTCCAAAAAGGCAGTGCGGCCGAGGCGGCCGGCATGAAAGTGGGCGACGTGATTCAACAATTCAACGGCCAGCCGGTCGGCACGTTCAAGGAATTGACGATGAAGATTGGCCAGCTGCGCGCCGGCGATGAAGTGAAGCTGGACGTGCTGCGCGAGGGGAAACCGATCGCGTTTGCAATCAAGCTCGGGCAGTGGCAGACGTATTGATTTACGTAGTCGCGTCGGCGCGTGGCTGGGGCAACGCCCCAGTTTTTGGCAAAGATCTGGGGCGTTGCCCCAGCCACCCAACACTTATTTGCCGAGCAACTTCTTGAGCTTTGGCCAGGGGCGGGTGTTGGCTACGTCGGCGGCGGTGAGGCCGGCGCGGCGGGCTTGCAGGATGCCGTAGCGCAGCACGCCGAGTCCCGCCGTGCTGTGGGCGTCGCTCGCAATGACGATGGGGATGCCATGCCGCTTGGCCGCGGCGCAGTGCACATCATCCAGGTCGAGCCGCGCCGGGTTGGCGTTGAGCTCCAACATCTTGCCCAGGCGGGCGGCGGCGGCGAACACCTGGTCCAGATCGACGGCATACGGCTCGCGGCGGTTGATGAGCCGGCCGGTTGGATGGGCGATGATCGACACGTACTGGTTCTCCAGCGCGCCGAGGATACGGTCGGTGATCTGCTCGCGCGATTGCTGCTGGCCGTAGTGGATGCTGGCGATGACCCAGTCGGCCTCAGCCAGCACATCGTCCGGCAAGTCCATGCCGCCCTTCTCGAGGATGTCGCACTCGATGCCCTTGAGCACCAGAAAATCGTCGAGCTGGCGATTGAGCTTGTCGATCTCCTTCCATTGGGCGCGGAGCCGATCCGGCTTGAGCCCCTGCGCCATGCTGACGCGCGGCGAATGGTCGGTGATGGCGATGTATGTCAGGCCGCGCTCGCGGGCAGCGGCGATCATTTCGGCGAGCGTCGCTTTGCCGTCGCTGGCCGTGGTGTGCATGTGCAGGTCGCCGGCGAGGTCCTTCAACTCGATGAGCTTGGGCAGCTTGCCGGCGGCGGCCCAGGCAAATTCCTGGCGGGCTTCCCGAATTTCGGGCGGGAACAGCGGCAGGTCGAGCGCGGCGTAGACATCCTTCTCTGTCTTGCCGGCGATGTAAAAAGGGGACAGGTCCATTTTTCCCCCATCCGCATCCGGCGCTGCATCGTCTTCCTGGAAAAATGGACCAGTCCCCTTTTTCGGGAGGCGAAATACGCCGTATTCGTTGATCCGCAGGCCGCGGTCCTTGGCGATGCCGCGGAGGATGATGTTGTGGTCCTTTGAGCCCGTGAAGTATTGCAGTGCGGCGCCGAACGATTTGGTGTTTACGACGCGGAGATCGATCTGCAAGCCGCGGGCCAGCCGGATCGACATTTTCGTGTCGCCGCGGCCGATGATCGTGGCCACGTCGTCGAATTTGGCCAGGTGGTCCATCGCGGCGTCGGCGTCCTTGGCGTCGACCAGAAGATCGATGTCGCCGATCGTCTCCTTGCCGCGGCGGTAGCTGCCGGCCACTTCCATTTGCCGGATGCCCTTGAGCGTGCGCATGTGGGCCAGCAACTCCTGCACAATTTCATCGGCATGCGACCAGTACATGCGATCTTCGGCATGAGCGGCCAGGTCGATGCCGGCCAGGATCTTGTCCTGCGTCTTCTTGCCGAAGCCGTTGAGGGCCTGCACCTTATCGGCCGCGCAGGCCTCGCGGAGCATTTCGAGCGACGCGATGCCGAGCTCCTTGTAGAGCACGGCGGCCTTCTTCGGGCCGAGGCCGGGGATCCGCAACAGGGCCAGCACGCCGGGCGGAATTGCGGCCCGCAGCTCGTCGAGCATCGGCAGTTTGCCCGACTCGACGAGCGCGGCGATTTTCTCGCCCAGGTCGGCGCCAATGCCTTCGAGATCGGTCAGATTACGGGCCGGATCGGCGACGATGGCGGCGACCGGCTCGGACAAGTCGCCGATCCGCCGGGCCGCGTTGCGATAGGCCCGCACGCGGAACGGGTTGGCGTTCTGAAACTCCAAGAGGTCGGCGATTTCGTCGAAAACGGCGGCGACGTCGCGGTTGGTCATGCCGCTATGATAGAGCGGCGAGTGGCGAGTGGCGAGTGGCGAGAAAGTGCCGATGGTGTGGCACGCCCTGAGCTCCCGGCGAAGGGCGTGGTGATCGCAGTAGGTGCTCCCACGCCCATCGCTTAACGCTCTGGGCGTGCCACCCAAAGTCGCTACACTTCGGCGCCCAGCGCTTCGAGCTCTTCGACCACGGCGTCGCAATCGGCGTTGATCGCGGCGGCGTTTTTGGCGGCGATGCCCATCTCGGCGACTTCCCACAGCGAGAGCTTGTTGAGGCCGTCGAGCGCGGCCACTTTGTAGCACTCGGCCATCGTGGGGTAGTTGAACACGGCGTCGCGGAAATAGTCGACGGTGCCATCAAGTGCCATTACGGCCTGGCCGATGTGGATGATCTCGGTGGCCGCTTCGCCAATCGCATGGACGCCGAGCAGCTTGCGGGTGTCGCGGTGGAACAGCAGCTTGAGCATGCCGGTGCGGTCGCCGCTGATGTGACCGCGGGCGATCTCTCCGTAGCGGGCGATGCCGACTTCGTAAGGCACGCGCTCGCCGGTGAGCTGCTGCTCGCTCTGGCCGACCATTGAGATTTCGGGAATCGTGTACAGGCCGTAGGGCATGAACCGGCACGGCTCGAACGTCTTGCCCAACATATGGCACACGGCCCGCCGGCCTTGCTCCATGGCGGTGCTGGCCAGGGCGGGGAAGCCGACGACGTCGCCCGTGGCGTAGATGTGCGGGACCGCAGTCTGGAAGTTTTCGTTCGACTTGAGTCGTCCGCGGTCGTCGGCGACCAGGCCGGCGCGATTCAAGCGCAGCGAGCCGGTGTCGCCCGTGCGGCCGACGCTGAACAGCACGGTCTCACCCAAGAGCCGCTTGCCGCTTTCCAGTTCGACCGCCACGAGGCCCGGCTTGGGTTCGTGGATTTCGACGACGCTCTCGCCGAGGCGGAAAATCATACCCAGCGAGCGGGCATGATGCAGCAAGACCTCGATGATCTCGTGGTCGCAGAATTCGAGCAGTTGCGAGCGGCCGTCGATGACCGTCACCTGCACGCCCAGCGTGGCGAACATGATAGCGTATTCCAGGCCGATCACGCCGCCGCCCACCACGATCATCGACCGCGGGATGTTGGCCAGGTTGAGGATCTCGTCGGAGTCAAATACGGTTTCGCCGTTGAACGGGATGTGATCAGGCCGGGAGGGCTTAGTGCCGGGGGCAAGCAGAATGTAGTTGGCTTCGAACGACTGGTGCTCGCCGCGGCCGGTGACTTCGATCGTGTGCGGATCATCGAACGCGGCCTCGCCGCAGACAACCTCGACGCGGTTGCGGGCGAACTGATCCTGGATGACCTGCCACTCGGTCTGGGCGACTTTGTACATCTTGCGCCGCAGGTCGTTCATGGTGATTTCGCGTTTGCGGCGGTAGCTCTCTTCGTACACGTCGCGGTGGCGATAGCCGGTGAGATGCAGGATGGCCTCGCGGATGGTTTTCGAGGGAATCGTGCCGGTGTGGAGCGATACGCCGCCCAGCAGCTCGCGCTGGCGCTCGACCACCAGGACGCGCCAATTCTGTTTTGCCGCGGCGATCGCCGCCTTCTGGCCGGCCGGTCCGCTGCCCACCACGATCAGATCGTATTGCATGTTGAGAGCTCGCTGTGTCGGTCAGGCGTTCGAGCCTGACGTAGGGGATTGCAAAATGCGCAGGTCAGACCGGAAAGCCCGACCTGCTTGGAACAAGCAAGCGTAGGTTGGCGGGCAGCAGTGCGGCGATTTGGCGCGGATCGTCGAACGGGGCGCGATGAATTGCGCGGTCCGATTGGCGCGATTTTGCCGACAAGGGTGGCGGACCGCATATAGCCGACCCATCCTGGGTCGATCCGGCGAATGCCATCGTCCGCGCGGAGCGTTGGCTTCGCTGTACCCGGCCAAGATGGCCGGGCTATGTTTGCGCGTCGAGGAGCGCCAGAATCGGCTCGATATCGCGGAGCGAATCGACCAGCACGTCGGGCTGGGCGCTTCGTAACGCTTCGGCCGTCGTATGGCCGGTGGGCACGGCGACGCAGCGGGCATCGATCGAGCGGCCGCACGTGATGTCGTTGAGCGTGTCGCCGATGACCAGCACCTGGCCGACGTCGGCGCTATTCGTGGCCGACCGCGATTGGCCGTTGAGATGCGCGTGCGCGGCGGCGAGTGCGGCCGCCGCGATATCGCGACGGTCGAGATGCTCGTCGCCGAAGCCGCCGAACGGAAACCAGTGCCACAGATCGTAATGAATGAGCTTGCGGCGGGCGCCTTCGCGCAAGTTGCCGGTCAACAGGCCGAGCGCGACGTCGCCGCGGGCAGCCAGCGCGGCCAGCAGCTCCATCACACCGGGCAGCACTTCGCCCCGCGTCGTGATTAGCGACTGCTCAAGTCGCGACAGGTAGCCCACGCGGAATCGCTCCCAGTTCTCGGCCGACGGCTCGACGCCGTGGGCGAGGAACAGATCCATGGCGATCGCCCGATCGCTGCGGCCGGCGAATGTGACCTCGCGGTCGATGGCGGGGACGCCGAAGTCGTCGGCAAACGTGCGGGCAAACGCCGCCTGACCGGCCCCGCCCGTGAGGACCAATGTGCCGTCGATATCGAGGAAGCAGATGTGCATGGGGGAGGGGGTAGAGGTCGGAGGTCAGAGGTCAGAGGTCAGAGCGATTCTCGCACTGCTGCAATGCTGCTCAAAAGCATAGCTGACCTGGTGGGTCTA
>JBIOWO010000081.1:0-13931 GCA_044868555.1 Lacipirellulaceae bacterium | reverse complement strand
CGCACATCTCCAATTGCGGGAGCGGTCGCCGGCGCTTTAATGAAGCCTCAGAGACACTGCTCACGGGGTCCTTCAGCACCGGCAAACCGTAGCCGATGATGCGGTCCCAGAAGGGCGACCACTTCCGCGCCAGTTCTACATGTACACTTCCCGGCCCGTGACATTCCTCGCAACCGACGTCGATTTCTTCGAACGACGTATGGTACGTGTTCGTCGCGACGTCGTAATTCTTATGGACGTTCGTCGAATGGCAGTCGGCGCAGGTCGTGTTCCAATTCTGGGCGATGCCGGTCCAGTGGAGCGGGTCGCCCGGCGGAATTCGCTCGTCGGGCACGTCCGGCGGCGTCACTTCGAACCACTCCTTCTTCCGCGTATCCCACGACACGCGCAGCACCTGCACCCGGCCATCCGGGAACTCGACCATGTATTGCTGCAACGGCCGGACGCCGAATGTGTACTTGATCTCGTAGTCGTGCATCGCGCCGTCCGGTCCTTCGGTGTTGACCATGAACTTGCCGTCGCGACGGAAGAAGCGCGTGGTGACGCCATGTCGCGTGAACGACGTATCGGCAAAGTCGGCCAGCACCGTCGCGTCGGTGGCCAGGTCCATGGCCCGATCATGATCCGAGCCCTGCCACAGCTTGTGCTCGGTTTGATGGCAACTCGCGCAGGTCTGCCGGCCGACGTACGTGGCCGCCGCCATCGCGCCGGGCGGCTCGACCGTGTACCAGTCGTACGCCGCCAACGAAGCCGTCGCCGCCACGCCCACCAGCCCGGCAGTCACAATTCTTGAGCGCGTGGTCAGGCCGGGCATGGAATGTAAGGAAAAGGAAAGGGTTCGTTGACAATTGGGCTATCTGAATTCTGAGTGGTCAGCGCAAGCCTGTCCACGCGGCCGAGAAACCCATCTCACGCGGCGCGGCGGTCGCGGTTCCTATGGCCCGGTCGAAAACGGATTTATGACTCGAACAGAGTCGTACACAACTCCGCTCGATAGTTCTTCGCTGTACAGCGTGTCGATCCCTGCCTCCATGCAGGCGGCGAGCAACATGCTGTCCCAATGGGATAGGCTGAATCGGCTGCTAAGGTCCAGGGCTAATCGCAGCGACGCGCTCGTCGCATACACGATCGGCAGCGACATGATGAAGCGGTTCAGGTAGACGTCGGTGTCAGTTCGGCGAATTCGGCCGGCGTCTTCCCAACGGCGGAGGCAAGCAAGGAACTCCGCGGCAACTTGCCACGGGACGACCAAGGGCGTATCCGCGGCTGCGAGATCGCGAATCAAATTTAGAGCGCGCTGGGATTTCCCCGGCTCCGTAACATCCACGGCGTACACGAGAAGATTCGTGTCAACGGCGTTCATGCAGCTGCTCGCGCGTGAATCGCAAGCCGCCCGAATGTACTGGATTCGTGGATTTCAACTCGTCCACAGCGGCTAGCGCCCGTTGCCAGCGACCCTTGCACTCGTCGACAGGGAGAATGGTCACATGGACACGGCTCTGGTCGGCCAACTCAACGCGCTGATCGAGCTGGATGTTCCCATCGAAGATGATGCCAGAAAAGGATGTTTGCATGTGCTATCCCGCCGCTTACGCCACAACAAGTTTAGCATACCGGCCTCATCTGGACGGGTCAAATGAAGCGACAGCTCCGGGTTTCCTGACGCCATTTGTCGTTCGTCCATTCTTATTCTGGTCCAGATTGGAACCGGCGTCAATCGTCACCTACCGCCAATGGCCCCACCAGCAGCCCCTCGATCTGTGCCCATTGCTTCCAGGCAATTTCGAGGTCCTGCAGATACGCCTGGTTCGTTTCCGTGTACGTCTGTTGAATGGCCAGCACTTGCAAGTAGTCCAGTTCGCCCTGCTCGTACGCGCGGTTGATGATGTCGAGCGACTGGCGGGCGGTGGGGATGATCGTCTCCGAATACCGCGCCACACGCTGCCGGGCCGTGGCGAAATCGCGCAAGGCCACGGCCAAGCGCTGCTGAAGCGCCAGCTCGCGCTGTTCCAGCGCAGCTTGGGCGGCGGCCAGTTCGCCGCACGCCTGGGCAATCGCCCCCTGGTTGCGGTTGAACACTGGAATCGGCATGCTGATCTGCACGTTGGCGATCGCATCGCCTGTCGCATTGTCTTTCGCCGCGCCGGCCTGCGCATCGATGTTCGGCACGCGTCCGGCCCGGGCCCGCTCGACCGCCCATCGGGCCCGCTCCACCGCGAACCGCAGCTCAGCCAGCTCCGGGCTCTCGGACAAGACGCGGTCGCGAGTTGCGTCCCAGCCCAGCTCGGGCAGCGGCGCGAGCAGCGTGTCGTCCAGCGCTTTCGGCGGCTCGTTTTCAATGCCCAACAGCGAAGAGAGCCGCCGCCACGCCGCCTCGCGGCGATTGGTGGCCTGCTGCTCGAGCAGCGTCGCCGACTCGCTTTGAATTTGGGCCTGCAGCAGCGACGCTCGCGAACCTTCGCCCGCCTTCAATAAACTGTCGGACACCTTGACCGATTGCCCGGCGATGTCGCTAAGCTGCCCGGCCAGTGCCCCGGCCCGTTCGGCCGCCAGTGCTTCGTAGTAGTACGTGCGGACCGTGGTCACCAGTTGCAGCCGGGTCCGCGCGTAACGCTGTTCGGCGGCGGCCACCTCGCGCAGCGCCACGGCTCGATTGAGCCCCAGCTTGCCGGCCGTGACGAATTCCTGGCTGAAGAAGCCGCCCTGCTGCCCGGCGCGGCCCTCGTCGCCAATTTCCATCCCGGAATAGCCGATTTCCGGATTCGGCTTCAATCCGACCTGCAGCCAATTGCCGCGCGCGGCCCGCAGCCGCCCCTCCGCCTCGCGCAACGCCGGATGCAAACTCTCGGCCAGCGCGATCGCCTGCGGCAACGTCAATTGCTCTGCGCCCGGAGTAGCCGACACCGGCGGCGCCGGGATCGATTCCTCCGGCGCGAGCGCAAACCGCAGACTGCTCTCAAGTGTCGGAGCGATCAGCGGAGGACCGTCGCCGCGCGCAAGATCGGCGCCCGCCGTCAGCGCAACAGCCGTCGCCAACCATGTCGCCGCAATTTGTTGCAACACGAACCCCCCGAGCACTCGCCAATGCGATCCCCGACGGACCGGTCACTTCAGTGACCAGTAACCAAATGCCCCACGAGCGCACACAACTCCCCTTCATCGGTATCGGCCGTAGCAACTGTGCCGAATGAAGCACTCCGCGCGCCAGCGTTGACAGCACACCAGGGTACCGCTGCTGGTTGCTGGGAATTCGCCGTGGCGAACTTGCCCAGCGCCTTCCGGCCCAATTTTGTCGCTTGAAGCTATCAACCAGCTCCTGTGGCGATTCAAACCGCCGGAGCATGGCAGGAAAAAACTTTGCTAACAGGTTGGCACTGGCATCCTACGCCACGCGCTGCACCGCTTGCCCCGAGCCTGAGATCACCGCACCGTCTTCGAGCTTGATGGTCCGCATCGCGCGCTCCGCAGCGACCGGATCGTGCGTGACCATGACCACCGTGCGGCCCTCACCGCACAATTTTTCGAAAAACTCCAGCACGTGCCGCCGCGTCTGCGGGTCGAGGTTTCCCGTTGGCTCGTCGGCCAAAATCACCGCCGGATCGTTCACCAGCGTCCGCGCCAATGCGACGCGTTGCTGCTGGCCAACGCTCAATTCGCTCGGCTTGTGCTCAGCCCGATCGGCCAAGCCGACCCGCGCGAGCAATTCGCGGGCCGACCACTCATGGTCGACCGCGACCGAACCGGCCAACATCAACGGGACTTGCACGTTCTCCAGCGCGGTCAGGTAAGGAATCAGATTGAACGTCTGAAACACGAAGCCGATCTTCTGCCGTCGCACCGTGGCCCGCTCGGCGGGCGTCGCATCGTAGAGCGACGAGCCATCTAGCCGCACCTGGCCGCTTGTCGGCGCCAACATGCCACCCAGCATCGACAGCAGCGTCGTCTTGCCACTGCCGCTCGGGCCGATTACGGCAACAAATTCACCGGCGGCAATCTCCAGGTCGGTCGGCCGCAGGGCGATCACTTCGCCGTCCTTGTGCGCGTATCGCTTCGAAACTCCGTGCAATCGAAACATCGTTTACACCTCGCGGAAACAGAGACAGGGATCGATCAGGGCGGCCCGCCGCGCGGGCAGATAACTCGCCGCCAGCGCCACCGCGCCCGCCAACACCACCGCCACGGCCGCCAACCAGGGTAGCGGCCGGACCGATATCCTGGCCCAACTGGGTCCCAAGATCACCGCCAACAGCGTGCCGCCGAGATAGCCGAGCACTCCGCCGACCAGACCGACGGCCAGCGCCTTGCCGAGGAACAGCCGCGACACCAGTCCGGGCGTTGCCCCGAGGGCCATCAACGTGCCGATCTCGCGCCGCCGCTCCGTGACATTCGCAAACATCGTCCCGGCCACACTGGCCACTCCCACCGCCAGCAGAATGCCGAAAAACAACAGCGACAGCCGCGTCATCAGCCGGTTCACGGCCACCTGCGTATCGACCACCTGCGTGATCGTCACGACCTTCGCGTCGGTGAACATATCTCGCAACTGGGCCACCAATCCGCCGGCGGCGTCCTCGCAACAGGCCATAATCTCGATCACGTTCACCGCTTCGCCCTTCTTGGCCAGGCGCTGTACCGTATGCAGATGGGCGAACACTCGGTTGTCGTCGACTGTGCCGGTCGCCGGAATCACGCCCGCAATGTGGAACGAATGGCCGAGCAGCGTGATGCGGTCGCCCGCCGCGACGCCCATCGCCGCGGCGATCTCGGCGCCGGCATACGCCTCGTTGGCGTCCATTTCGCGAACGTACCGACCTTTTGTCAGGTTTTCCAATTCCGATCGGTTGCCGTGGTCGAGCGACGCCTTCTTGCAGCCGGCGTGCGCGTTGCTAAACACTTCCACGCTCTGCCAGGCCGCTTTCGACTCAAACTCGCTTTGCGGCAAAATGCCCGTCAGCGTGATCTGACGGCCGCCATGCTCCACCGGCACGCACAGCTTTGGTGAGACAATCTGCACGCCCTCCAGGTTGGCCAGCGCCAGTTGCGTGGCATACTCCTCCGGCAATGTCGCACCATGCGCGTCGGCCGCGTAATAGTCTTCGAGGCTCACGCCCTGCGGCAGGAGCAGCACGTTCGCGCCGAGTGCTTCCAGCTTGTGCGCCACGGCCTGCTGCGAGTACACCGTCACGCTGCGGATGGCCACGAGCGCCGTCACGCCCAGCGTGATCGCCAATAGGCAGGTGATCATCGCCGTCGGTCGTTGCCACAGTTCCTTCCAGATCAGTTTGTTCGGCGTCATCATTGCTGCGCCCCCTTGTTGTGTTTGCAATTCGGATCGTCGCAGCACTTGCCGGCCGCGTGGAGTTGGGCCGCGATCTGGTCCTTGGTGGTGGTGGCGGCAAACTTGCCCACCAATACCGCCGGCGGGGCCATCACCACCAGCATCGGATCCCGCACGTCGGCGGCCGTCACCTTCAAATCCGTCAGAAAGCGAGTCTCGGCCGGATCCGTCGCCACCAGGTTCACGATCGTGGTCCGGGCTTGAAAGCTCGGGTCGGCCGCAAATTCTACGGCTCCAAACGGCAGTGGCGACTGCGCGTTCGGTTTGATGTGCAGCAGCACGATCTTCTTGTCCTGCAGCGCCTTGGTAGCGTCGGCCATCGCCGGCGTCACGATCGCTCGTTCCACGGCGGCTTCGTTGAACTGGCGCACGTACGCGCCCGTAATCGCTCCATTCGACGCCACGCACAATACCAGCGGCATGGGCACTCGACTGACGCCGTAGCGCTCGACCAGCGATTGGTTCGCCGCGTCGACGGCGTTTACAGACGACCATTCCATACGCCCCGGCCGCTTGGCCGATGCCGCCTGGAGCGTCTCCGAAATCTGCTGCACGTTGGCGTTGTTCTCTTTCCAGAACAGCAAGAATGTGAATTTCAACGGCTGGGCCGGGGCGGCAAGCGGGCTCGCTGCACCGGCGACCGGAACGGCAGGCACCGTGGCCACGCGCGGCGTTGCCTCAATTTGTGCCTGCCCGAAGCCGCTCGAAGGCAGGGCTCCGATAACGTATGTCGCCAGAAATATCGCCGCCGAGAAAGCGAACGAGTTCCTCATTGTGACTTCCTTGTCTTGAATTTGGTTTGGGTCGAGAGCCGCGGCTCCACGAGCTGCCGCGGACTATCCATGGCGGGAAAAACTGCTCCCAGCCGGCCAATTGCAAGTGCCCGCCGCCGCGCGCTAAGTGCGCAGCAACGAACAAAATCGGCCGGCTGGACGATGGGCGATCAAATCAGCAGGATCTGATATACGAGATGGAGGCGCAGCGGCGCCTCCAATTCGGGTGGGGCGCTTACCACGATGCCATTGGCCGCTTCGGCAATCGAGCGGCTCAGCACGATGGCGGCAGTCGCCACGGACTCCAGCGGAAGCACCGTGTGCGATTCGTCCAATAAAATCTTTTCCGGCGGCAGGCTGATGCAAACTTTCTTGCACTCCAGCTTGCATTTGCACGGCACGGCAGGCTGATGGCCGCGATCGTTATTCCCTTCGTGGTCATGGTCGCAGCAGCCGGACGCACTCGAACTTGCCGCTGCCGCAACATGGCATGGCCCACACGTCGGCTCGCAATGCCAGCAGCATCCAACGAGCGCGTGGACGAGCAGTGTCGACGATGTCAGGATTGTCACGATAGCGCGCATAGGGCCCTCGACCATCCATCTTTTCGTCCAATTGGCCAAGAGCACTTTCTCAAAACTCCGTGAATCGGCGGTCCGCAGCCGTGCTGGCAGACCGATATGCCGCAGGATGCCGCTGCTGGCGTGCAGGAAAGAGGTGTCAGGTGTCAGGGAGAGTACTCTGACACCTGACACCTGACACCTATTTTGACACGAGCACCAGAATCGCCCGGTCGCCGAGCGTCACCCGCTCTTGGTCCTCGAGCACCGGCTCCGCGCCCGGCTCGGCGATGTCACCCGGCGCCGGCAGCGACGTGTTCGCAAACAGATGCCAGCGCTGGCCTGCAGAAGGCGCCGGCAACTCAAATTCCAGCGGCTCGTCGTGCATGTTCATCGCCACGTAGACATTGTCGAGGCGCTGGGGCCCGGGAGCGATCCGCTGGAATACCAGCACGCGGCCCCACGACGACCAATCGGCATGCCATGCCCGCGTGCCGTGCCAGATCACTTCCGGCGCGCCGGGCCCCGGATGCAGCGGGCTTCGCAGCGCCGGATGTGCCCGCCGGAATCGAATCATCCGTTGCCAGAATTGCCGCAGCTCGCCGTTCCGCTCCGGTAGCGCCCAATCGAACCACGTCAGCGGGCCATCGAGGCAATATGCGTTGTTATTGCCTTGCTGCGTTCGGCCACATTCGTCGCCCATCAGCATCATCGGCACGCCCTGGCTGACCATCAGCATGGCCACCGCGTTCTTCATCTGCCGCCGGCGGAGCGTGTTGATGGCAGGGTCCTCGGTCGGCCCTTCGACGCCGCAGTTCCACGAATAGTTCGCGTCGGTGCCGTCGTGGTTGTCCTCGCCGTTGGCCGCATTGTGTTTGTCGTTGTAGCTTACGAGGTCGGCCAGCGTGAACCCGTCGTGGCAGGTTACGAAATTGATCGACGCCGTCGCCCCGCGGCCGGCGTACAGGTCGGGCGAGCCGACCACGCGCGAGGCCATCTCACTGAGCTGCCCCGTGTCGCCGCGGAGAAACTTGCGGACGCAGTCGCGGTATCGGCCGTTCCACTCGGCCCACCGACCATACGCGGGAAATGAACCGACCTGGTACAGCCCGCCGGCGTCCCACGCCTCGGCGATCAATTTCGTCTTCGCCAGCACCGGGTCGCTGGCCAACGACTCCAACAGCGGCGGATTCATCAGCGGCTCGCCGTTCTGGTCGCGCCCCAACACGCTGGCCAGATCGAAGCGGAAGCCGTCGATGTGATAATCGATCACCCAATGGCGGAGGCAATCGACGACGAACGCCCGCACCACCGGGTGATTGCAATTGAACGTATTGCCGCAACCGCTGAAGTTCAAGTAGCTGCCGTCCGGCCCAAGAATGTAGTACACGCGGTTATCCAGCCCGCGGAACGACAGCGTCGGGCCCGTCGCGTTTCCCTCGGCCGTGTGATTGAACACGACGTCCAGAAACACTTCGATGCCGCTCTTGTGCAGCTCCTTGACGAGCGTCTTGAACTCGTCGACTTGCAAATCGAATCTGCCTGTCGCCGCGTAACCGGCCTTCGGCGCGAAAAAGCCCACCGTGCTGTAGCCCCAATAGTTCAACAGCCGCTCGCCCGAGAGCGGATTGGTGCGCGGGTTTTCCAGCTCGTCGAACTCGCAAATCGGCAACAGCTCGACGCAATTGACGCCCAGGTCCTTCAGGTACGCAATCCGCTCCCGCAGCCCCGCGTACGTGCCCCGGTGCCGCACGCCAGACGAGCGGCTGGCCGTGAAGCCGCGGACGTGCATCTCGTAGATCACCAAGTCCTCGATTGCGAGCTGCAACGGTCGGTCACCTTCCCAATCGAAATCCTGTGCCACCATCCGCCCGCGCAGTGCGTGGCCGTTCGCCGCGTCGGGTGCATGCCCCCACACGTCCCGGCCGCGGATCGAGCCGACCGTCGGATCCAGGAGCACCTTCGTGCGATCGAACCGCAGCCCCTTCTCCGGCGCCCACGGCCCGTCCATTCGAAAGCCGTATTCCGTCGCATCCGGCTCCAGATCGAACACCGTCATGGCAAACACGTTGCCCGACCGGAACTCGGGCGGAAACGGAATCTCGACGAACGGCTCGGCCTGCCCCGCCTCGAACAGCACCAGCGTGCACGCCGTGGCATGCGCCGAGTAAACGGAAAAGTTGACTCCCCGCGCCACGGCCGTCGCCCCGAACGGCAGCGGCGAGCCGGCCCGCAGCGCGAACCCTTGATATTGGTGCGTCGGATACGCATCGATCCGCTGCACGACCGGCGGCGGCGGCAGCGGGCAGGAAACTTCCGGCGCATCGGCCCGAAACAATTCCAAGAAGCCGGCCGCGTCCGCCAGGTCCAACAACTCGGGCGACAACCCCTCGGCCGAGATCGTCCCGCCCACCGCCCTCACCTGGCGAAACAACAGCAGCAGCATCCGCACGCCGGCGCCCGACACGGCCGTCAGTTGCGACACATCGAGCCGCAAATGACAGCCCGGCGTAATGTTCGACCGCACCTTGTCACGGACTTCCGGCGGCAGCGAACCATCGAGCCGGCCCGTCAGTTCGATGACGGTGTCGGGACCGGTGCCACGATACTGAATCTGCAGGGAAGAAGCAGCGTGCGAATCGGTGTCAGCGAGCGACATAGGGAAGATAGGTGTTAGGTGTTAGGTGTTAGGTGTCAGGTGTCGGGTGTCAAAAAATGTGAGCCTGACACCTAACACCTGACACCTAACACCTTAGTTTACCCTGCACTAAACTCGCTCGCAGCCTATTGTATTTGGGTACTCTCCGCCGTTACCCTTTTGCCACAACCGCGGTCAATCTATGCCGATTGTCCCAAACCTAATGGCCCAACCGGATCGATCCTGGTTAAACTAACGTCACACAGCCACATCGCAATATTCCGCCACCTCGCCCTGACACCTGACACCTGACACCTGACACCTGACACCCGACACCCGACACCTGACACCCGACACCCGACACCTAATCCTCCCCATGAAGAACAACGTCAAGACCGCTCACCATCTCGACCACGGCCCCTTCCTGGTCGAGCCCGGCCAGAAGATTCGCCTCAAGGATTACTCCCCGGACTTCACCGGCGGCATCCGCGACAAGGCCGAGGCCCGCATGTCGCTGCTGGAGGACGTCTCCGGCCTGGCCACCGCTCAAGACCTGCTCTGGGCCAGCCGCCAGTACGCGGTCATCATCATCTTCCAGGCCCTCGACGCCGCCGGCAAAGACGGCACGATCAAGCACGTCATGTCGGGCGTCAACCCGCAAGGCGTCTTCGTCCGCAGCTTCAAGGCGCCGTCCGACGTCGAGCGGATGCACCACTTCCTCTGGCGGCCGATGCGCGTGCTGCCCGGCGCCGGCGAGATCGTCATCTTCAATCGGTCCTACTACGAAGAGGTGCTGGTTGTCCGCGTCCATCCCGAATTCCTCGACGGCCAATGGCTATCCGACGATCTCCGCCAAAAAGACCTGTCACACCTCTGGCAGGCCCGCTACAGCGAGATCAATCATTTCGAGCAGGCGCTCACCCGCAACAACACGCTGATCCTCAAGTTCTTCCTCAACGTCTCGCCGGAAGAACAGAAGTCGCGATTTCTCGAACGGCTCGACAAGCCGGACAAGAACTGGAAGTTCTCCGCGGCCGACATCCGCGAGCGCGGCTTCTGGGACGGCTATCAGGTGGCCTACGAGGAAATGCTCAGCGCGACGAGCACTGAGGCGGCCCCGTGGTACATCATCCCCGCCGACAAAAAATGGTTCACCCGCGCCTGCGTCGCCGACATCATCGTCAGCCGCATCGCCAAGCTCGACCTGAAGTACCCAAAGGTCAGCGAAAAAGAACGCGCCGCCCTCGACGAAGCGAAGAAGCAATTAATGGCGGAAGAAAAATAATTCCGCCGGGTGCCACTGGCTATGCCAGTGTACTGTGCGATCAAATTCGGTCGCGTGCTCTGCCTGTCAAACTCTGAATGAAGGATAGCTCCGGCTGTTGCTGTCGGGGCTGGCTGAGCAAATACCAGGCTTCGCCTCAATACGATCAGCCGCCGGGCGCTAGCCCCGGTTTTCCCACTAAACCGGCCGTTAGCGCGGTCCGGCTGATTGTCAGGTCGCGTTTTGAGGCGAAGCCTAGCTTGCACTCAACCACTTGTACTCACGGCCGGCAGCGCAGAGTGCTGGTTCACTTTACTCCAGCACTTGGTGCAGGCCTTCGATCCGAGGAAGCACTGGCGGAGCCAGTGGCACCCGCGCTCGAACGCCCCCGCGTAACTCGATCGCTCCCGGTCGATTGTCCCTCCCAGCTCAAACGGCTAAACTGGTGGATCATCCCGAGGAGAATATATATGTCTACCGAAGCCCAATGCCCGATCAAGCACACCGCCGGCGGCGGCACCACGAACCGCGACTGGTGGCCGAACGAGTTAAAGCTTGAACTTCTGAGCCAACATTCGTCCAAGTCCAACCCGATGGGCGAGGACTTCAACTACGCGAAAGAGTTCAACAGCCTCGACCTGGCGGCAGTGAAAAAGGATCTCGCGGCCCTGATGACCGACTCGCAGGACTGGTGGCCGGCCGACTTCGGCCACTACGGCCCGTTGTTCATCCGCATGGCCTGGCACGCCGCCGGCACCTATCGCACGGGCGACGGACGCGGCGGCGGCGGCCGGGGTCAGCAGCGCTTCGCTCCGCTCAACAGTTGGCCGGACAACGTCAGCCTCGACAAGGCCCGCCGGCTCCTCTGGCCGATCAAGCAGAAGTACGGCCGAAAGATCTCCTGGGCCGACCTCATGATCCTCACCGGCAACGTCGCCCTGGAAACAATGGGCTTCAAGACGTTCGGTTTCGGCGGCGGCCGCGAGGATGTTTGGGAACCCGACAACGACGTCTATTGGGGCGCCGAGACAACCTGGCTGGCTGACAAACGCTACTCCGGCGACCGCGATCTCGAAAATCCCCTCGCCGCCGTCCAGATGGGCCTGATCTACGTCAACCCGGAAGGCCCAAATGGCAACCCCGATCCAGTCGCCGCGGCCCGCGACATCCGCGAGACGTTCAAGCGGATGGCGATGAACGACGAGGAGACCGTGGCCCTCATCGCCGGAGGCCACACCTTCGGCAAGACGCACGGCGCCGCCCCGGCCGACAATTGCGGACCGGACCCCGAAGCGGCCCCGCTCGACGAAATGGGCCTCGGCTGGAAGAACAAATTTCGCACCGGCGTCGGCGGCGACGCGATCACCAGCGGCCTGGAAGTCACCTGGACCACCACGCCCACCAAGTGGAGCAACAATTTCTTCGAGAACCTTTTCGGGTACGAGTGGGAACTCACCAAAAGTCCGGCTGGCGCCCAACAATGGGTTGCCAAGGGCGCGAGCGCGACGATCCCCGATGCACACGATGCGTCGAAGAAGCGTTTGCCCACCATGCTCACCACCGACCTGTCGCTGCGGGTGGATCCCGCGTACGAAAAAATCTCGCGGCGCTTTAAGGACAATCCCAAAGAGCTCGCCGATGCGTTCTCCCGCGCATGGTTCAAGCTGACGCACCGCGACATGGGACCGCGCGCCCGCTATCTCGGTCCGGAGATTCCGGCGGAAGTTCTCATCTGGCAGGACCCCATCCCCGCCGTGAATCACAAGTTGATCGATGCCGCGGACATCGCGTCGCTGAAAAGCAAAATCCTGGCATCCGGCCTGCCGGTCTCGCAATTGGTTTCGACCGCCTGGGCATCGGCCTCCACATTCCGCGGCTCCGACAAGCGCGGCGGCGCGAACGGCGCCCGGATTCGTCTCGCGCCGCAGAAGGATTGGGAAGTCAATCAGCCGGCCCAACTGGCGAAAGTGCTCAAAACACTCGAAGGCATCCAGAGTGGCTTCAATGGCGCCCAATCTGGCGGCAAGAAAGTCTCGCTCGCGGACCTGATCGTGCTTGCCGGTTGCGCAGGCATCGAGCAAGCGGCGAAGAATGCCGGCCACGAAATCTCGGTTCCCTTCACGCCGGGACGCATGGACGCCTCGCAAGATCAGACCGATGTCGAATCGTTCGACGTACTCGAACCCATCGCCGACGGCTTCCGCAATTACCTCAAGCGCAAATACAGCGTCCCGGCCGAAGCGCTGCTCGTGGACAAGGCGCAACTACTGACCCTGACCGCGCCCGAAATGACGGTGCTCATCGGCGGTATGCGCGTCCTCGGCACGAATGCCGGCCAGGTCCGCCACGGCGCCTTCACCAAGCGCCCCGAGGCGCTAACGAACGACTTCTTCGTGAACCTGCTCGACATGCGCACGGCGTGGAAGCCGACCGCAAAAGACGCCGACGTGTTCGAAGGTCGCGATTGCAAAACCGGCGAGGTTAAGTGGACCGCCACGCGCGTCGACCTGGTCTTCGGCTCCAACTCCGTGCTGCGGGCCCTGGCCGAAGTCTACGGCAGCTCCGACGCCCAGAAAAAGTTCGTCCACGACTTCGTCGCGGCCTGGAACAAAGTGATGAACCTCGACCGCTTCGACCTCGCGTGATCCCCCACTCCCTTTGGTCGAAGACTCGCCGTAGCGAGGAGAGGGCAAGGTGAGTGTGCATTGGCGCGACACATTCGCTGGATTCCCGCTACGCGGCGAACCCATCCTACAAGCTAATCCACATTAGCGAAGATCAGTGAGAATTAGCGATCCCCTTATCTGCACACTTCACTGCGATTCACTCGCAAAAGCCCGTTTTAGCCCCTAGTAATGCCGTTGTCGGGTGTCAAAGACGCCTGGGTTAGAGCATCGGACCCATTGCCAAGTCGAGAGGTGAATACGCCGTGCTCCACGGCTGCCAGCGGAAACCGCTTGCGTTCGCCACCCAGTTGACTATGATCACGCTTATACATCGGGTGGTTTTCCCGGCTTCGATCAGACCTAAGACCATCGCTGCGCAGTTTTACGAATCAGCAACGCTTCACTGAGGAGGCCGCAGATGCACCGCATCACCGCTTCGCTACTTCTCTTCTGCGGGACCATCGTCGGGGCGCCGCAGCCCGCTTCGGCCCTGCTCGTCACCGTTCCGACAGATTTGGCCCCCGGTGCTCAGTACCGACTCGCGTTCTTGACCAACGACAGGAGTTCTGCCCTATCGACTTCTATTGCTGACTACAATAGTCGTCCCTGAAAAATAGTCTGCTGGCCGCGTTGGTGTGATTTTCAGGTGCGAGCGGGAGCGAATCCAGCACGCACCGGCAGGATTGAGGTAC
>JBIOWO010000080.1:0-5356 GCA_044868555.1 Lacipirellulaceae bacterium | reverse complement strand
CGAGATCGGTGGCGTCAACTATATGATTCCGGTGGATGCCAAGCTCGCAAGCGATCGGGACGCCAAAGACGAAGCCATCGCGCTTGACCGGCTTCTCGAGGCCGTCGACGCCGCAAAGCGATTGGGCCTGGTGATTCTCGATGCCTGCCGCGATAACCCGTTCGAGCGGACGATGAAGCGCCAGCGCGTGTCTGCGGTGCGCGCAGTCAATGCCGGACTGGCCTAGTCGAACCGACCAACCGAAATGTTGCCTAAGCGTCCAAATCAGGTACGACCGCGGAGGATGGCGACGCGGAGCACAGCCCATTCACTGCTGCGCTGTTGAAAAATCTGTTTGAGCCCGGCCTGCACAGCGAGCGGCCGCCATCAGCCCGACGACGTGCTCGCGTCGTAGAGGCAACCTGGCTCAGTCGGGGCGGCCACAGAATGGGTCGACCATCACCCAGCAAATCGTCAAAAAACTGTTGGTCGGCGATGACCTCACGTCCATACGCATTCGCGAGATGATCGCGGCGCCATGCACTCAATGCGGTTGCCGGTGTTTGGAGTGGGCTCCGTGTCGCAACCCCAGTTGGTGCGTCGAGGGACGGGGCGTTACTGCCTCTGAGAGCCCGATAGCCGGGTTGTTGCCAAAAAGGCACGTGCGGCGCGAATCGAGCGAAAACCGGACAATCCAGCTTTGGAATCGCTGCATCGTTAAGTATCGTGAACTACCTTGGCTTGTGCGCAGTCCCGGGGAGTTGCGAGGCGATTTGCGCGCAAGTTTCAACCGTTGGGGGCACAGATGGTCGCGGTCGCAGCCAGCATAGGAAAGCCAAGCAAGCTCGCGTCGGGAGGTTGGATCCGACTAACGCGCAACGGCGCGCGGGCCATCGGCATCGCTGTCGCTCTGATGCTGTTCGGTGGGAGCGGCGCACTCGCGCAAAACTGCACCCCAATCGTTACGGCTCCGACCTTCGTCGCTAACGTAAATGCGATTGGCGGCGTGCCGGCTGCGACCGCGAGTGCCATCGCGGGGGCTCTCGGCAATGTTTCAACGGCCTTTCTATCGCAGCAGACGAGCGCATTCGTCGTCGGGGCGCGCGCCGACCAGCCAGACCAGGCCGGCGGCGGAGTGTGGACGCGCGAGGTCGGCGGTCATGTCGCCACCAAGAGCGATACTGCCGCTAGCACCAGAGTCGTTAACCCCTCTTTGGAGGGCGGCGTCGCGACTGCTTCGAGCACGTGCGCAAGCCGCATCGAGCAAAACTTCTTTGGCGTCCAAGTCGGCACGGATGTGGCACGGCTGAACTCAAACGGCTGGAATGTGCACGTCGGGTTGACCGCCGGCTACCTCGAATCACAGGGTCGCGACGTTGCCCAGTCCATCGCTCCGGCAATAATCCCTAACTCAGGAGGACTTCAAGACCTTGCCACCGTCGGCAACATCAGCAACTCCTTTCAAGTTCCTTTCATCGGCGGCTACGTCGTAGCAACAAGCGGCGGCTTCTTCTCCGACTTGACGGTCAGGAGCGAGCTTTACAACGTCTCGCTGAACCAGCCCGCGATTAATCTCTACGACCAACAATTTGGCGCCCGCGCCTGGTCGATCTCGGCCGGCGTCGGCTACAACTTCGGTCTTCAGGACGGCTGGTTCGTTGAACCGTCGGCAGGCGTGATCTGGTCGCGGACGCAGGTCGATCCGTTCGCGTTAGGCGGACCCGTCCCCGTCCCTGTGAGCGGCACCCTGGCTATAAATGATATCGAAAGCCTGATCGGGCGCGCTACCCTTCGTTTCGGGCGAACTTTCATGAGCGGCAACATGACTTGGACGCCGTTCGGATCCGCAAGCGTGTTCCACGAGTTTGCCCCTGACGTCACCTCGACATTCCAGACCTGTGCGAACTGCGCCTTTATTGGGGACGCCCCTGCAACCATGACGGTTACGACGAATACCACGCGCGTCGGAACGTTCGGCCAGTTTTCGGCGGGCTTAGCCGGACAGCTCACCAACTCGGGTTGGGTCGGCTTCGTGCGGGGCGACTACCGCATCGGCCAGAACCTCGAAGGTTGGACGGCTAATGCGGGCCTGCGCTACAACTTCGTGGCGGAGAATGCGGTCGCAAGCAAGATGTTTGTCAAGGCGTCGCGCCCGGTTGCTCAACCCTACAACTGGACCGGCTTCTACCTTGGCGGCCACCTCGGTATCGCACAGGGGCGCGGGCACGTCGAGTTCGTCGGCACCGGTGTTACGGCCGATCCTTATATGACAGGGTGGCTGGCCGGTGGGCAGGTCGGATACAACGTCCAGTACGGGCCCTACGTTGTCGGCATTGAGGTCGACGCCAGCAAGACCAATGCGAATGGCACCGGAGCGTGCGGAAGTTCGCCCGGCACAGATGCGGGGGGCGCCTCTGTTGCGTTCAGCCCGTTGTTCCTCACCTGCCAAAACGCCCTCGATTGGATCACAACCGCCGCCGTGAGACTCGGCACGACATTGCCTTGGTCGGACCGCACATTGCTTTACGTGAAGGGTGGCGGGGCCGTAGCGAACGAGAACCTCAGCGTCTCTTGTGTTTTCGGAGCCAGCAACTTGCCGTTCGTCCGGCATTGTCTCAATTCGAACAACGTGTTCACCCCCGGCGCCGACGCGTCGGAGACTATTTGGGGCGGAATGGCGGGCTTTGGTTCCGAATTCGGCCTAACCCGCGAATGGTCAGCCAAGGCAGAGTTGAACTACATCTGGTTTGCCAACCGAGATGTCACGGCCTCGGATGCCTCCCGCGTGAGGATCGGCGCCGGCATTGCCGAGGCCAAGATCGGTCTCAACTACCGGTTCGGCCAAGCTTACCCGTACTAGCCACGAACTATCCTGGAGGGGCGTCATGAACAGGCTCTTGATTGGAGGGATCGCACTGGCCGCACTGATCGGCGGCCCCGCTCGGGCAGCGGACATGCGGCCGCCTCCGGCACCCGTGACATTCTTCACGTGGACGGGCGCCTACGTGGGCGTCAATCTTGGGGGCGGTTGGCGGCAGCCGGTGGATTTCGTGACCACGGTTGCTCCTTGCACAGATCCGCTTACGTGCTTGCTGTTCGCGGAAGAGACGGGGGTCATATCCGGGCTGGGAACACGGTCCGGGACCCGCGGTAAGGGTATCACGGGCGGCTTTCAGATCGGCTATAACTACCAAGCCGGTCCAGTTGTGGTCGGTGTCGAAGCAGATTGGGAATACTTTAAGCGCAACTCATTCCTGGCCGGTACCGCTCCCCGTACGTTTGACTTCGGTCTCATGACCGTTACAAACGACGCGAGCTCCACGTGGTTGGCAACGGTTCGGGGGCGCCTCGGCTTGGCCTGGGATCGGTTCTTGGTTTATGCTACCGGCGGCGTAGCCTTCACTGATCTGCGTTACATCCAAACTCTGACTGCAACGGGCGCAGTTTTTGGGAGCGCCTCTGCGATCGCGGAGATCACGCAAACGCAAACCGGTCCAGCGGTCGGAGGGGGTGCTGAATACGCTTTGTGGAACAATTTGAGTGTGAGAGCAGAATACCTTTACGCCGAGTTCGGGGACGTATCCCGCGGCAGCTTTCCGATCGTCAGCGGGACGGCGTTTTCGAATACCTTCACCGGCTCCACGGGGAAACTGCACGATCACATCGTGCGTATCGGGTTGAATTACAAGTTTGGGTACGGCGCGGAGGTCGCCAGCTACTGATCGCTCTGGTTGACCGGGCCTCGAGGCGGAACGTGCGTTCATGGAGAGGCCATTGCACGAGCGAGTGCGATTACGAAGGAGGCAAAGCCGCAATGGGCGGAGCTCCGAGTCCTAGCTCGAGGACGCCGTCGTCAGGCTACCGGCCGCCCGTGGCGCCGAGGAGCAGCTCGAAGGTCCCCTGCCGGCAGAAAATACGGCAAAAGGTCCGCCAGGAAGCACGGACGGCACCGGTGCGCCATTTCGGTGGTGGCGGCGGCGGCGGCATGGTAGATGTTGGATTCTAAGAGGTGCTGCGGAAGGTTCATTTGGGAAAATGTGGAAATGCGTCATGTGACTGTGAATGCTCGCTTGCTCCTACCGCTGGTCGGCGCCATGGCCTTCGTGATTGCCGGCATGATTCCGTTCGCATCGGCAGCTGAGCAGGCGCCGGTAGCAGCCGCCGACCAAGCCCTGGTGGTAGCGGTGGACTTGCGACCAGCACCAGCGGCTGCGCAGTGGCCGGTCTTCGCGACCGAACAGCCGTCAAGACGGGTCCGCAAACCCGTCCGCATCGCGCCGGCTGCCAAGAACCGCGCAGCGCCAGGTCTGATCAGGGTAGTGTCGCGCGCCGATTTCCTGCCGGGGTACCGCAGCCACGCGCTCGTCGGGGTTGGATTCGGCTTCTAAACGCGTGCAGCCGGTCGCCACAGGGGGGCCCCGACGGCAAACCGTAGCGTGCCATTTCAACTGGAGAGTGCTCGAATGGTGCGTCCCTTACTTTTTGCCGCAGCCTTTGTTGCGATCGTGATCCCACCGGCCTACGGGGCCTGAACTGGAGGGAGCAAGGTTCGAGCCACTGCAAAGCGCCGGCCGCAGTGGTTTCGGATTCTAGTCGGCTGTGAAGAACTTCTAAGCCACTCAGCGAGAGTCGTTTTCGGGCGGTTTGGAAGTGTTGAGATGGCAAGCTTTCAGGGTCGGAAGCCCTGAAAGCTTGCAATTTTGTTTTTGGATAAACGTGATTCGGTCGCCGAATTGAAGCGAGCGATGCGGCCGAAGAAGCACGAGACGACAGGAGCGGGTGATCTGTTCCGGGCGCGGCTGGATCAGATCATTAACATGAAACACAGCTGGTGCAGCTCGCGGGCAAGAGCGACTGGGACTTTATCGACGGCAAGATCGCGCCGGAACAGTGATTGGCCCGGAATTGCGACACAGTTTGTGATCGGGCTTTTTTGCTCAAGCCTCGGATCTGAGCCGTTGGCGCAAGCGCCTGGGCGACAAGCTGGAACTTCTCCTGGCCGAGAGCATGGGGGTGGCGCACGCGAGTGGTGCGCTGCGGACGAAGGACTTGGCGCGGGTCAGCCCAAGAAGATTACGAGGACGGTCAGAATCTCCCCCCGGAACCAATTCACCCAGATTGGGGATTTCGCAACCGCGCCACACAGGTGTGAGGCTCCCCGGTCACGACCTTGATCGCGCCGATTTTAGGAGTGGCCAACTAAGGTGAGGGGGACGTCGCCCTCATATATGCGCCCTTAGGATCGAGGCTGCGCACACCGCTCACCCGGAGAGCGGATCGACTGAAATGAGGGCGCCGCAGGTCGTAGCCGACCTGCACGAGATGGGCGGCGATTCGACCTACTACTTTCCACCGGCGGCCGAGCCGCCGAATCCGC
>JBIOWO010000079.1:0-13783 GCA_044868555.1 Lacipirellulaceae bacterium | reverse complement strand
TCCGTCCGGACCGGCCCGTCACGCTATCCCTCACCGGTCGATTGCAGCCAACCAGTCTCAGCGGATCGCTCTCGGCCGAAACATTGCGGATGGTGCGGTGGCGTGACGCGGAGTTGGCGCAAAGTCTATTGTTGGTGCAAACGGCCGAGCCGTACGTGGTGGAAACGGTCGGCGAATTGCCAGTGGTTGCGGCCGCGGACTTGACCGAAGAGGATCGATCGCTGGTGCCCGCAGCGGCCGAAGGCCCGATCTACGACATGCGGGGCGTCGCCGACGCGGCCGCTGTCCGCCTGTCGACGAAAAAGGGCCGGTACACGGCCGAAATCTGGCTGGACGCAGTCTTCACCGGCAATGAATTACGGCAGACGTACCACATGGTGAGTCGGCCGCAGGGCGGTCGGGTCGATCAAATCCTGGTGTACGTCACCGCAAAAACCGACGGCGAAGTTCGCTGGGCAGAGAAGTCGTCCGGCAGGCCGATTACGGCCGAGCGCGTACCAGCGGACGATTCGCGTCGCGCCGGGTTACCCGCCGACGGAGAGCTGTGGCACGTGCACGTGCCTCGCGCGCAGTCACGGTCGGTGGAGATCGTTGCGACCCTAACGACCCCCTGGTTGTCGCGCGGCAGTATTCCGCTGTTGTCGCTTCCGGAGGCCACGGATCAGCGAGGACGCGTGCGGCTGAGCGTCGACGCCGAGCACGCGCCGCAACTCGAGGTGCAGGGACTGTGCCCTATTCCACTTCCGACAGATTCGATGAGCGCGTCACGGCACGAGGGCGGTTCGCGGACGTGGGCCGCGTATCGTTACGAACCGGCGCAGTGCCAGGACGCGGCCCGGCGGCCCCAATTGTGGCTCGATCCCACAGCGAGCGGCGCGGCGGGCCGTCTGGTCATCGCGCGACGCGTGGAGTTGGAGTCGCAATACGCGGCGAGCGGTGAAGCGGCGCATCGAGCGACCTACCACTTGGAAAACGAGCGCGCTGCGAGCATGCAATTGCGATTGCCGGAAGGCGCCCAGCTAACGTCGGCTAAAACGAACGGGCGAAACCTCGGTTTGCCAGCGGCGCAAAGTGCCGGCCAGTCTCTGACAATTCCGCTGCCAGCGGGTGGGGCAGTGATCTTGTCGCTTTCGTTCACCACGAAACAGCCGCGGCTTGCGCCAGGGAGCCGGCTGTTGCCGCCGGTGATCGAGAGTGAGATGTCGATTCTGTCCGGTGAATGGACAGTTTGGCTGCCGACCGAGTTCGTGGCCCTGGGGATGGGCGCGGACGAAACCGATGGCGGAGAGAATTGGCGGCAGCGGCTGTTTGGGCCGCTTGGCCGCCCGGCCGGCGCGCGGCTGTTCGATCCGTTGCAAGGTGGCACTTGGCCAGGTCGCGAAGACGCAAGCGCGGTGGCCGACGTCCAGCAACTCGTGGAACGAACCGCACCGCCGCTCGAAGCGGTGTCCGCGCCCGGCGGAGGGCCGGCGTTCGAACACAGCGGTTGGCGAGCGTATCGCCGCATGTTTGTGGCGGGCGTGCCGGCGCCAATCGTGATCGCCCAGCCGCCGGCGACGACTGCCTGGTCGATCGCGGTGTTTCTGCTCTGCCTGGTGGGAGGCGGATTCGCACGCCGCCGCCGCGAGTGGTTTATCGGGCTGACGGCGACGGCGGCAGTCCTGTGTTTGATGTTGCCGGCGGTGTACGCGCCATTGGCGACGGGCGCGTTCTTGGGATTTTTGGCTTCGCTTCTGGTCGTCTGGCCGCGGCGATCCGATCCCGCCGAGGCGCCCACCAGAACGTGGAACCGACTTGCGACGGCTGGCGCTACGGCCACAGCGTTGGTGATCTTGCTGGTCAACCTGGCGACGGCGCAGCACACGAGCGACGCGGACGCGGGGCGTTCGACGGAGCCGGCATCGATCGAACGCGTGCTGATGCCGGTCGATGCCGAGCGCCGCCCGGCCGGCTCCAAGATTTACGTCAACGAGCAGTTCTTGCGACAACTGGTCCGGCGCAGTGCGGAATCATCATCGGCCGGGGGGCAGTGGTTGCTTACGAATGCAGCCTATCGCGGCGAATTGCGGCATGGTCCGAAGGGTGAGGAAGCCGTCATCGGCGAATGGAACATGGCGTTCGACGTCGAAGTGCTCGGCCGCGACACGACGATCCGGCTGCCGCTGGTGCGCGACGAGGCCGACTGGCCCACGACTGTCGAGCTCGACGGAATACCATTGCCGCTCGTTTGGCACACGGACGGCCGGAGCTGCGCCGTGGATGTGGCCGAGCCAGGCCGATACGAACTGACGATCTCTTTTGTGCCGCGAGTAATCGATGTAGCCGGGCGAAACCAGATCGCGTTGACGATCCCACAACGGTGGGGCGCCGCGTTCGAGCTGCGCCGTCCGGCTGACATGAGCGGTTTGGAAGCCGTGGGTGCGAACTGGCAATCGAGCGACGATTCGACCACCGGCGCGATGCGCGGAGAATTGGATGATACGGGGCGGTTCGTGTTACGCTGGCCGCGGACGGAGACGCCGTCCGGTCCCAAGGACGCGCGGCTCACCGAGTTGCGGTGGCTGTGGATCGGCGCCGCCGGGGCGGAAATGGATGTGAAGTACATCGCACCGCGCGGTGCGCAGCTGCCGCAATCGCTCACGATCTCGGCGGACCGGCACTGGGAAATGGTCAATGACGAGAACGAAGCGAAGGATATCCGCGTCACCGAGGCGGCCGGCCACCGTAACACAGTGCAAGTTTTTCTGCGGGCGGATGATCGGGAGCGGGGCGACGTGACGCTGCGCTGGCGGCTGACGGATCCTCCCACATTGGGGCGATTGTCGGTGCCGCCCATGGAATTGGCCGCCGCGCAGGTGTCATCATCGTGGCTAGCGGTTTCGAGCGATCCCGTGCTAGAGTGCGAAGTCGTCGACGCGGCCGGCCTGCCCGCCGAAACGGGCGAGGAATTCTTGACGCTGTGGCAAGCTGAGGAAGGCACTGAGCCGCCGCAAATCGTGCTGGGAAGCGTCGCGCCTGCCAGCCGACTGAGCGTGGGAATGCGACCGCAGTCGGTCGAGTCGGCCATTGACGAGGAGCTGCACGTGGCGGCGGGAGCCGATGCCGTGCGTGTGCAATACCAGGCCGACGTTGCGCCAGGCCGATTGCATCGCTTTCAATTTCCGCTCACCGTGCCGGCTGAGATGACGGTCGACAAAATCGGAGTGACGCTAGCCAGTCGGCCGATTGCAGTCCGTTGGTCGCGACCGACGGCCGATCGCGTGAACGTGTTCTTCGGCGAGGAATTGGCGGAGCCTTATCGCCTGACAATTGCGGGTCACGTAAGAGTGACCGACGCCAACGGATGTGCGCTGCCGCGCGTCGTGTCGGCAACTCAGAACGCCGTGGTCGAGCGCGTCCAGGTGTACCGCGATGAAGCAGTACTGGTGGAAGTGCAGGGGCAGGCAAACGCGGATGATGCGGCGGCCGATTTGCCACCCGTTGGGTGGAACGCCCGCCTGGTGGCCGCTTACCAATTGGATTCCAGTGCGACCGACCAGGTGCGGCTGGCGATCAAGCCAAACAGCGTAGAAACCGTGGGCGAAACGCTCACCACGTTGAGCCACGAAGAGGCTTTGTGGTGGGCGACGTGGAGCGCGCGGCTGGTGGTCCGGCAGGGCGAACTGGACACGCTGCAGCTGCGCGTGCCGGCAAATTGGGTGGGGCCGTTCGAGGTGCAGCCGGCGGGTGCAAATGTGGCGGTGGCAGTTACGCCGGATGGCCGGTACGCCGTTCTGTCGGTGCGTTTGCCGGAGTCGATCGACGTGGACGAGGCTTTTGAGCTGGAGATTCGCGGGCCGTTTTTGCCGGGGAGCGGCGCGCCGGTGACCGTTCCGGAAATCGTATCCGCGATGCCTGTCGAATGGCGGAGTTATCTGTCGGTGCCGGCCAATGTCCAGTCGCAGGAAGTGGCGTGGACTCGCGAAGGGGTGGAGCCGGCCGAGCCGCCCGGCAATCTGCAGCCATCGCGCACTCCCTCAACGCCCGCAATATCGTTTCGTGTGACGGCCAGCCCGTATCATGTGGCCCTTGCACCGCAGCAAGTGACGCAGCCGACGGCGAGCGTGCGAATGGCCGATACCGTGGTGTTCCGCGGGCCGGCCGGCAACCAATTGATCGCCACGCGATTCGTCCTCGTTCCGCAAGGGCTGACTGATTGCGAGCTGCAGCTGCCGGACGGCCAGCAGCTCGTGTGCGTCAAGCTGGACGGCCAGCCGGCGCGGATCCGACTGCGCGACGAACAGCGTTGGGCTGTGTCGTTGGGAGCACCGCAACTGCCACAGATTCTGGATGTGGTGTCGCGCGACGCTGGGCCCGCCGCGCAGGGCGGCCGGCGCGTGGAGTTGCAGCGTCCTGCCCTCCTTGCGAGCGGCGGGCCGCTGCCGGTCGAGATGAGTTTGTGGTCGTTCGGCCAGGGGCAAATCACCGGCCAGCCGCGGGTCGATGGGGCGGCGATCGTCGATGCGGTGGATCAGGCGGGGCTACGACTGGATCGCCTGGCAGGCATCGCGGAAGCGGCCACGCCGGTGGCTATCGGGCTGCCGATCCCAGACGGTTACGACTGGTTCCGCGCCTGGGCCGAATCGCTGACCGATGCTCAGGAAGCGGCCCGCGCCACGATTGCCACGTCAGTTCGCCAGGGCGCGGCCAGCCAGGTGACGCATTCCGGCGGCGATCCGCTCGCTCCGGCGGCGGATCGGATTTCGAATTGGATCGAGCGCGGTTACGACGTGTTGGGCTGGCCCGATTTGGGGGCGCCGCTCGATTCGCCCGCCGGCGTTCGTGGGGCCCACCATTGGCCGCCTGCGGTCGAAGGAATTGGCGGCTGGATCTACTGCGTGGCGGACGGCAGCGCCGACCGGATGACGGTGGAATTGAGTCGGGCCGACGCCGACTCTGGATCGACTCGGATATTCGGCGCACTGGCGATCGCGGGTCTGGCTGCAGCTTCGGTCTGGCTGGTGCGCCAACCGGGCGCACGTGACCCGTTCTGTCGCTGGCCGCATGCGATCGGAGTGCTGGCCGGCGTGTGCTGGTGGGCTTGGCTCTGGCCGAGCTGGCTGGGACTCTTCCTCGCCGCGGCGAGCCTGCTGCTTTCGTTTCGGTCTGGTTGGCCGGGCCATTCGTTGCGGGCGGAGGGGAGCACGGTGCTCCGCGTCCCGCGGCCGCGCTGAATCGGTGTGCGGGCAGACCGCCGAAAGAGCCGGACGCATCTGCCCGCACGGAGCAAGATCGCAATCGAGAGTTTTCGTTAGCGGCCGGCGAGCCGTTGGCTCGCGGCTATTCGGCACACGAAAAGCACCAAGGCACAAGAACAGAGAGAAGCTCGGTTGTGCGGCTGGAAATGATGGCCCTGTCGGTCAGATCACAGTTGAACATTTCCAAGTCGGATCCGTGGCTGCTGCACCTGCCTTGTGCCTTGGCGTTGGGTCCTCGTGTAAACAAATCTGCGG
This sequence comes from Lacipirellulaceae bacterium, assembly GCA_044868555.1. Taxonomy (GTDB): domain Bacteria; phylum Planctomycetota; class Planctomycetia; order Pirellulales; family Lacipirellulaceae; genus JABDGM01. The sequence continues at coordinate 8,291 of JBIOWO010000079.1, read as the reverse complement.
GAGGCGACGCCGATGATCGGCGTCGGATATGCCTCCCACAGTTCGTCAACCGAGCGGATCGGAGAAAAAGGAGTCCGGAATAACGCGTTCGGCGGCCCGCCCCAATTCATTCGGCGAGCGGCGCTGACCGACGGAGTGCCAGGCGTCGACTTCCTTGAGTTCCGGCATCATCTCGATCAACTGCTGCTCGAGCATGGTGGCGAACCGCACGATCGGGGCGGCGCCGGCCGTCTCCTTGATCGCGCGGACCGTTTTCATCACGCGTAGCAACCGGGCGCGAGTCAGCACGGGCTCCGATAGCGGTGCCTCGCTGTCGACAAGGAGCTCGGTGATCGGCACTTGCAGGGCACGCTGCCAACGATACAGCTCGGAGAGCGGCATGTCGCAAGTGGGTTCTTCTTCGCGGCGGACCTGGTCCATGGTGGTCCGCAAACGTCTCGCGGCACTGCGGGCGGAAATGCCCTGCTGCCGACGCGCTTCAGCAATCCGGTGCAGCGGGCGCGGCCCGGCTGCGGGTGGCACCGGCGGGCCCGCCATGGGGTCCAAGCCGGCATCGAACGGGATGTCGTGAGCGATGCTCATCGCACTGCCTCCTTCTGTTCGCCGCGGCGAACGTGACCATGAAAGATGAGAATGGTCGGTCTGTTCCAACGATGCTCTGTTCCAAAGACGAGTTTAACTGCGCACGATCCAACCGTACTGACAGCTACCTCAGTCCCTGCAGACGCTGCGGGCAGACAGCAGATGGCCGAACAACTCGCAGCGTTCGCGTGCGTCCTGCACTCGAAAGTTCCTGCTGCGGCTGAACCTCTATCGAATAGTTCGATAGAGTCTTCTCAAAACTCACTGTTCCTGCATCAGAGAAGGCAAATCGAAAAGTTGGGCCCACGGGGGCCAGTCACGCTCGGATGGTCGCAAGCAACCCTTCCGCTCGGACGCCATTATCTTAAGCGGCCCACTAACGGTTGGCAAGTCCTCTGTCGGAGATTTGTTGTGATGCCACGGATCGTTCCTGCGCAGTGAAACGATTGTTGCAAACCGCAGCATGTGCACAATGTAAAACTAATGTGCTTAAGCGCTAACCTGTGTCGTTTTGCAGCACCGCGCGCTGCGAAATGCGGCGCGAGAAAAAAACAGCCAATTTGCAGTTGGACACCGGCGACACTCGCCTGCGAAGTGGCCAGGCTATTCGCCCAACGCGAACTCGGCCAACGCCGAAATGAATTTCGGTCGCGGCAATGGCGGAATCCGCCCCATGCCCTTGCGGCGTTGGAAGTGCGGCGCGTCCGTGCGCGGATCGTTCGCGCCCGCCGGTTCGCGGCACGGTTCCGCGAGGTCGGCTGGCTGGGGCGTGAGCCATTGAAAACCGATCACGCGGTTGTGCGCCTGCTCCATCGCGGCGTGAATGGCCGGCAGATTGGCGAAGTCGCAGACGGCCGACTGGAGTGCGGCTGAAGTCGCCGCGGAGTTTTCCAGAGCCGACGATTCTCGCACACAATTGCGCCACAGGTTGCGCACCTGGTTCGGATCAATCGGCGTAATGCCGTCGTGCACGATCACGGCGTCGGAACGGATGCGGCGCTGCGCGTAGTCGATTGCTGGTCCCAGGCCGCGACGGTGGCGGTGACGCAGCACGGAAACTTGCGGATAAAGGGCGGCAATTTCCTCGGCCACTTCGAACGTGGCGTCGGTCGAGCCGTCGTCAATGATCAGGACGCCGAAGCGAGCGGTGAGCTCGCTGGCCAGCTCCAGGATCTCGCCGACACACGAACGGAGCCGCGCTTCGCCGTTGTACACCGGCAGCACGATCGTCAGGGACTTGTTTAACACGCGATCACCTTTTGTCGGCGATAGAGATGGCGTGCCTCCTGCAGTGTGGGTGCGATCCTTCCTCTACAGCATCGGACGACCATCGCGACGATCTGCAACCCGCGGCAAAAGACACGCATTGCGCGAACCTTGCGTCCGGCAGCGGTTGTCCCTGCAGCAGGGACGTTGGCGCTGTTGCGGCCAGTGGCGACGAACGGGGCCGGCGCCGCGGTTCGGTTCGCGCGATGTTGCGCGGCGTGCCGATTGTGCGGGCAGGGTAGTCTTCTCGCTCCGCAAGAGGTCCATCTCGCGGAGCGAGACGAGTACGTATGGATAGACGGGCGGCGGCCGGGTATGCTGACGCGTTGTCGGGAGCGCAATCCATGTCCAAGAGCGAGGCCAACGTGCCGGTGTTCGATGGCCCGGATAGCCTGGTGACCGCCGTGGCGCAAGATGCCGCGACCGGCCAGGTGCTGATGGTCGCGCACATGAACCGGGCGGCGTGGGACGAGACGCTGGCCACGGGCCGGGCCGTGTATTTCAGCCGCAGCCGCGGCCGGCTGTGGCGTAAGGGCGAGGAGAGCGGCAACATCCAACACGTGCGGGCGGTGTACGTCGATTGCGACGGCGATGCCGTGCTGTTGAAGGTCGAGCAGGTCGGCGGCGCGGCCTGCCACGAAGGGTATCCGTCGTGCTTCTTTCGCGAGGTAACGCCGAGCGGGCTGAAAATTGTCGCCGAGCGGATGTTTGATCCGAGCACAGTGTATGGGAAGAAGAGCGATTCATGAGTCACGAAGCGCGATTGACTGAGTTGAAGCTCGAATTGCCGGCGAATCCGGCTAAGCTGGGCGTGTATCGGCCCGTGATCGTGGCCGGCGGATTGGCCTATCTTTCCGGTCATGGGCCGGTGAAGGCGGATGGCTCTGCAGTCTGTGGCCGCGTGGGCGGCGACCTGGATCGCGAGGCTGGTTACGACGCGGCCCGCCAGACCGGGCTGGTCATGCTCGCGACACTGCGGCGGCATTTCGGCAGCCTGGACCGCATCCGCCAATTGGTCAAGACGGTCGGCTTCGTGCAGGCCACGCCCGATTTCAAGGAGCATCCGGCCGTCATCAACGGGTTCAGCGAATTAATGCGCGACGTGTTTGGGCCCGAGGCGGGCCTGGGAGCGCGGAGCGCGCTGGGTGTGGCCTCGATCCCGGCCGGATGGGCGGTGGAGATCGAAGCGATCTTCGAGGTGGAAGCCTAAGCGTTCACGAAACTAGATCGCGCAGGTCTGCGGAGCGATGTTCAATTCGGGCGGCACGACCGGTGTGGGCGACGTGCCGTCGTGCATGAACGTGCGGTTGCCGCCGTAGCGCTTGGCTTCTTCCAGCGTTTCTTCCAGGAACTCGAGCAAGTTGGTGGCCGTGTGGCTGGCGGCGACCTGGGTCAGGGCGCATGTCACCGTCGCTTGGATCTCCTGGCCGTCGGCAATGTACTGCGTCGCCGCAACGCGCTGGCGGACTTGTTCGGCGCGCTCGGTGGCGTGCTGCAGATCATCGTGCGGCAGGAGGAGCAGGAACTGCTGATCGGAATAGCGGCCGGCCGTCTGCACTTCGGCGAGTAGCTCGCGAACTGTTTCGGCCACGCCGCGGAGCAGGCGGTCGTCCACTCCGTCGGCGCCGTGAACGGCCTGCTCGACCTCGACCAGCGCCACGGTCATCGGCTGGAGATCGGCGTGGGCCAAGGTCATGTCGGCCAGCCGTTGCTGGATGTGCTCGCGGGTGGTCAGGCCGGTGGCGGGATCGGTGTCGGCAGCCACGGGCGTTTCGGCGGCAGCCGCCGCGTCGGCTGCGGCAGGCGTGTCCGTCGTGGACGGCACTACTTCAGCGTCCGCAGAAGTCGCTATGGTTGAATCGTCCGCGAGCAGCTCGTCGAACTCTCGGTCGACCAGGTCCGGCGAGTCCAACGACGCGTCGAATTCGTCCGTCGAGTTGGCCGGACGTTGCCGCCCGGCCCCCAGGTAGACGGCCAAAGCGTAACCCAATCCCAGATTCAGAATCGCCACCAGCGCAACGTACCAGACCATAACCGAGCTGCTCCCAGAAGTCGAAAGTACGAGCGCCCAGCCCCGCGCGGACGATCGTCCATCAGACAACTCTAACGTAGCTCACGCGGCAGATCGCCCTGCGCTGGCCGCGACGATTGTAGCGATGGAACTGACCGGATCAAGGCGCCGCTTGCGGCTTAGCGCGTGACGGGCGCCTGCGGATCGCGCTGCCGACTCTCCAAGGCCTTGATAAACGCGGGCGAGACGTTGTCGAGCGTGATCACTTCGCTCTGGGCGTCCGGTTCTTTGGGCCGCACGATGATGATCACTTCGGATTGGGCGGCCCGCTTGACGATTTCTTCCCACGCGGCTTGTTCGGCCTGATTCAGACCCTCCGGTTTTTCGCTGGGCAGGCTGGTTGGGCCGATCGTTGTGGCGACGGTGGGGGCGACAGGCTCGCGGCCGGGAGGCGGCATATTGGCCGGCAGTTCGTTCTGTCCGCGCACGACGGGCACCAGATTTCCAGGCTTGTCGCGCAAGGGAGTTGCCGCCGGCGTGGAATCGTCCGCGGTCAATTCGCCTTGGTTCGAGCGCAGGTTCAGCCGGGCCATTTCATCGTGGATTGATTCGAGCGCGGCGTACAGGCCCTCGTTGCCTTCGGGGTCGGCGGCATAGCAGATGCCGATCAGCTCGCCCTTGTCGTTGAACAGCCCGCCGCCGCTGCGGCCTTCGACCGGCGCGCCGCCAGCTTCGATGTTCGGAGGGCCTTGATATCGGTCGAGCATTGTGATCCGCGTGGGCATGACCGACGGATCGTCGCCGTTGCTGCAGCCGACGCTGACGACGCGATCGCTACGCTCAATTCTGGTGCCCGGCGGGGCAATCGGGGCCGGCGTCACGGGCCGGCCGGGGCGAATGACCACCAGCGCCACGTCGCGGTCCAGATCGTAGCTCAACACCCAGCCCGACACTTGCCCCGCGACGCGAACGCGACCGTCGACGGCCTCAAACATTTCGACGCCAACCGGGTTCTTGCCCTTCGAATCTCGGAAGAGGTGAGCGCAAGTAATGACGAGCGCTTCGCCCTCGCGAGAATCGATAATCGTGCCGGTGCCGAACGACCGGTATTTTCCGTCGTCAACGCGGAGTCGGACCGTCGCGCCGAGGAGCGCGGCGTGCGACGGGTCGATCGCTGCGGGTGATTCCGGCAGCGGGCGCTGATCGGCAACCGGCGTCACGGCTCGCGGCTGGCGCCGTTGGCCGACGACGGCTGCGTCGCGAGCCTGCTGGAACATCTGCTGAAGCTGGGCGCTATCCATCATGCCGACAGTGCGATTGATCTCCTGCCCGTCGACCAGCATCACGAACGTGGGAAACCGCGTCACGCTGTATTGCTGCGCGATGTTTGGCTCGCGCGTGGCGTCGACCTTGCGGATCGGATAGCCGGCCTGTTCGAAGGCGTGTATGAGCGGCTCCATTTGCCGGCACGGTCCACAGTTGGCTGTGGAGAAATCCAACAGCATGATCTGGCTGCCGGAAGCCGCGAGGCCGACGAAACTGGTAAGGAGCGCGAGTGCCGCTGCCGCGAATCGGACCATCCGTTCCCTCCTTGGATTGGTGGTCGGCCGGCTGCCGCCGTGGTTGGTGCCACGGTGTTGGCATCACGCTCGCTGTTGGTGGGTCGCGGGTTCAGGTCGGCGCCGGCGGTAGGCATCCTGCCATTCCGCTGACGTGCGGCTCTCGAACCGTTGCGATCGCTGGGCGGGCGTGGTGAGCGAACCGGTGGGTGTAATGGGGCGTCGGTAACGGTACGGGCGAACCGACGTCGGGAGGGGAAATGTCCTCGACCAGCGTGAAAGTTACAAGGTCAGCTTGGCGTGGCAACACGCCGAGGCCTGGTTGCCGTGCGGCGTGCCGCGCGCTCTCCCGCCGTTGTCGGCGTGCGGATACAATAACGCCGCTCGCGGATTCCAGTGCTGTCGTTGCTAGCGGAGATTCAGTATCGTGCGTCGCATTCTCGTCACCTCCGCTCTGCCCTACATCAACGGCGATATCCATTTGGGATATATGCTGGAGGCGGTCCAGACGGATATCTGGGTGCGGTTCCAGAAGCTGGTGGGCAACCGCTGCGTCTACATGTGTGCCGACGATACACACGGCACGGCGACGATGATCCGGGCCAGGCAGGAAGGCCGCAGCGAAGAATCGCTGATCGCCGAGGTGCAGGCAGCCCATGAGCGCGATCTGGCCGGGTTCGATATCCAGTTCGACAACTACGGCAACACGCATTGCGATGAGAATCGCGTGCTGTGCGAGCGTATCTGGCGGTCGATCCGCGCGGCGAACCTGGTCGTCGAGCGTGACGTGGCCCAGCTCTACGATCCGCAGGCCGGCACGTTTCTCGCCGATCGGTTCGTGCGCGGGACGTGCCCCAAGTGCAAGTCGCTCGATCAGCCCGGCGACAATTGCAGCAAGTGCGGGCACCATTACAGCCCGACCGAGCTGATCGACCCCAAAAGCACGCTCAGCGGCGCGACGCCGGAGATCCGTTCGTCGCCCCACCTGTTCATCGAGCTGGAGCAGCTGCACGAGTTTCTGGAGAAGTGGACGCAGTCGGGCGACCACTTGCAACCGGAGATCGCGAACTATCTGGCCGGTCATTTTCTGGGCGAGCCGCTCCGCGACTGGGACATCTCGCGGCCGGCGCCGTATTTTGGATTCGAGATTCCCGACAGCCCCGGCAATTATTGGTACGTGTGGTACGACGCGCCAATCGGCTACATGGCGTCGACGCAGCAGTGGTGCGACCGGACGGGCGAGAAGCTGGACGATTGGTGGCGGTCGCCCGAGTGCGAGGTACACCATTTCATCGGCAAGGATATCACGTATTTCCACGCGCTATTCTGGCCCGGCATGTTGAAGACGGCCGGGTACAGCCTGCCGACGAAGGTCCACATCCATGGCTTTCTCACTATCGGCGGCGAGAAGATGTCGAAGAGCAAGGGCACGTTCGTCAACGCACGGACGTACCTCAATCATCTCGACCCGAGCTACCTGCGCTATTTCTATGCGACGAAGCTGTCGGCCCGCGTGGAAGATTTGGATTTGTCGGTCGACGAGTTTGTCGCCAAGGTGAACGGCGACCTCGTGAATAAGGTGGTCAACTTGGCGAGCCGGACCGCGAAATTCGTCGAGGGCACCGGTTTGTCGTCCAAATATCCGGAGGAAGACGGGCTGTTTGCGGCGGCAGCCAAGGCGGGCGACGAGATTCGTGCAGCGTACGAGGCGACCGAATACAGCAAGGCGATGCGAATTGTGATGGGCCTGGCGGATCGGGCCAATCCGTATGTCGAGGATCGCAAGCCGTGGGAATTGCGGAAGGATCCGGCGCGGGCCCGCGAACTGCAGGATGTGTGCACCGTGGCGCTGAATTTGTTCCGCCAACTGGCGGTTTACCTGGCGCCCGTACTGCCGCGACTCGCTCAGCAGACGGGCGAGCTCCTGAATGATCCAATTCGATGTTGGGAGCAGTCGCAGACGCCGCTGGTCGGAACGCCGGTGGCAAAATTCAAACACATGCTTCAACGCGTGGAAGAAAAGGACGTGCAAGCCATGATCGAAGATACGAAAGCCGCCGGCGAGGCCGCTTCGGTTCGACCGAGCTCACCGCTGGCAGCGGCCGGGACTTCCACCCAATGGAACGACACAGGCGACGCGCTCGCCGCCGAGCCGCTCGCCGCCGAATGTACAATCGACGACTTCACAAAGGCCGACCTGCGCGTCGCCCGAATCATCGCCGCCGAGGACGTGACGGACGCAAAGAAACTCTTGAAGCTCACGCTCAGCCTGGGCGGCGGCACGACGAAGACCGTGTTCGCCGGCATCAAGGAAGCGTATCAGCCCGCCGATTTGGTTGGCCGACTGGTCATCTGCGTGGCCAACTTGGCGCCGCGGCAAATGAAGTTCGGCCTGAGCGAGGGCATGGTCACCGCCTGCGGTCCCGGTGGCGCCGAAGTGTTTTTGCTATCGCCGGATAGCGGAGCTATACCGGGGCAACGCGTGCATTAGGTGGTAGCTGAATTCGCAAGAATTTCGATGTGTTTAGAGCCTTGGGTCTGAATTCTTGCGAATTCAGCTACACCGCGCGTATGATGGGAAGCGTCTGCAACGTGAATTAGAAAAGGAGGCCGGGCCGTGAAGCTTCGCGCGGTGCTTGTGGGGCTTATTCTGTTTGGAATCGTATGCACCGCATCAGGTGCTGATGCCGTCGATGCGGCGTCCTCGCCCATCGGCCGCAAGATCGACGATTTCACGCTGCAGGATTATTTGGGTGCGAAATACGCGCTCGCCGATTGGCCGGACAAGCGGGCGATTGTCGTTGTTTTTCTCGGCGCCGAGTGTCCCCTGGCACGGCAATATGGTTCGCGACTTCAGGAAATGGCCGAGCGCT
>JBIOWO010000078.1:0-14421 GCA_044868555.1 Lacipirellulaceae bacterium | reverse complement strand
GGCCGGCGGAGGCCGCCGTCCCGCGCCGCGCCCCGGCCGCGCCGCCGGCCTTGCCGCCGGCCGACGAGGAGCCGCCGCTGTTGGATCTTGGCGGCATGTTCCGCGAATCGCCCCCGTGGCTGGTGAGCGCGATCGTCCACATGCTGTTGATGATCTTCCTGGGTCTGTCGATCTTGCAGAACAAGATTTCCCCCGGGTTGAGTTTGGACCTGGGGTACAGTGAGGACGTTGGTGATCCACTCGCCGACGACCTCAGCATCTCGCAAGACGAACCGCCCGCCGACGAAGAGCAAGTGCTGACGTCGCAAAACTTGCCGATCGTCGAAGACCCGTTGGCCACGCCGGACGTCTCGCACGTCCAGCCGAGTGCGCTGATGCCCACCGGTCCCGTCGCGCCCACGTCGATCGGCCTCGCGCTCACCGGTCGCGAGCCCGGCATGAAGCAGGCGCTGCTCAAGGCCTACGGCGGCAACGGCCACACGGAAGGTGCAGTCGGCCTCGGACTCCGCTGGCTCGCCGCGCAGCAACATCGCAACGGCACGTGGAGCCTCCAAGGTCCCTACGCCGACGGCGCGGGCTCGGAGAACATCGAAGCGGCCACCGCGATGGCCCTGCTCGCATTTCAAGGCGCAGGCTACACGCCCGCCAGCGATCCCTCGCACCCGTTCACGCCCGTCGTCCGCCGCGGCTGGGCCGCCTTGCTGAAGCGAATGAAGGAGGACGGCCGGTTCTTCGACGACGTGCCACGCACTCATCAAATCTACACGCAGGCCCAGTGCACGATCGCCCTCTGCGAGTTGTACGCCATGACCGGCGACGCGCAGTACTTCGACGCCGCTCAAAAGGCCGTCGACTACTGCGTCCGGATTCAATCGCCGCAGGGCGGTTGGCGGTATGAACCCGATCCGGTGAATGGGGAAAGCGACATGTCGGTGACCGGCTGGGTGGTGATGGCGCTGCAGAGCGCCCGAATGGCCGGAATCGAAGTTCCCAGCCCCGTGTTCGATCGGATTTCAAGGTTTCTCGACAGCGTCGGCCGCGACGACGGCACGCGTTACGCCTACCAGACGCAGGCCGGCGCCACGTTGACGCTCACCGCCGAAGGCCTGCTCTGCCGCCAATACCTTGGTTGGGCGCACGACGACCCGCGGCTGGCGACGGGAGTCGATTATCTCGTGCAGAAACCGAATCTGCCCGACTGGAGCAAGCGAAACGTGTACTACTGGTACTACGCCACGCAGGTGCTGCACCACATGGAAGGCGATGCCTGGCGCCAGTGGAACGAAGAGATGCGCAAAATGCTGCCCGCGAATCAAGTCAGCCGCGGCAAGGAGCGCGGAAGCTGGGACCCGATGGGCGACCGCTGGGGCGACGCTGGCGGCCGGCTCTACGTCACCTGCCTCTCCATCTACACGCTGGAAGTCTACTACCGCCACCTGCCACTCTATCAAACCGGCCTGTACGAGAAGAGGTGAATGGTGTCAGGTGTCAGGTGTCAGATTACTCACCCTGATACCTGATACCTGTCACCGCAAAGCGACGGCAAAAAGTGGCATTCTGCACGGGCACCGAATTCACTCCGCCACCCACGCCCGCGCCGCGTCCAATTGGCTCTCGTCGAAGTACTTAATCTTCGCCGTGGTGAACGGCTTGCAGAATGTGGCCATGCCTTTTTCCCATTTCGTCTCGCCGACGATGGCCAACCGCTCGATATCGCGCCAGTGCTTGAGATCGAACTTCATGTCTTCCCACATCGCGCCAGCCGTCCAGCCGTGGAAGTCGCGCATCACAAACAGGATTCGCAGCTTGCCGTGATCCTTGATCTGCTTATCGACGACCGGCACGAGTTTCTGGTAGGCCTCCTTCGTCAATTTTCCGGTCACGGCGACTTCCAGCACATTTCCCGAGGCGACAATTTCGATTGCGTCTGTCATGGCAATTCTCCAAAACGGCGGCCAGGCGGCGAAACTTCCCAGCCATTTTTCTATCGCCGAACGTCGCCGACGACAAGAACCCACGCTTCATCCCGCGGATATCTCGCGAATTCCATTGACTAGCCGCTCCACTTCCTCCGCCGTCGTATAGCACGCACAACCGGCGCGGACCAGGCCCGAGCGGCCGAGAGCGAGCCGTTCCACGACCGTGGCTGCGTAAAAATCGCCATGCGAGGCAAACACGCCCCGCTCAGCCAGTCGACGAGCCACGTCCGGTGATGCCACGCCGCGGACCGTGAACGCGACGGTCGACGTCCGAGGCATATCCGGCGGCGGACCGTAGAGCGTGACGCCGTCGATTGCGGCCAGTCCGCTCCACATTTGCCGCACCAGTGCGGCCGTGCGTTCATCGATACCGTTGAGCGCCGCGGCCAACAACTCGCGTCGCGAATATAGCCGACCCATCTTGGGTCGTTCGGTGCCGTCTCCGGCCAAGATGGCCGGGCGAGACGATGAAGCGATCGACGCCAGGAAATCGATGGCAGCGGCCGCGCCGGCAATCCCTTCATGATTCTGCGTGCCCGTTTCCGCCCGGTCCGGCGCTGTGTCCGGCGCGGGAATCAGCTTGGCAAACGGCAGCGTCTCCAGCAGCTCGCGCCGACACCACAGCACCCCCACGTGCGGCCCGTAAAACTTATAGGCCGAGCATACGAGAAAATCACAATCCCAACCGCAAACATCGGCCAGCCGGTGCGGCACGTAGTGGACCGCATCGACAAAGGCATACGCACCAACCGAGTGCGCGAGCCGCGTGGCACGAGCCACGTCGTTGATCGTCCCCAGCGCATTCGACGCCGCCCCCACCGCCACGAGCTTCGTCCGCTTCGTCACCTTCTGCTCGAAGTCGCCCCAGTCGAGCTGGCCGGTGTCCGCGTCCATCCGCACAACGCGCAGCGTGCAATCGCGCTCCCGCGCCAGCGCCTGCCACGGCCCGACGTTGGCGTGATGATCGAGCTCGGTGACGACGATCTCGTCGCCGGCCGAGAACAACTGCGCCAACGTCCGCGAGACGTGATACGCAAGCGTTGTGGCATTCGCGCCGAATACGATCTCCGCCGGCGCACCGCCCACAATGTCGGCCAGCGCACCGCGAGCCCGCTCAAGAGTCGCATCCGTTTCCTGGCTGGTCGGATAATTCCAATGCGTGTTCGCGTTGTGGTGGCACAAGTAGTCGGTCATCGCGTCGACCACGGCCCGCGGCACCTGCGTCCCGCCGGGACCATCGAAGTAGGCAATCGGCAATCCGGCATGCCGCCGCTCCAGCGCCGGAAAATGAGCACGGACTTCGTCGACGGTCGCGATTTTCACCGGCCCTTCAATGCGCCGCGGCGAACGCGTTGCGCCGACCTGTTGAGTGGCTTGGGTCATCTTCGTCCTGATATCAGTTAAATGGCTTCACCATTGCACGATGCAACTGATACAACGTACAATTTAGTGTGCTGGCGTGAAAGCATTCGGCGAAGGCAGGAGAATGGGAAATGGATTCACAATACCTCGATGATCTCGTTCGCGACGCGGAACGAATCTACAAGGAGCGACTTCGAGACGAGCTCGAGACTGGCCATCACGATCAGTTTGTCGCTATCGAGCCGGTGTCGGGAGATTACTTTCTTGGCCGCACGTTGAGCGAGGCGCTGGGTTCCGCCCGAACCGCACATCCTAATCGCTTGTCCCACGCACTTCGAGTGGGTCATCGCGCCGCGCTTCATTTTGGTGTGAACCTGTCATGAAGGGTTTCGTAGACGGCGCGGGCAGGGCCCTCTTGGAAGTCGAAGTGAAACCCGAAAGCGGTGCGGGGAATTCGATCATCACCGCTTGGATCGACACCGGGTTTACAGGCGATCTGGTGTTGACGTCCGCCTGCATTGCGGACTTAGGATTACCGTTGTCCGGCACGGTCGGAGCAATCCTTGCCGATGGCACTGAAGTCGCCATGAAAACCTTTGCCTGCTCCATACAGTGGTTCGGAAAATGGCAACATCTCGAAGTCGTTGAAAGCGTCGGTGAACAAGCACTCTTGGGCGTTGGATTGCTCTTGGATCACGAATTGACGATCGATTATCGTTCCAGTGAGCTCACGCTAGAATAGAGAAATGTGCATCCCCGTCGTACAACAATCCCCACGGCCCAGAAGGTTCCACGCGCATGTCGAAGCAACATCAACACTCGGAACATGACCACCACGGTGAACACCGCCCACCGAAGAAGATTCATCACCAATGGTGGTTCTGGGTGGCAATCGTGCTGATGCTCGGATCCATGCTGATGTACGTCGCGACGTTGGATGAGGCGCTCGGGCCGGGCCCGCAACATGGTAACGAAGTGCCGGCAGCGGCGCCATAGAAATTTCGCTACTGCACGAACCGGTATTTCCCGCCCGAGTTCCGGGCGATCGTCCGCATCAGGCCCTCGGCCTCGCGATTGACGAAGGCGATCGTGTGGATCGGGATCCGCCGCGCTTTGCCGCGGTTGCGGATCCGCACGTCGCGGCCGGTCCCCGGATCGAACAGCCCGTCGGAAAGAAAGAAGATCGCGTCCGGCTTCATCTTCAACGCCGCCAACAGCGCCGGCTGCGGAACCGTGCCGCCTTGCGGTCGCACGAACGAAACCCACTCTCGCGTCTTCTCGAATTGCTTCTCGTTGGCTGGCACGAGCCCGGGTTCGTCCATGGGATACGACAGGTGGTTGTAGAAAATGATGAAGTACTCTTGATCGTCGTTGAGCTGTTCGATGGATTGCAGCAGCTCGTAAACGGCCCGCTCGAACTTGCCGCTCTCGCTCATACTGCCCGAGCAATCCACCACGTAAACAAACTTCTGGCCATACCCGCCGATACCGAAAAACTCGGTCGCCGCCTGGCCGGCCTGCCCGGAGCCACCCGTCGCATCGCCGAAGTCCGTGAGCGCCGTGCCCGATGCGCCGCTTTCGCTGGCGGCCGACTCCGTGACTGCCTCGAGCGGCCCAAAATCACTCGCTGCCAGCGCCGCATCGTCGAACAGCCGGACCGGCCCTAATGCCGCCGAGTCCTCCGCAACTTCCACATTCACGGCGTCCTGGAGCGCCGCATCGTCATGGGCCGGCAGGTCGCTGCTCTCAGAAACGTTGAGCGCCAGCTGCAGCTCTGGCGAATTGGTCCCGCCGGCCGCTACCACCATCGCCATCGCCACCAGCGCGGTGAGATGGCACACCGCCGATACCAGCAGCGAGTTCACGTCGCTGAAGCGGCCAGCCCAAATCGGCAGTGGGAAGCGTCGTACCATGTTCCGCTGCGGTCAAAAGACGATCCGCCAGCACTCCGACCATTTGCCCGCGGGTCCTCTTCGTTCATGATAGCGGTTCGCTCACCTGGAACAACCAATTTTCGCGCCCAGATTGCCGCGCTACCCGCCTAATAGACCCACGGATTGGCCCAGATGTACGGACTGAACAGCGGCGCGTTCGCCTGTTCTGCGTTCAACGTGTTGATCCGCGCATTCTGTTGCGACTGCTGAAAACCCTGCTGCACGCGGTTGGTCGCCTGGCTGGACACGGCACTTTGCTGCCGCTGCCGGGCGTCTGCAAACGCCTGTTGCCGCTGCTGGTTCATTTGCATCGCCATCTGGTTCTGCTGCGCCCGAAATTGGGCCGTCGTCGCCTGGCTGCGTTGCCGAGATTGCATTTGCATCTGCTTCGTCGTCAGCGCCTGCTGCAACTGGGCGGCCGACATATTCGCTATGTCAGGAATCTGTTGCCGTAATTTCTGCTGACCGGCCGGCGTCATCCGCGACAGATTCTCACCCAGCCAGGCGCGAGCCTGGCGCGCCTGGTCGCTGTTGAGCACGGCCAGCCGGGCTTGCATGTCGTTCAGGAATGCGACCCGCTCCGGTTCGCTCATCGCGGCGACACGGACGCGCAAATCGCTCACCATTTTCTGGACTTCCTGCTCCGAATAGACCTGCTGCACCGTCAGCCATTCCTGATACGCCTGCCGCGTCGCCGCCCACTCGGGACTGTCGACGACGCTTGGCGCGGGCGCCGGCCGGCCGACGGGCGGCTTCGACTGCTGCCCGACGGCAATTCCCTGTGGCCAGCCAACGAGCATGGTGATCGTCGGAATTAGAAGTTTCCCGATCGCGCACAGGTCGCTAGGTGATATTCGAACTCGCATGGCATTCTCCTCCCTCGATGTATCCGCCTCGATCACCCTTCATTCGGCCGATTGGCCAGGCACGCGAAACATTCGCAGCTCCTGGTCCGGCATGGTCTGACCACCCACCTTCATATTGGACAGTGTTCTCAGGTAGCTATCGTTATCAATCTGTGTAACTGCCATCGTGCCGGCAAAGCTCTGGCCGTCGCTCCGGGTGCCGGTGACCGTGCCCAACCAGTGATCGCCGTTCTTTTGCCAGATCGTGGTGCTGACTCCGCCACGCGAATCGAAATACCAGGACTTAAGCGAGCTCGCTTCGGGATCCCATCCGGCCCGCACCTCGGCATCGAATGGGTCGCCATTTTCCGGCTCATACTCGAACCGCGTAACGATGTATCGGTTGCCCAGGTCCCAACTCGCCGACGCGTGTGCGCGCATCCCATTGCCCATACCCGCCCATTCGCCCACCATCCACGCCAACTCCTTGAGCGGTTCCGCGGGCGGCGCCTGGCCCGACTGCCGAGACGACACATGGCGAATCATTCGAATCCGCCACGTACCATCGTTCCTAACCAGCAGGCCCGAAAACTGGGTCGTCTGAATGACCGAACCTTGCGGCGTGGCGAGCTGGCTTTCGCCGTCGACCATCGCGACGTTTGGATCCAGCAGCCGCACCTTCTCCAAGGAGATGGAAAGAACGGGTCGCGCGCCTTCGCTCTTGGCAAGTCGACTGGCCACCAGCGCCTTGCGATCGATCGTCCTGCCTTGCGGGTCGATCAATTCGCCGTCGTCCGCCCACATGCGGCCGAGCGCTGCCGTGTCACCGGCATTCCAAGCTTTGACGTAAGCGGCAACAAATTGTTTCGCCGGACCGTCGTCGGTCGGCGCCGTTTGAGCCTGGGCTGCCGCCGCGACCAGCGACGTCAACAAAAAAAATCCGATTCGCCGCTCCCAAGCGCAAGCCGAAAAGTTGTGCATATTGATTTCCCGCCAGGCTGAAATGCTTCGCATCGAGCAAGCCGAATTATAGACGCCAGGCGGCCGGGCTTGCCAGCAGATTTGCGATTACCGGGAAATGAATGCCCGTTACTTTACAAATCGATAGCGGCCGCCCGAGCTGCGGGAAATCGACTTCATCAGCCCTTCCGCCCGCCGATCGCCGAACGCGATCGTGTGGATTGGAATCTGCGTCAGGCTCAGCCGCCGGTTGTCCCGGTTGCGGCCCCGCAGCTCCAGCATGATCTGCGGATCGAACTGGCCGTCGGTGAGAAAGTAAATCGCGTCCGGCTGCATCGCCAGCGCCAGCAGCAGCGCGGGCAGCGGGTTCGTTCCGCCGCCCGCTTCGACGTCCTGGATCCACTCCGTGGTCTGTGCAACCTGCTGCTCCGTGGCTGCGACGGGCTCATCGGCGTCCATCGGGTAGGCGCCGTCGCTGTAAAAGATCACGAAGTACCGCTGGTCGCTCGAGAGCTGCTCCAGCGAACGCATCAATTCATACTTGGCCCGTCGGAACTTGTTGCGCTCGTTCATGCTGTCGGAACAATCGACGACGTAGACGAACGACTTGCCGGTGTCGCCGATACCGAAGAAGCCCTTTTCCACGCCCGAGGGACTCCCCCTGCCCGACCAATCATCGGGGCCGTCGCCCGCTTCGCCCAGACCGCCGCCGCGCCCGATCTTGCTCTCCAGCTCGCGATCTATCTGCTTCGCCACGTCCTTGTCGTTGAATGGCGCGTCCACGGCCGCCAGCGATTCCAGCGGCACATCGGCTACTTCCTCTTGTGTTGTGGCGACGGCCTGAAAATTGAATAACTGCTGCTCGACCGCCGCGAGCGATTCCGCCACTGTCTCGTCTGCCTCCTCCTCACCGGCCAGCGCGCCCTCCTCGCCGGCAAACACGTCGTTGCCGTCGCCCAGTTGCAGCTCCAGCTTAATGCCCGCGTCGCTTTGCTTCGCGGCCGCGGCCAGCAGCCCCAGCAAGACGAGCGCCAGCAAATGGCAGACGGCCGACGCCAGGTAGGAATTGAGATCGCGCAGCGATTCGGCCCGATCGGCCCGAAACGCGGCCGTCGCCCCAGCAGCGGCCGACGGAGAAGACGGAGGATTTACCATGGCGACAGACCGCCCGTTCGCGCAAATTGCTCCTCCCGCATTCATAATACCTGCCGGACCGACGCCCGCAACTCTTTTTTACACCAATGGTTGGTAGTGGTAGAGTTTAATGTACTCATCTCGCTCCGCGGGATGAATTTCCTCTCGCGGAGCGACAGGACTGCACTGCCGCCGCGCGAATCGACTGCCGGATGCCGCCTGACGCGGCCGGATGGCATGAACCACGACCAACTCACCGCCGCCACGCAAACCGTCGTCCAACTGGCCGACTATTTGGAAGAGCTCAAAGCCCAGGCCCGCAGCATCTACGACCCGGCCGCGGTCGGCCAACGCGGCTACATCACGCCCACCGAGGAACTGAGCATCCGCCAGTTGCAGTTTTCGTACTGGAAGGCCCGCAACGCGCTCTTCGAGCTAGTGTTCGACATCTGGCGCGACATCCAGCGGATCGACCGCGCAACTCCGCAGCAGTTTCTCGTCGCATTGGCGGCGGCCGCCGTGCTGGTCGACGCGGCCCGCTTCCTCCGCGAAAACTTCCACCGCGACGACGTCGTACGACGCAAACTGGACGAGCCGGACCCGATCTACGGCATCCCGCCGCGGATGTACGATGATGTGCAAAAGTCGCTCACCGACCCCTATCATGCCTGGCACCTGTGGCAAGCCACGCGTTACTTCGACAAACACCACGCCGGGTTTCAACAGGCGGCGGCCGACGACACGACTCTCGCGCCGCTCCTGGCCATCATCGACCGGCTTCGCGATCGGCTGCGGCCGTCGCTGTGGACGTACGTGCGGACGCGAATGCGGGTTCGTGGCCGGCGGACCGTGCGACACATCGGGCGCGATGTGGTCGGCCGCGGCGTCTACGCCGTGCAGGAGGCACTCGGCCGCGGCATGGCCCAGGTGAAGGTCCGGCCCGGGCACATGCCGAACCTGCCACCAACGATTCGTGACCAAGTGATCGGACTATTGCAGCCGGGCGACGTGCTCGTGGTCCGCAAGGAGTATGCGGTCACCAATTATTTCCTGCCCGGCTATTGGCCCCACGCCGCGTTGTTCCTCGGCACCTGCCAGGATTTGCAGGCCAGCGGCATCGCCGATCACGAGTACGTCCGGCCCCGGCTCGATCAACTGACCGCCGCCACGCCGACCACTGCTGTCCTCGTGCCGTGCGATGCGGCCTGGCCGGCGGGGACGCCCCATCCGTGCGTGATCGAGGCCCAAAAGGACGGCGTGCGGATTCGCTCGGTGAACTCGCCGCTGGCGTCCGATTCGGTCGTCGTCATCCGCCCGCTGTTGGAGCGCGCCCACGTCGCTGCCGCGTTGGCCCAGGCGTTGATGCACGAAGGCAAGCCGTACGACTTTGATTTCGACTTCTGCTGCTCGCACCGGCTGGTGTGTACCGAAGTGATCTACCGCGCGTATGAAGGCGTCGGCGGCGTTGAGTTCGATCTACGGCGACACGTGGGCCGGTTCGCCCTGGCGGCCGGCGACATCCTCCGCATGGCCCCCGACCGCCGCCACTTCGAACTGCTGTACGTCTACTCGCCCGCCCATTCGCCGGCGATCGAAACCGGCCCGGCGGCCGCGGAGATTGTTCGGCAAGTGGAAGGGAATGAGCGGGCGGCACGTCCCTGAGCCCCGGCGAAGGGCGTGGTCGGTCCCGCTCGCATCCACCACGCCATCCGTCATATACCGCCGCCCCGATGCCGGGCCGCTTCGGTGATCTTTTCGCCGATCATCGCGATCTTCTGGTCGCGCAGCCGTTTCTCGTTAAGCCAGTACGGGCTGGTGATTTCCTTGAACGCGTAAATGGCGGCCTGGATGCCCTCCGCCCAGGCGACCGTGATCAGCTTGATGTCGCCGTGTACGTCGCCGACCGCGAAGATGCCGTGGCGGCTCGATTCGAAGTACGGATCGATCGCGATGCTACCGTCGTCGTTGAGCCGCAGGCCCAGCCGATCGAATGTCTCCTTCGCCGACAGGAAGCCGATCTGCACGATCACATAGTCGGCCCGCAGCTCGGCGCCAGTGGTCAGTGTGAGGCGAATGACGTCGCCGTCGTGCGCCGCCGCCGAAATTTCGCAGGGCACGTGAATCCGCCCGCCCGACGATTCGACGCGGGCCACCGTATCGGCCTTGGCGATCGGCTCGTCGCGGCACAGCACGTCGACCGACGCCCCGCGCTCGATGGCCATCACGGCCGCGTCGAACGCCGAATCGCCGCCGCCCACGATCACCACGCCGTGTCCGTCATAATCGCCGATTTTGGGAATCTTGTAGAACACCTTCTTCGACTCGAGCGCATCGAGAACCGAGAGCCGCCGCGGATAGTGCAGCAGCCCGCAGGCGATGATCACTTTGCGGCACAGATACTCGTCGCGCGACGTCACCACGCGCTTGAGCGGATCTTCCTTTTCCACCTGGTCGGTGTCGTCGATCGTCACCAGCTCCTCTTGAAAGCGAAACTGCACGAGCGCATCAACCGCCTGCCGATAGACGCGGGCCGAAAGTTCGTCGCCGCGGATGCCGTCGGGAAACCCGGGCACATCGACGATCTTCTTATCGGCGTACAGAAACTGCGGCTGCCCGCCCGCCTTTTCCTTGGCCTCGATCACCAGCGTCGTCAGTCCGCGATGCGCCGTGGTAAGGCTGGCCGCCAGCCCGGCCGGCCCGGCGCCGATAATCACGACGTCCCAATAGGGCAGATTGTCGAAGTCGAGACCGGCGGCGAGCTCGGTAACTTTGTAATCGGGCATGGATAACTGTTGGCGGCGGCAGACGTCCGCGTATTAGGGATATTGATCCGCAATCGAACCGCGACGATGTGGACCTAATTGCTCCGATATCTCGCGGAGTGACGCATTGATCTGTCGTAGGGTGGCATGCCGGGAAAACATGATCAATAACATGGTGCAGGCAGCCGCCAAAAACAGGGAAATGAGGCAGGCCAGGATGCTGACGGCGGCCAGGTTGCCGGCTCTTGCCCAATCGTTCCAATCCGTTTGAAGCTCTGCTCGTCCTGCCGCGTAGGCTCTCAGCCTGGGTTCCACATACAGCAGGTAGAGGGCAACGAGCCATATCAAGCCCGCCGACGACAGCACCCAGAACAGCGAAGCGAGGCTGGTCAGTACGCGAATTCGTCGCCGATCACGGCCTGCGATGCTGCGCGTCAATTGATGCGAATCCAGGGCGGCAGCGCCGGGCGCGGTGTCGAGTTGCAGCAGGACTTTACCGAGCTCTTTGTTGCTCATTTTCGTTGGTCTCTTCGAGGATAGAACGGAGGGCCCGCTTCGCATAGTGCAAGCGCGATCGTACCGTTCCTAATTGACAGCTCAGGACTCGTGCAATTTCTTCGTAGTCCATGCATTCGACAAATCTCAATACCAGCACTTCGCGATGCGCTGGAACGAGCTGGTCGAGCGCCGCATGGATGCGCTCGGCTTCTTCCGCAGCCAGGCCCACGTCCTCGGCTCCGACGTCGGGTGGATCCACGTCCTGCAGAGCCTGATACGGCAGTCGGCGCCTGCGCAATTGCCGCGCGGCGCGGTCGTGCGCGATTCGATACAGCCAAGCACGAAACGCACCCGCCTCAACAAGCCGTCCAATCGCCCGAAACACGTCGAACCAAACCTCCTGCAGGATGTCCTCTGCAGCGTCTGCGTCGCGCAACATCTTGCGGACGTAGTACCGCAACCGCGGCTGGTATCGCTCGATAAGCGCGGCCAACGCATCTTCGTCTCCTGCCTGGCACCTCAGGACCAAAACGTGTTCGTAGAGCCGATCAGCAGCATCGGTCATTACGGGCCTCAGACTCCGCGATCAAGTGGCTCTACAGATATGGTTGCGCTCGGGGCGAAAAAAGTTCGATCTTCATGCGAAAAGCAGGAATTGGCACGCGACAGGTCAAAGTAGGGATTGCTGCAATCAATTTACAGTTACGGTTTCCAGCGACAAGGCGACCTGCATTCGACATCGTGCTTAGACCGTCCTATATTGGGTCTTGCCGGACAAGCTTCGAGGCGAGTCGCCTGGCACTTGCGAACCGGCTCATTCCTCGTCGCATTCCTTCGAGAGGATTCTCCCATGCAAAGCAAAGCCACAACGGTTGCACAGTATCTTGCCGAGCTGCCTGCGGATCGGCGCAAGGCAATTTCCACGATCCGCCAGGTGATCCTCGATAATCTGCCGGCGGGCTACGCGGAGGTCATGCAGTACGGCATGATCGGTTATGTCGTGCCGCACAGCATTTACGCGCCCGGCTATCATTGCGACCCGAAGCAGCCGTTGCCGTACGCGTGTCTGGCCTCGCAAAAGAACTACATGTCGCTCTACCTGACCTGCGTTTATTGCGACCAAATGGATGGCGGCTGGTTTCGCGAGGCGTGGACCGAGGCCGGCAAGAAGCTGGACATGGGCAAGTCGTGCGTGCGGTTCAAGTCGCTTGATGACGTGCCGCTTGCGGTTGTCGGTCAGGCGATCAAACGCATGACCGTGAAGAACTTCATCGAGTTCTACGAGTCGGCGATCAAACAAAACATGCGGGCGAAAGTGCACCGGGCCGCCGCCAAGAAGCCCGCCTCCACTGCGGCGACGAAGAAGAATAAACCGTCCGCCCAGAAGGCTACCACCTCGAAACGAGGGATTGGCGGTCAAAAAACACGGTCGAAAGCCAGCCGGTAGGAGCGTCAAGAATTATTGATCGCAAAAACTTGCAGTTTTCGCGGCCCCTGCCTATATTGGGCAGGCTGACAGTGGCTTTTCTGGGGATCGGTATGATCTTAGGGGACTTCCCATGAAGGCGTTTTCTTGTCTATCAGCGCGGGGCGTTGTGGCGGCGGCCGTCTTGCTGCTCCTCGTTAGCCCATCGGCGGCTGTGCCCGTAACGCTCACTGCGACCGATGCCGGTTTCGTCACCATGATGGGCGGCTCGTCCAAGGGCGATGGCACAGTTGTCGCATCGGCCAAGTACAACTATTCGGTCGGGTTCGAGCTGCATTATGCAACGGGCGCACTAGGAGCGCCACTCGGTCCGATGGATCGGAAGAACTACTTCGTGTTCGATTTAACGAGTGTCACGTCGCCCATTGCAAGTGCCGTGTTAAAGGCATATGCCGGCCCGGCGATTGCGCCGCCGTTTCCGGGCGGAGCGCATGGATATGAAAGCACGGATCCGACTGAGACCTACGCGATTACAGATACTCCCACTCAAGCCGCCGCGCTAGGACTTGCCATGTCGCTAAAAGGAGGCGCTTTGCCGTCCGAATTCGATACGCCGACCGACCCGCTCGTGCTCGATGCGAAGGCGCTCTATATGATGTTGGCGCCGCCAGGCCCACCACTCGCATCAAAGATTGTCTCGCCGCTCGACGACGGCACGATCATGTCTTTGACATTTACAGGACCCGGCTTGGCGTTCTTGAATTCGCACCTGGGCACCAAGATACTGCTGGGCGGCTTTCTGCCGACGGCCATGCCGCCTATGCCCCTTCCGCAATCCATCTTCGGCTTTACTGGGCCGGATATTGATGCCGGCGATATGCTTACGCCCACGCTGGAATTAGATGTCGTTGTTCCCGAGGCCAGCAGCGCGTTGTGCGTTGGCGTGGGCCTGATGCTAATGGGCTTCATCGGGCTGCGGCGCGGCGAACGCGTTATCGGCTGACAGTCGTACGCCAAAATGCCACGGTGGTAAGTCGATCACATCGCCGATGGCGCGTAGGCCGACTTCGTTCGCCCAGCCGATGACCTGTTCCGGACGCGGCCTGATATCGAGCGTGGGACCACGCGGCGTCTCCCCGTGCCGCCAATGGATCACCAGCAATTCTCCTTCCGGGTGGAGAGCGCTACGGGCGTGACGCAGCAATTCGACAGGCCGCTCGCAGTGCAGGATGTTGAATAGCAGCACGGCATCAGCATGAATTCCAAAGCCCGATTCCATCACGTCGCGCTGTTCGCAGATTACCGGCAAGCCGGCCGCCCTCTGCCTGGTGCGAACAATCATTGCGGGATCGACGTCGAAAGTGTACAGAGTCCCGCTGATTATTTGGGCAATCGGTATCGAAAAAGTGCCGTAGCCACAACCCAATTCCGCGACATCGTGAAACCGGCGAATGTCAAATCGCGAGAGAACCAGCGGCACGTCGAATAACGATTCCCAATACGCCTCATCCGGCATTCCGC
>JBIOWO010000077.1:0-2659 GCA_044868555.1 Lacipirellulaceae bacterium | reverse complement strand
GTTTCCCGTGCTGGGCTGGCAGGCGAAGTACGAGGGGATTTACCTGCTGGGCACGTCGATTGCCCGGCCGCTGATCGCCAAACAGTGTTTGCAGGTGGCCCGCGAAGTCGGCGCCGAGGCGTTTGCCCACGGGGCGACCGGCAAGGGAAACGATCAGTGTCGGTTTCAGCTGGCGGCCGAGGCGCTGGAGCCGAATATCAAGATCGTTGCGCCGTGGCGGATCAAGAAGTATCGCGACACGTTCCCCGGCCGCAAGGAAATGATCGACTATTGCGCGGCGAAGAAGATTCCCGTCAAGGCGTCGATCGCCAAACCGTACAGCTCGGACGAGAATTGTCTGCACATCAGCTACGAGGCCGGGAAGCTTGAGGATCCGGCTGTCGACGGCGTCGCGATTATCGATTTTGGGATGACGGTGTCGCCGCAGTCGGCGCCGGATAAGGTGGAGGAGGTGGCGGTTGGGTTCGAGCGGGGCGTGCCGGTGGAGCTAAACCGCAAGCGGCGGTCGGCGTTGGAGATGGTCGAGGAGTTGAATACGATTGCCGGCCGTAACGGCGTGGGGCGGATCGACATCGTCGAGAATCGGTTTGTCGGCATGAAGAGTCGCGGCGTGTACGAAGCGCCGGGCATGACGGCCCTATACGCGGCCCACCTGGCCATCGAGCAGCTCACGCTCGACCGCGACACCGTGCATCTGCGTGACCGCTTGTCGCCGGAAGTGGCCGAAATGGTGTATTACGGCTTCTGGTACGTGCCGAAGATGGATGCGCTCCTGGCGTTCTCGCGGGAAATACAAAACGCGGTCAACGGCGAAGTAACTTTGGGGCTGTACAAGGGCAATGTATTCGTCCGCGGCCGCACGAGCCCCAATAGTCTCTACGACGCGGCTGTGGCCAGCATGGAAGGCGGCGGCAGTTACGATCAGACCGACGCCGAAGGGTTTTTGCGGATTCAAGGATTGCCGAGCCGCGTCTTAGGTCGCGTTCGTCCGCGAAAATATTGAAATGTACATCTCCGAAAACCCCGTCCTGCAGCGCGAGCTGTTGACCAATCTCCGCATGACGCGGGCGTTTGTGCTGCTGTTCGTTTACATCGCGCTGTTGGGCGGCGTGGTGTATCTGGCCTGGCCGCAGCAGCAGAAGCTTGATCTGGCCCAGCCGGAGGCCGCCAAGCGATTGGTGAGCCTGTTCTTTTTCGGACAGTACATTCTCGCTTCGCTCATGGCGCCGAGCTTCGCGGCTGGGGCGATCACCGGCGAGAAGGAGCGGATGAGCTACGAGATGCTGCTGGCCACGCCACTGCGGCCGGGGGCAATCGTGATCGGCAAGCTGTTCGCCGCGCTGTGCCACCTGGGCATCCTGATGATCTGCTCGCTGCCGATCGTGATGCTCTGCCTGCCGCTGGGCGGCGTTTCGCCCTACGAGGTGTTCGCGGCCTATTTTGCGATGATTTCGACCGTGGGACTGTTCGGCATGATCAGCCTGTGGGCCAGCAGCTATTTCCGCCGCACGAGTGCGTCGCTCGTTGTGTCGTATTTGTTGATCCTGCCGCTGGCGGTCGTGTGCGTCTTGGTGTGGAACCAATTGGAGCAGTTGGGAGAGGCGCGATTGTTCGTTGTGATCACCGTGGTGCCCGTGGTGTGCCTATCGCTCTCGGCGCTGATGTGGCGGGATACGTGTCGCCGGCTGCTGTATCCGCCCGATCTGGGCAGCGAAGGCAAAGAGGTTGTCGACCTGGAATCGGAGGCCCGCGAGGCCGTCGGCCTGTACATCAAGCGCGACGAGTTCCCCGACCGGCTGTTCGCCCCGCCCAAACGCACCGACTTCCTGCCCGAGGGGGCCAATCCGATCTACGACAAGGAGATGCGGAGCGAGATCTTCGCCCAGGGCACGCTGATGCTGCGGCTGGTGATCCAGATCAGCATGGGGCTGGCGCTGTTCGTGATGGCGGTGTGCCTGTACATCGCGCCGCAGTATGCCGCGTGGTACATCTCGTACGTGCTGTTGTTCAACATGCTGGTCGGGCCCGTGTTCTCGGCCGGCAGCGTGACCAGCGAACGCGAACGGCAAACGCTCGATCTTCTGCTCAACACGCTGGTGACGCCGTGGCAGATGCTGTGGGGCAAGCTGCTCTCGGGCCTGCGGGTGTCCAGCGTGCTGACGTCGTTTCTGCTGTGGCCGGTGGTGCTGGCCTGCGTCATGCCACTGCCTTTCTGGTACAACCTGCCGACAATGGCTGGGTACTTTTTGATCGTCGGCCTGTGTTGCGTGACGACGGCGATTACGGCCCTGTTCTGTTCGACGATCTTTCATCGGTCGTCGACGAGCCTGATTTGCACGTACATGATCATCATCGTGATGTTCTTCGGGCCGGTGGCCGTGCATTTTTTTGCGGATACGTTCTTCCACGGCACGGCGGGCGCGTCGGTGGCCGATAAGCTCGGCGTGTTGAGCCCGTTCGCCGCAACGTTCGCGTTGCCGCTCCATATCGAGCAGGACGGTGCAAACGTCGCGAACTCGACGCCCGACGTTGGTGTATTCTTTGGCTACATTGGCTGGTCGATTTTGTACAACGGCGCGCTGCTGTTGGCGATGATGCGGATGTTCGAGGTGCGGTGGCGCGTGGCGGATTGACACGCTCCCGACCGCGCTCCCCTACG
>JBIOWO010000076.1:0-4063 GCA_044868555.1 Lacipirellulaceae bacterium | reverse complement strand
CTCGGGACGTCGAGCTCGAACAACGCACGTACGACAAGCTCAAGGGCAATATCGCGACATTTGTGATCTACTATGGCGCGGCGGCCGGACAACCGCAGGGCGACTTCTTTGCCACCGCCGACCAGGCCTTGTTCGCGGCCAACGGCGGGTCGATCAATAGCTGGGTCGCGCCGACCGGTGGCAACGTGACTGAGCGAATCGCCAAGCAAAGCGACCCCCGCGCCGCGGCCGAGGAATTGTACCTGGCGGTGCTCACGCGCCTGCCCTCGGAGGTGGAAACGGCGGAAGTTGTCCAGCATTTGGGCGAGCATGGCCAGGACAAGAACGCGGCCGCCCAGGAGCTGGTCTGGGGCTTGTTGAACTCGGCGGAGTTCCGTTTCAATCATTAGCACTCACGAGGAACGAGCGATGGAAGTCCATTACGCCTGCAATTCTCGCGAGCATCGCGTTGCCCGACGCCAGTTCCTCGGCACAATGGCGGCGGCCGGCGCCGGGGCGATCGCCGGCGGCCTCGGCGTGTTCTCGAATCCGGTGCTGGCGGCCCAGTTGACGTCGGACCAAAAGCGCATCGTCGTGTTCAACATGCACGGCGGCCTGAGTCAGCTCGAAAGCTGGGACCCCAAGCCGGGCACCGACACGGGCGGACCTTTCCGCGCGATTCCAACCTCGGTGCCGGGCATCCATATCTCCGAGCTGCTGCCCCAGACGGCCAAACAGATGCAGCATCTGTGCCTGGTCCGCGGCGTGAACACGAGCGAAGACGATCACGGCAAAGGCGCGTACCTGATGCTGACCGGCCGCCGACAAACGCCGGCCGCCGACTATCCGCAGATTGGAGCGGTGGCCGCCAAGGCGCTTGCACCGCCCGAGAGCGTGCTGCCCGGCTATATCGTGATCACGCCCGGCGGTGGCGGCGGTCGGGGCAACGACGCGGCCTATCTGGGCCCGAAGTATTCCAGCGTTCAGTTGGGCAACGGCAATCCGCCGCAGAACACGGTGCGGCCTGAAAAACTCAGCGAAGCATCGGACCGGGCCCGGCAGGACTTCCGCCGTCATATCAACGAGCGATTCCTGAACCGGCGCCGCACCGCCGTGACCGAGGCGTTCACCTACTCGTACGAGCAGGCGCAGCAGTTGATGCAGCAGCGCGATGTGTTCGACGTGGCCAAGGAGCCGGAGCGGGAGCTCGATCGGTACGGCAAGCACGATTTCGGCCGGCACTGCCTGCTCGCGCGGCGGCTGCTGGAGAAGGGCATTTCGTTCGTGCAGGTGTCCCATTCCAATTACGACACCCACAACGAGAACTTCAACTTCCACATCGAGCAGTTGGGCGAGTTCGACAAGTCGTTCGCGTGTTTTGTGGCCGACCTGGCCGATCGCGGGATGCTCGACAGCACGCTCCTGGTGGTGCTCTCCGAATTCGGTCGCACGCCGAACATCAACCAGTATTACGGTCGCGATCATTGGTCGAAGTCGTGGTCGGTTTGCCTGGGCGGCGGGCGGATTCCGCGCGGCGCCGTGTACGGCAAGACCAACGACAACGGCACCGACGTTATCGAAGGCAAGGTGGATCACGGGCAGTTGTTTCACACGTACCTGGAAGCGGTGGGCGTCGATTCGACGGCCTCCTTCCAGATCGATGGCCGCGACATCCCGCTGGCCGATCCGGCCGTGTCGGCCGTTTCCGAACTGTTGACGTAGTGAGAATTCTATTTCAGTGTGGGTGCCATGCTCTCGCCGCGTTAGCGGCGTGAGCATGCTCCCGAACCATCCAGACATGCTTACGCGCCGCGCCGCGAAAGCATGCCACGCAGTAGCTGTTCACGTAGCGAGTATTCCATGTCCGCGCCCGAAGGCTTCGATCCGAAACTGGCCTACGTCGCCTTCCAGTGGCCGTACGATCGGCCGCTGAACGCTTGCCGCTTCGACCCGGCCGGCCGTTTTGTTTTTTGCGGATCGGAAGATGCCGTGGTCGAGCGCTTCAAGCTGGCCGACGGCGCGCGGACGGTGTTCACCGGCGGGCACGAAACCTGGGTGCAGGCGATCGCGTTCACGAAGGATGGATCGCAGGTTGTAAGCGGCGGCTGCGACGGCAAACTCACGTGGTGGGACCCGGCATCCGACGCGCCCAAGCCAATCCGCTCGATCGACGCGCATCAAGGCTGGATCCGCTCGCTGGACGTCAGCCCGGACGGTACGCTGCTGGCCAGCGGCGGAAACGACAACATGGTGCGGCTATGGAACATTGCCGACGGCACTCCGGTGCGCGAGCTGGCCGGCCATCCGCGGCACGTTTACAGCGTGGCCTTTCATCCGCTGGGCCAGTTTCTGCTCAGCGGCGACCTGATCGGCGGGCTGAAGCAATGGGAGGTCGCCAGCGGCAAGGAAGTCCGCACGTTCGACGCCAAGCCGCTCCATACGTACGAGGGCGGACAGCAAGTGGACTTCGGTGGCGTGCGGGCGCTGGCGGTCAGCCCGGACGGCAAATGGCTGGCCGCCGGCGGACTGTACAAAGCCACCAACCCGTTGGGCGCGGTGCACGAGCCGCTCGTCTTGCTGTTCAATTGGGAGACGCAGAAAGTGGAAAAGCAGCAAATCGCCGAGGGGATTGCCGGCGGCGTCGTCTGGCGACTGAAATGGCTCGGCGACGGTTCGCTGATGGGACTCTCGAGCGGCTCGAGCGGAGGCTTCTTGCTGTTTTGGAAGCCGGACGCCGAAAAGGATTACTTTCGTTTTAAGTTGCCACATCTGGCCCGCGACATGGACCTCCACCCGGATGGAATCCAAGTGGCGACCGCCCATTACGACCGGCACTTGCGCGTCACGCGCCTGGCAGCTAAGTCCGGTTGAACCCGAATTGGGCAGCGTAGCCGGGTGTCATCCCTACGCCAGTGGGACCTTCCGGTTTGTTCCCAGGTGACTCAAGGCAGAACTGGCGAATCGAGGAAAGGGAGGCAACGCACTTTCGCCCCACTGGCGGGATTGCCTGCCAATATTTTTCCTTTATTTCGGCGATTTCGTTGATTATTGCAGGCCGTGAACTTATCTTAGCGGGCACGGCAGACTTTTTGACGTGGTGCGTACTGAGGTGGGTGGCAGCACTTGTCGGGGCCGCTCATTCTCAGCCCGGGCGATCCAGCCAAAGCCTCTGCCGCGAAATGGCCGCATTCCGATCTGTTCGAGTAGGGTTTGCCCGCACGCTGGCCATGCCTTGATGCTCATCATTTGGCCTGCGGCCCGATGCGCGTGTGTCCGCGATTTCGAAGCGAGGTTACTGATAAGCGAGCTCAAACAATGCGCGCATCCCGCTGGCAGTTCAGTCGTCGATCGCAGGCGAAGTCAAATCGGTCTGACAACCGGCGCCGCCGGATCAGAGTCGAAGTGCTGGAAGATCGGCGGTTGCTCGCGATTCAGGACCTGTCGTCCTCGCCAGCCAAGATTACGGCAATTGGCAGCGACGACGTCATCATCGCCCATTCGGTCCAGGGTATCGCTCGTCGGAATTGACCTATGTCCCCGTCGCTGCCAGAACGCCGCGCCGTTACGCTGATCGAACTGCTTGTTGTCATCGCCATTATTGGCGTGCTCGTCGCACTACTTCTTCCGGCCGTGCAATCGGCTCGAGAAGCGGCTCGACGGTCTCAGTGCGCTAGCAATTTGAAACAGTTTGGTTTGGCACTTCAAGACTATTATTCGAGCCGCCGGCAGTTCCCCGGGATCGCTGCGTCGCCGAGCGCTGCCGGTCTCGACTTCAACAGAGCCGGGCATGTAGAACTCCTGCCGTACCTCGAAGAGAGCGCGCTCGCAGGACTGTACGATCATTCCAAGACGTGGGCCGAGCAGTCGCCACTGGTAGCTCAAACCACAGTTCCGATGTTCATCTGCCCGTCTTCCAGCGCGCAACG
The DNA here is from genome assembly GCA_044868555.1 of Lacipirellulaceae bacterium. Taxonomy (GTDB): domain Bacteria; phylum Planctomycetota; class Planctomycetia; order Pirellulales; family Lacipirellulaceae; genus JABDGM01. The sequence continues at coordinate 158 of JBIOWO010000076.1, read as the reverse complement.
GGTCGTGGTGGAACCGATCCTTGGGCCGGCAGGACTTAGAACCTATCCCATAACCTTAGGAATTGCGCCATAGGATGTGGGCGAACACAAGATGCAACAGAGCTTCATAATTGACGGCTTTCTTTTCCCACCGCACAAGGATGCGGCGGTAGCGATTA
>JBIOWO010000075.1:0-25272 GCA_044868555.1 Lacipirellulaceae bacterium | reverse complement strand
CTCCCACTGAGAATCAAACACCTTTCACGGCGCACGCCAAAGAACGAACGCTGAAACGCAGCGTGACGTTTCAGCCTAGCAGAACGAGTGGCCGGTTTCAGCAACTATTTTTGGCCACGGCAGAAATGCTTTACCACGGAGACACGGAGCGCACGGAGAGGGTTGAGTGATGAGTGTTGAGTGGCGGGTTTTGGTGGCTGATGCGTAGATTGATGGTTGCTTTTGGCTGGTTGCTGATGGGGGATGGGGACGGGGACGGGGGACAGGGGTCGGAGGGGTTTTGGCGCGCGACGATTTCCGACGCGGCGCGCGATGTGCGCGGTCAGAAATTTGATTGCAAATGGGCCGCGCAATGTGTTAGGGTCGGAGTGGGTCTTGAACTGCGGAGAGCGGAGAGCGGAGAATAGATTGGAGACGGAATTCGGCGCCGCGCGACACGACCCTCGATTCTCATTCGGCCGCATTGTCTGTCGTTTCCTGCCATTGAAAAGCGTTCCCAGCCCCGCTTCATCTCCGGGTATATTCCGGCCCCTTCCGCATCGTCCGTGGATGTCCCTGTGGCAGGTGCGGGCGACGGTCCCCGCGGCGTCCGGCAGCCAGCGCGCGATTCTGGTTCGCGGCGGAACATCCATCGGATCGATTGGGGCTAATTCGTGCCGCTTCGCGCAGCGCTTGCGTTTCCGTCGCAGGTTGCCGATTCCCTGCTAGCGGGGCATAATCACGTCGGCTTTTTCCCCGCGCCCGGTTCTTCGGCTTCAGTGGAACGCCCATCTTTGAGGACAACGCCACGCGCGTGTAGTTCGGGCTTGCCCCACGCAAAAGTATAGTCGCGTCGCTGACGGATGCAGCGAGAGGAAACCACTCGTTTTCATCACAGAAACGCATTTAAGGAAAGCTTGTGTCCCGATTGACTGATCTGATTGCAAAGGCCAAGGCAGAAGATGCTCAACTCGGTGCCGACCTGGATCGCGAGTTCCGGGCGCTGTCGTCGCGGCTGTCCTTTGGCCTGAACTTCGAGCGGCACCGGCCCGAAGCCGTGGAATTGCCGCAACGAACGGTGCGCCGGGGTGACAAGGTGCGCGTGCTGCCGCCGCGTGGCTCGACCACCAAGGGCGACCAGCGGCTATGGCTGGCGAAAAAAAATCATCAAGGACGGCGACAAGAAACGGGCCCAACTGGAACTACTCGACGCATCCGCAGAGCAGAGCACAGCACAGTTAGATGACTTGATCGTCGTCGCGGCATTCCGCGACACCATCTATCCGGGCCTTGTATCCACCGGAAAAGTCTCGCGCGGCGGGGACAAGCCGTGGCACACGGTCATCAATGGCGAGAACTACCATGTTCTGAAAGCCCTGACCTGGACGCATCGCGGCAAGGTGGACGCGATCTACATCGACCCGCCCTACAACACGGGCGCGAAGGATTGGAAATACAACAACGATTACGTCGAGGGCGACGATCTGTATCGACACAGCAAGTGGCTAGCGATGATGGAGCGGCGGTTGCTCGTCGCCAAGGAATTGCTGAATCCATCGGATTCGGTGCTGATTGTCACGATCGACGAGAAGGAATATCTGCGGCTGGGGTTGCTGCTGGAGCAGGTGTTTCCAGAGGCGCGGATTCAGATGGTGTCGATCACGACGAATCCAAAGGGAGCGTCTCGCCCCGATATGTTCGCCAGGGTGGATGAATTCGCTTATTTTGTTCTGATAGGCGATTCCACTGCTTCTGGAATATCTGTGAGCGATTCTCAGGGGCAGCCCGTTCGTTGGCCTTATTTGCGCCGGTCAGATGAGCAATCGACACGGGGCCACCGTCCTCGACAGTTTTATCCTGTCTTTGTTGACCCGGCCACCTCGAAGATAACTGGCGTTGGGGAGCCTTTACCTCGTGATGTGGCGCGTGGAAGTATTCTGCCTCCTCCTGGGACAGTTGCGGTCTTCCCTGTCCGTGATGATGGAGTCGAGATGGAATGGGGCCTCACAGGACCCAGCCTCATGAGCGCGGTGCGCGGTGGTTTCGCTCGGGCAACTCGCGCGAACTCGCTTCAGCCATATGCGATCTCCTACCTGACGGCTCCAGCGATCCGCAAGGTCGAGTCTGGGGAGTATGTTGTATCGGGTATCCGGGAGGATGGATCAAAGGTGGTCATCGCCCCCGAGGGCAGAACTACTCGGCCCACAACGGTGTGGGTCGAGAGTAGGCATAGTGCTCCCGACCACGGAAAGAAGGTCGTAGGAACACTACTGCCAGCAAGGACCTTTCCATTTCCAAAGTCATTGTATGTAGTCGAAGACTCGTTGCGGCTATTCGTCGCCGACAAACCCGAAGCCGTCATTCTCGATTTCTTCTCCGGCTCCGGCACAACTGCCCATGCAGTGATGCGGCTAAACAAGCAGGACGGCGGCAAACGACAGTGTATCAGCGTCACCAACAACGAAGTCGGCGCTGATGAGCAAAAGGCGCTCCGCGAGAAAGGTCTGCGCCCCGGCGATGCCGAATGGGAGCGGTGGGGTATTTGCGACTACATCACCAAGCCCCGCGTGGAGGCTGCGATCACCGGCAAGACGCCGGATGGCGACGTGATCAACGGCGACTACAAGTTCACCGACGAATTCCCGATGGCCGACGGCTTTGAGGAAAACGCCGAGTTCTTCACCCTGACCTACGAAACGCCGGTCGCAGTCAATTACCAGACCGCGTTTGCGCGTATCGCGCCGCTGCTGTGGTTGCGGGCGGGCAGCGTGGGCCGCCGCATCGAAAAACTGCCCGCCGCAGGCTGGGATGTGGCCGACGCTTACGGCCTGCTTGTCGAGTTGGACAAGGCTACGGCTTTCCTAAAAGCCGCGCGCAAGGCCAAGGCTCTGCGGATTGCTTACATTGTCACCGACGACGAGCGGCGTTTTCAGGCGCTGGCGCGTCGCTTGCCTGAAGGGGTGGAGGCGATCCGGCTGTATGAGTCTTACCTGACTAATTTCGCATTCGCCAACGGGGAAACCGCATGAAATTCACGCTGAAAGATTATCAGGATGAAGCCGTCCGCGATGTGCTGGACCTCTTGAGGAAAGCGCGCAAACGCTGGCGGGAGGACGGCGACCGCCACGCCTTTTCGCTGACCGCCGCCACCGGCGCGGGCAAGACGGTGATGGCGGCCGCCGTGTTCGAGGCGCTGTTTCACGGCGACGACGGCTACGACTTCGACCGCGACCCCGGCGCGGTCGTACTCTGGTTCAGCGACGACCCATCGCTGAACGAGCAGACGCGGTTTCGGCTGATGGAGTCGTCCGACCGGCTGCGGCACACGGACCTGGTGGTGGTGGAAAACACCTTCAACCGCGCCAAGTTCGACGCCGGAAGGATTTACTTTCTCAACACTCAAAAGCTAGGCAGGAAAAGTCTGCTGGTGCGTGGCTTTGATGGCGACGAGGATGGCGTCTTGTTTCCCGAAATGCGACCCGACCTGCGAAGCCACACGATCTGGGACACGATCCGCAACACCATCGAAGACCCGGCGCTGACGCTGTACCTAGTGCTGGACGAGGCGCATCGCGGAATGGGCAGCGAGAACCGCGAGAAATCCACGATCGTCAAACGGCTCATCAACGGGGACAACGGCGTGCCAGGCATCCCAGTGGTGTGGGGCATTTCGGCCACGGTGGAACGTTTCAACAATGCAATGGAAGGGGCACAGGGCCGCAGCACCCTGCCGGCTGTGACCGTGGACGCCAGCCGAGTGCAAGATTCCGGCTTGTTGAAGGACACCATCGTGTTGGACATCCCCGACGAGGCCGGAGATTTCGACACCGTGCTAATGCGCCGAGCTACCGATAAGCTGCGCGAATCCACAACGGAATGGACGGCCTACGCCGCGCAGCAGGAAAACGGCGGCGAACCGGTGTCGCCTCTGATGGTGTTCCAGGTACCGAACACACCCAGCCACAACGAGATCGGTCGCTTGCTGAATACGATCTTTCAGCAATGGCCGGATTTGCCGGAGACATCGGTAGCGCACGTGTTCGGGGAACATACGACGCAGACCTTCGGCCAATACTCCGTCCCCTACATCGAACCGCAGCGCGTCCAGAACGACACCTGGGTACGTCTTCTGATTGCTAAGGACGCGATCAGCACCGGGTGGGACTGTCCGCGCGCCGAGGTAATGGTGTCGTTCCGCGCGGCAAACGACCAGACCTATATCGCGCAGTTGCTCGGACGTATGGTGCGCACGCCGTTGGCGCGGCGCATCCCCGGGAATGACAAGCTCAATTCCGTGGACTGCTTGCTGCCGAAGTTCGACAAGAAGACGGTGGAAGCAGTCGTTAGGGCGCTGCGTGAAGGCGGCGGCGAAGCGCCGCCGACAGGCCGTATCCTCATCAACCCGGTGGAGATGAAGCCCAACCCGGCTGTGCCGGAAACGGTGTGGGGTAGGTTAGTCTCGCTGCCATCTCAGACGCGACCGCAGCGTGGCGCTAAGCCGGCCATTCGCCTGACCGCGCTGGCGCATGAGCTGGCGTCAGATGGACTGTTGCCCGGCGCGGGCGGCAAGGCGCACGCTGCCATGCACAAGGTGTTGGACGATTTTATTGCCGAGCGGGCTCGGGCATTCGCGGCAAAGCGCGCATCGGTGATGACCGTCGAGGGCCGCACCATCATCGCCCACATGCAAACCGGCATGTTGCAAGACGGTTTCTTCCAGACCGACGCGGATGATGCCGTGGTCGGCGACGCCTACCGCCGCACGGCTCGCATCATCAGCCCCGACATAGCGCGCACCTACACCATGGAACGTGCGAAACGGAAGCCGGAGGCGGAGGATGATTTCGACGACGCGCTGATCGAAGCCCGCGAGGATGTAGCGGCGTTGCACCTGTTGGAGAATCTGCAAATCCTATTCGATGCTGAAGCCAAGAAGCTGTCGGATACTTGGTTTGCTGAATACCGCGAACAGATCAAGCAATTGCCGGATGACCGGCAAGAGGCTTACCGGCAGATTGTCGCGCTCAGCACCGAGCCGCAGGATGTCGATTTGGCTCGGCCCGTGTCGCGCTTCGAGCCGACGAAGGCGCGGGAGATAGATGGTTCGGAAACAGATATGCCAAATTTTTTGCAACATCTACTGTGCGACGAAAACGGCTTGTATCCCACCGAGTTAGACGGTTGGGAGAAGTCCGTTCTTATGGCCGAAATGCAGCGGGACGGCTTCAAGTTCTGGTATCGCAATCCCGACCGCCCCAGCCAGGATTCGCTAGGCATTTCCTACGCCGATGGCGACGACACGAAAATCGTCAGGCCGGATTTCATTTTCTTCGCCGAGCAGGCTGGCGAGATTGTCGCGGACATCATTGACCCGCATGGCTTCCACTGGGCCGATGCTTTGCCCAAATTGCAAGGCTTGGCACGCTACGCCGAAACACATACGCAGATTTACCGCCGCATCGAAGCCGTTGCGGAAACGGGCGGCAAACTGCGCGTGCTAGATTTGACCCGCGCCGATGTCTGCCAAGCGGTTATAGAAGCAACGAGCGTGGAAGCTCTCTACAAGGGTGCGGTTGCGCGTGATTACACGTAGCTGTTGCTTCGTGTGTGTGCAATTGATACGCATCGGGGGCATCCATCCTTACGGGGTGCGGTGATTTTTTTCCCGCCCTTTCCGCAGCGTTCAGTAGTTGTCGCTCTGGCGGCTCGCAAGTGCCGGCCGCGGCATCGTCCTGGGCCCCGCCACTCCGCAAAAACGCGGGTGGGAGCGGCAATATCACAGTCGGCTGGCCGGGGCGGCTCTGCTCGACTTGGGGTTATAGTCGAGGGATGCTCGACGGGGCGGTTCCGGCGGTGCATTCTTTTGAACCAGTTGTAAAACGGTCTGCATTGGAGCAGCATTTCACACTGCATGGCTGCAGTCGCATTAGCTCCAAGCGCGAGCGAGTGGATTCCCTCGCTTACGCTTTGGGCTAGCGTAGGTGGAGAGTGGATTACCTCGCTTACTTCGGGCTAGCGTAGGTGGAGAGCGAATTACGTCGCTTACGCTTCGGGCTAGGCGGAGGCATGGGAGGGCGGGAAAAAATGCGTGCGTCGAGACATGCTGCGCGGCGGTGGACCGTCCCAATTCTCGTGTTGATCGCAGCGGCGTGGGCGAGCACCTCAGCCGCCGAGCCGGCGGCCAGCGAATGGGTCCATCCGGGTCCCGACGGAAAGCTGGTCTACAAGACCACGGAAGCGGGCGACCGGATCATGGATTTTTCCCACGCTGGCTACATGGGTGGCGGCGTGGCCCTACCCGAAGTGCCGGTCAAGAAAACCATCGAGCCCACCGGCGGCGAGGACGACACGTCCACCATCCAGGCCGCCATCGATGAGGTGTCGAAGCTGCCGCTGGAAAACGGCTTTCGCGGTGCCGTCCTGTTGGCTCCGGGCTCCTATCCCTGCGAAGGCACCCTCCGCATCTCGGCCAGCGGCGTCGTCCTCCGCGGCAGTGGCGCCGAAGGCGAGTCGAAAACCACGCTCAAGCTCGTTGGCCGACCTCACGGGGCGATCAACGTCCGCCCGCCGGGCGACGATCGTCGCCGGCGTCGCGGCGAGCCAGCACCCGAAGAACGGACTGCCCCAAACGCTCCGACCGATGGTTTTGTCGATGCCCGCACAACCATTGCCGACGAATACGTCCCTTCCGGAGCACTCTCATTCACTGTTTCCAGTGCGGCGGGCTTTGCGGCAGGCGACACGATCGCCATCCAGCGGCCCGTTACGAACGCCTGGCTCGAATTCATGCAGATGCACGACCTGGTTCGCAACGGCCGGCCGCAAACTTGGATTCGCGCCGGACGCACCACGACCACCGAGCGCCGAATCGCGGCCATCGACGGCAACAAGCTCACGCTCGATGTGCCGCTCTCCGATTCGTTCGACGCCAGGTATCTGGACCCGCCCGGCACCACGGTCGAAAAGATCCGGCCGCCGAGCCGCGTCTCGCAGGTCGGCATCGAGAACCTGCACATCGAGTCGCCGCCGCAGCCGATCAGTCATTCCGAGCGGCACTTCACGGCGCTGCGCGTCACTGGCGAGGACTGCTGGGTCCGCGACGTCGAGATCGACGAAACCATGAATAGCGTTGGCATCGGCGGCCGGCGGATCACGCTCCAGCGCGTGGCTGTCAATCGCAAAGCGCTCCACCAGGGATCGTCCCGGCCGGCCGAATTCGCCCCCAACGGCAGCCAGATCCTGCTCGACCGCTGCAGCGTAACGGCCGACAATGTCTGGTTCGTGGCCCTTGGCGGCGGCCAAGCCGGCCCGATCGTGCTGCTCAATTGCACGTTCAACGGCGAGAGCCGGGCCGAGTCCCATCAGCGCTGGTCGACCGGCATGTTGTACGACAACTGCCGAGCCGTCGACGGCGGCATCGAATTCCGCAACCGCGGCTCGATGGGCTCCGGCCACGGCTGGTCGATGGGCTGGGGCGTGGCCTGGAACTGCACCGCCAAGGACTACATCGTCCAGAATCCGCCCGGGGCGTCCAACTGGATGATCGGCTGCGTGGGCGAGAGCAAGTTGTCGCCGCGCCCATTCGGCGACGGACCGGACCTTGCCGAAGGCATCCAGGACTCGCCCGGCACGCACGTTGCGCCGCAAAGCCTCTACCTGACGCAACTCGCCGAGCGGCAGGGACCGCAAACGCTCAAGAACATTGGATATTGAATCGAACTGAAGCGCGCACCGAGGCGAACAAAAAACCCGGCCAAGTGGCCGGGTTCGTTGGAATTCAGATTTTCGCTCGCGATCGACTGCTCCCTCGCGAACGCGTCTACTTGCGGCGTCGCACGCCGAGCAACCCTAAGCAGCCCAGCCCGATGAGCACCATGCTGCCCGGTTCGGGCGCTGGAATATACCCGATCTTGTACGCGAAGAAATCGACGTCGAACGCATTCTGCTGCGGCGTGGCGCCGGAACCCATGCCGAGATAGTTCCCGGTGTAATCGTTTCCGTTGCCGGCCGTCACAAAGAAGATATTGGGAGTCGTTGATCCATCCCGATAAACGGCGACCCGATGCGTGCCGCCTTCTCCATTAGCCGCCACGCTCGCCCGAATCGTAATCCAATACTCATGCCATTCCGTCAAATCCGGAACTGCCAGGACATTGAGCGTGCCTTCGGTGCCCAGCACGTTCTGAAACGGATCCACAGAGCCGGAAGGAGCCGTTCCATTTAGACTGTTCATATTCAGCCCGGTCGTTGGAAAAAGCGTACTCCCGTCGGATTGGATATCGGTGTTTAGCCCCATGCTGAAGCTGATGATCTTGTCGCCCGTAGCCTGCCGAATGTTGAAATTGCCCTTCCCGCCGTCATGCACCAATTCGCCGTTCCCGCCTGCTTGCCAGGCGGTGCCCTGCGCGATGGCGCGGTTCTCGCCACCCGTATTTGTCGTGCTTGGATCAAGGTCCGGATATTGCGGGTCGATAAGGGCGTTGGTAGCCGCCGTGGCAATGCGCGCTCGGAACGACAACGTAATACCGGTATCGAGGAAGGCGTCGGCTGCTCCCACGCCTTCACCCGCCAAGTTATGACCGACAAATACACGCCGGTTTGAACCGACGTTCGCGGGATTCACGCCACCGTCGACAAGAAGCGCCGGCGCTTCGCGCGGATCGCCGGTATCTTGAATGCGAATGTAATTTGTCGAGCTTTCGCTCAAGGCGCTAATTCCACCAGGTGCATTCGTAGGCGCCACAGCAACTTGGAAGGGGGCGCCGCCAATTGCGTCTCCGCCCCACGAGTCGCCACCGCTCGTCCGGTCCCATTTTCCATCGAGCGCGTCCTCAACCGGCGGATCGGTCGTGGCGCTCGTGCCACCGGCCGCCGCGTCGCCCGTGTACGCATAGGTCCATCCTCCGGGCGGATCGGAATAGGCGATGCTGACGGCTGAAGCCACTCGCGGGACCAAAAGGGCGGTTCCAATCACCGCTACCAGGACAACGGAATTTGTCCGGCCGCGTCGCGCAATCAAGCGCAACGAAAAGAAGTGTTTCCAAACTTGGAGAATGTTCATTAGACCAGCCTGAATCAGGAAGTGAAAAGAATCTGAAATCCGCGCCGCTCGGCCCACCCCGCCGTAGCGCCAATCCGCTCAAAACCAGAGCGCGAGACAAGCCCACCTTCATCTGAAATTAACGTCGGCCGGTCCGAACGTCAACATTTTTTCTACCATTGTTCTATAATTTTGCGTCACTCGGACGGCACGAACCAGGCGGGGGGTCAAGCGCGCGATGACGCGAAACGCCCATCTCGCTAGGCGTTTTACACGCGGCCGCAGGCCCGGCAGGAAGCGAAACGATCCAATTCGACCGTCCTTTCTCAGTTCTGGCTCAAATGCTGTCGGCGAACACCGGCTCGATGCTCTCTGCCTTGGCAATCACCACCACGCCGCCATCGCTCACCGTGAAGCCGCGGGCCAGATCCTCCTCCTCGTCGTAGCCGACGCGGAAGCCCTCGGGAATCTGCACCCCCTTGTCGATGATCGCCCGGCGGATTTTCGCCCGCCGGCCAATGTTCACCCGCGAAAACAGGATCGAATCCTCGACCTCGGCGTAGCTGTTGACCCGCGCCTCCGGCCCCACGATCGTCCGCGTCACCTGGCCGCCCGAGATGATCGCCCCCACGCAAACCAGGCTGTCGTACGCCGCGCCGCACCGATCCTGCGAATTGAACACGAACTTCGGCGGCGGCAGATTGGGCTGATACGTCCGCACCGGCCAGCGGTCATCATACAGGTTCAAGTGCGGCTCGACGCCGGTCAGCTCGATATTCGCCTGAAAATAGGAATCGATCGTCCCCACGTCCCGCCAATACGCGTCCTGCTTGCGGTTCTCGTCCAGAAACGGAAACGCATACACCTGGCGCGTGTCGATCAGCGACGGGATGATATTGCGGCCAAAATCGTGGGCGCTCTCCGGCAGTGTCGCGTCCTTGCACAACTCGTTAAACAACAGCGCCGCATTGAATACGTAAATTCCCATCGACGCCAGGCAATAGTCCGGGTTGCCGGGAATCGTCTTGGGCACCTCCGGCTTCTCCTCGAACCCAACGATCCGCCCGTCGCCGCCCACCTGGATAATGCCGAACTGCCCCGCGGCGTCCCGCGCCCGCACGCGCAAGGCCGAAATCGTCAGGTCGGCCCCCTTCTCCTCATGGAACGCCACGAGCTTGCTGTAATCCATCTTGTAGATGTGGTCGCCGGCCAGAATGATGACGATCTCCGGCCGCTCTTTTTCCAGCGTGTAGATGTTCTGGTACACGGCATCGGCCGTGCCCTGATACCAGTGTTCGTCGATCCGCTGCTGTGGCGGCACGACGTCGATGAATTCGCCCAACTCCCGGCAAAGATAATTTCGCCAGCCCAGTGTGATGTGCCGATCGAGGCTCATCGCCTTGTACTGCGTGAGCACCATGATCCGCCGCACGCCGCTGTTCAGGCAGTTGGAAAGCGTGAAATCGATGATCCGGTACACGCCGCCGAACGGCACGGCCGGCTTGGCCCGGTCGCGCGTCAACGGCCCCAACCGCGAGCCCTTCCCCCCCGCCAACACAACGGCCAGAACATCCTTCATCCTACGCCCTCTCCCAGCTGTCGACTCTGCGTCCGGTACGGTCGGCCCCGCGGCAACGACGTTTCGGCCTAAACAAGGCCGCACAGGCCAGACTGCTCATTCTAACCCCGCGATGGCGGGAGGGCATAGAGGAATCCCATTCGCCGCAAGACCGTGGGGTGGGTCGAGTTTCACGAGACCCGCCGCAATTTACGTCGCCTTGCGACGAGAACGTTTCCGGCTGATGTCTACGACCTGGAAAACGCTTTCTTCAAGCAGTTGGGCAGCAAGTTGCATCGGGCTGACTTTTCGCTCTTCGCTGCTGAGCTTCGCGGAAAGTTCCTGTAAGGACGCTAACGTTGCAGCGCTCATGGGTACTTTGGGATGCTCCGTCCACCGACCGTTTGTGGGCCGGCCGGGACGCTTTCCGACGCTCGGTGCAAGGCGCTCATGGAGTATTTGCGCAAGTCGGGCCGCACCGAACGCGCCGCCCCCGACATTCGGCAACGAACTCACGTGCCTCGCGCCAATAACCTTCGCAATCTTGCCAATTCGCTTGTCCATAGGTTGCGTCATTCCAGCGGGTACGAAATCTCGAAATACTCGTTATTAATCACGAGGCCAACCGCGCCCTGACGAGTTTGATGTCCCATGTCCGTCAAGAACTCACCCAATTCTTTTGCTTTCGAATTCAAAAGCTTGAGGCTCGTGTAGCAATGGATGATTACCGGCTCATCAAACACCAAATGTCCGCCACGATCGTCATCCCGCCAGACTCCGCGCGCTTTGGGAAATGCCGTGGCGCCGTGAAACGCCTTACCCAAAAACTGGAGCGCCTTCTCTACCCACCTATCCTGGTCGATCGGCCGCTCGTCTCGGTCGTGGCTGGGAATGAAGAGCACCAACAAATCCGCCGCACGGCCAGCCGCAAACGCAGGCTTAAACTTCGCCATGTTCGGGCCTCACCTTAAAGGATAGCACTTTCTGGGCAAAAAGTAAAGGCCGCCCAAAATGGCACCTTGATCGGGATCAGTTCAGGATCTAAAAGTACAACTTGGCATAACCGGAAACCATCTGATCTGTGCTGAAATGCACGGCCACACGACGATGCGATGCCGCCGCGAGGCGGGCGGCGAATTCGGCGTCGGTAAAAACGCGATCCGTCCAGCGGGCGCGGGCTGCGCGGCCGGCGCGGCTGCCGAGCGGAATCAAGAAACCCGTTTCCCCTTCGACGACCAGCTCCCGATTGCACGGCGTGTCGCTGGCCACGACCGGCACGCCGGCGGCCATCGCTTCCAGAATCGCAATCGATACGCCGCGGTTTTCGCTGCCGTTCCATAGCACGTCGAGGTGCGGCATGATCCGCCACATGTCGCCCCGCTCGCCGAGAAACTGAATGTGATCCAGATCGCTCGCCAGCCGGGCGTATCGTTCCAACTGCCGCCGCTCCGGTCCATCGCCAATAACGAGCAGCCGCAGATTGTTGTGCAGCACGCGCAACAGGTCGGCCGCCCAGATGAGGTCCTGCACGCGCTTCTCCGGCACCAGCTGGCCGACCACGCCGATCAGCCGTGCGTCGGCCGGCAACCGCAACTCACGCAGCAATTCATCCCGCGTCACGTCGCTCGCCCGGGCCGGCGGCACACCGCTCGGAATCACCGCAAACTTCTCCGCCGGCAGACCCTGGCGCAAGCACCAATTGCGGACGGCTGGGCTGTTCGAAACAAACCGCTCCACCTGCGCTGCGAAGCGCGGCTCCCAGAACGAATCCCATGCACTCTGCCAGCGCCCCATACGATACCGGCCGGCGACCAGCCGCGGCCGCCCCTCACGCCGCGCAGCAATCGCCCCAAACATGCTGGCCACCGTGTTCCACGTGTGAACGATATCGGGCCGCAATCGCGCTACCAGCCGCCGCAAATGCCAATCGGCCAGCGGATCGATCGGCCAACGGCGGCCCAATCCGCTGAACGAAATCGCGCCCAAGTCCGCCAATCCCGTCTCGAACTCGTTCCTTAACTGGAGACGGTTCCGGTTCGCCGCGTCATTCAGCCCGCACAAATGCACGTCGAATCCCTGCAGCGACTGCCCCTCCGCCAATAGGAGAAGCTGCTTCGACGTGCCCGTCCGGCCCAGGGAATCAATGATGTGCAGGATGCGACTCATTTAGAAAAAAAGACAAGGAGAGTGGGAGACAAGGAGACAAGGAGACTCGTGGTTGCGCGTTTCTCCGTGTCTCCCCCTCTCCTTGTCTCCCTGTCTATTCCGCCGCCAGGTCCTCCGGTTCCAAGGCGGCGACGAACGGCAAATTCCGGTAACGGTCCTCGTAGTCCAGCCCGTAACCCACGACAAACTCATCCGGTATCTCGAACACCACGTGGTCCGGCTGCACGGCCACTTCCGACCGCCCGTTCTTACGCATCAGCACGGCCGAGCGCAGCGACGCCGGCTCGTGGGCCAGCAATTGGGCCAGCACCTCGATCAGCGTGTGGCCCGTGTCGAAGATGTCGTCGATCACCAGCACGTCGCGATCCTTCAGGCTGGGCAGCAAGGCGTCGTTCACGACCAGCCCTTCGCGCGGCTCATCGGCCGTGCGAGGACGATTGGCCTGAATCAGCCCGACCCGCAGCGGCATCTCCAACTCGCGGATCAAATCGGCCAGCAGCACCAGGCTGCCGGTGAGAATGCTGACGATCGTGATCGGCCGCCTACCGTAGTGAGCAGTCAGCTTCCCGGCTAATTCCCGCACGCCGTCGCGAATCGTCTCCTCACTGAGCAATTGCTTCATGGCGAAAACCATCGACGACGCTTATTTTGAACAGGAGAAAACAGAGATAACAGAGGCTTCGAATCAGCTGGTGCAAGCGGATACGACCTCTCAATTGTGTCCGTCGGAAATCAAATACTCCGTTCCCTCTGTTTCCTCCTGTTCAATAATTCTTCGGGGTTTGGGCAGGGCCTATTCTACGCAGTTCGCCGCCTGCCCCACTAGGCGCAAGGCCGAATGGCCGCCAGCATGACGTGCATGGCCGAGCTGATCGGAAACTGGAACGAGATCGACCTGGCCGGGCACACCTGCCGAGTGTTTGAGCCGGCGCAGCCCAATCCACACCGCTTCGCGGTCATCTACCTGCATTGCAGCACCGCCGCACCGATCGGCCGCTACCCGGCATTCGTCCACGAATTCCAGCGCCACGGCCTGCGCGTGATCGAGCCCGTCAGCGGACTGAGCTGGTGGACCGATCGGATTTGGCCCGAATTCGACCCGCAGATTTCGGCCGAAGCCTATGTTCTGAAGCACGTCGTCCCCCACGCGGCCGAACGCTGGGGCGCTCGCCCGCCCCAGCTCGCCTTGTTGGGGATCAGCATGGGCGGCCAGGGCGCGCTACGCATGGCATACAAATATCCCGATACGTTTCCCACCGTGGCCGCCATCGCGCCGGCCATCGATTTTCAAAAGCGCATCGACGAAGGGATCGATCCGGGGCTCGACGAGATGTACCGCGACGCCGAAGACGCCCGCCAGGATACGGCACTCCTCCACGTCCATCCGCTCAACTGGCCGCGGAACCAATTCTTCTGCTGCGCGCCCACCGACGAGCGCTGGCACGACTCGGCCGAGCGGCTGCGGATGAAGCTGTCCTCTCTCGGCGTGCCGTTCGAGTGCGACCTGGAAACCGACAACGGCGGCCACAGTTATCAATACTTCTGCCACATGGCCGCCCGATCGGTCGGCTTTCTCGCCGAGCGACTGGAGCGCGAGCGGCTGAGAATCGTCTGAGGCCGTCAGTCGGAACCCTTGCCCTGCCCAAACCGGACGACAAACTGCACCCCGGCGTTGTGGAACCCGTGGCCGAAGTCCTTCGACCAGGCCACCTTGCCGAGCAGTTGGACAAAGCCGGTGCCATGCTGGATTTGCGCCACCACGTACGGGGCCCCGATTGCCGCCGTCGTGATCATGCCCAGCCCATGCGGCGCCAAATCTACGACGATGCCGAGAATCGGCTTGCCTTGCGGCGTCCAGGCTTCGCTCAGCGGCACGACAATCACGTCGAGCTGCTGGGGCACGCGGACCGCTTTGCGTCGCTCGTCCGCCGGTTCAACCTGGTTGCGGCGACGGATCAGGAACTCCCGCACCAGTTGACGCAGCGCCGCCGGAATCGGAGCCGAGCCCGTGGTGTCGAAATGCTTCTGGCTAAGATGAATGTGCGCGGCCAGCAGCGGCACCGCATCCTTCAGCAGCACACCGGTAAAGGGCGACCGGCAACCAGTGCATTCCCAGTGTGTCGTCACCTCGTCGGGTCGTTTGGCGCGGATCGGCATCGGGCGCTGACAGCCGGGGCACGGCTCTCCGTTCGACCCGCCTCGGCTCGCTTTGCCTTCAGTCTTTGTGTTTGCAGTGGCACGAGTGGACATCGCTGGTGCATCTCACGCTGAGGAGTCTGCTGCGGTGCGGCGCCCCTTCGAAACTCAATCGTCGCCCGGTAAAAATGAAGGCGGTCCTTCAACCGGTAAGCTCCCCGGTTGAAGGACCGTTGATGCCGCCCTTGGCTGCGACGAACAACTATGGCCCGCAGCCGCCCTGCCGGCCACGCGAATTGATCGCCGCTCCGTGCGACAAACTCGCATGACAGCCGATCAAAACCCTCAACTCCCTACCTGCGATCGGGGGGGTCGCAGCTGGAGGGTGACACTACGACACGGCCGCCAACACCAGCCGCACCAGCTCCACGTCGTTGCCAACCTGCATTTTTTCCAACACCCGGCTGCGATGGCGGGCCGCTGTGGGAAATCCCACGCCCAACTCGACGGCAATTTGCTTGACCGACTTCCCGTCCACCAACAGGTCCATGACTTCCTGTTCGCGGGGAGTCAACAGCGATCGTTGGGCGGTGAGATCCGGACGATTGGCGTGCTCGCTCCGCCGCGCCGCGTCGGCGCACACCGCCTGATTCACCAGATCGACGATCGCCTGGTCGTTCACCGGCTTTTCGATAAAGTCGAATGCCCCGTTACGATACGCTTTCGAGCATGTCGGCACGTCGCCGTGGCCGGTCACAAAAATAATCGGATGCCGGCAATCGCGCTCGACGAGCTCGTCCTGCAGCTCCAAGCCGCTCATCCCCGGCATGCGGACATCGAGCACCAGGCAGCCGGGCACACCCGGATCGTATTCAGCCAGCAGCTCCTGCGCCGAGCGATAGCCCACGACGCGGAGGTCGACCGACTCCAACAGCCAACGGAGCGATTTGAGCGCCGCCGCGTCGTCGTCGACGACAAACACGGTGGGCTGATTGCGGGTAGAAGTGGGGTTCATGACAGAAACGTGCCTCAGTAGATGGGTAACTCGAGTCGAAACGTGACGCCGCGATCGGCATTCGGCCGAACGTCCAACCGGCCGCCGTGCGACTGGGCGATTGCGCGACTGATCGTCAGCCCCAGGCCGATGCCGTCCGCTTTGGTCGTAAAGAACGCATCGAATACACGCTCCGTGTCGTCGGCCGGCAGGCCCACGCCACGGTCGCTCACGCTCAGCCGAACCCGGCCTTCGCCGACCAGCTCGGAGTCGACGCAGATGCTCCGCTCACCCGGCGGCAAATCCTTCATGGCCTCCATGCCGTTGAGGATCAAATTCACCAGCACCTGCTTGATCTGAATCGAGTCGCACAGCACGACCGGCAACGACTCCGCCAGCCGCACGTCGATCGCGCATTGGCGGCGTTCCGCTTCGGCGGCCAACAGCCGCGCGACAACGCGCACCATCTCGTTCACGTCGGCCTCAGCGCGTTGCGGCTCACGCTTGGCCACATAATGCCGCAAGCTGCGGATCACGTCGGCCGCCCGCTGCGATTCATGGGCGATCTCTTGCAGCACCCCCAATAGCGATTCCCGATCCAGCGACCCGGCCTCCAGCCGCCGCAATGCGCCCTGGGCAAAGTTGTGGACCGCATACAGCGGTTGGTTCAATTCGTGCGCCAGGCCGGCCGCCATCTCACCCGTCGTCGCCAATCGCGCCACATGCGCGAGCTCGGCCGTCCGCTGCGATACGCGCAGCTCCAGCTCGTCGTTCGCACGCCGCAGCGCCTGCTCCGTCGCATACTTCTCGGAAAGGTCGCGGCAGCAGGCGAACGACAGCTCTCTTTCGCCGTCGTTGTAGTAGCTGGCGTAGACCCACACCGGGAATTCGGTTCCGTCCTTGCGGCGTTGAATCGATTCCACCGACCGTACGCCGTGTTCCCGCAAGTCACGCCACACGTCATCCCAGATTTTATGCGGATACAGCGGATCTACGTCGTGAACCCGCATCGTCAGCAGCTCTTCGCGCGAGTAGCCCAGCGAGCGGACCGCCTGTTCATTGGCGTAAATGATCCGGGCGTCGCGCGTCACCCAGAATATGGCGTCGGCCGCATGGTCCACCGAAAACTGCGAAAGCCGCCGCTGCTCGTCGGCCATTTCGACGTCGGGAATCTCCAGCACGCAGTCGGTCATTCCACCCTGGCCCTGCTCAAGACAGCGATCGCGACTCAGTACAACCAATAACCGGCGAACACAATCTTTTCGCCGTGGCGAGCCTCGCCGGAAAGCAAGTGCCTCCCTGCCAGCCTCACCGCGAGAACTCACGCGCAATTCTCGCTTATTCGGCCGGTCAGAATGCCGCGGACCAGCAAAAAACCCCGGAAAACCAGGGCTTCGAGACAGGACTATCGCCAAATCTCGCGGCACAGTGCGTAGCAGGCGCGTTCCGAAGATTGGTCCCAACTTGCACGATCGTCGCGTCGTAACGACCATGCGAGTAGTGCGGGCGCATCCCCCTCCTCCGAAGGTCAGCGGACTGGGGGTGCCGGGCCGCGGGCATTTTGCGGCGTTTCGGCCGGAACGTACTCCAGATAAGGGATCCCCGTCCCCCGAATCTCGCCCGTCGAACGCACGTAGCGAATCTCGCGCGCCGAGTAGGGCGGCGAATGATCGCCCGGCCCACGACGCTGCCACACCTGCGCCGGCGCTCGCGTCGTGCCCACGAGTAGCAACACGTCCTTGGCCTTGTCGTAACTCACCGAATCGGCCCGCGCTCCAAATCGCCCCTGCGTTCCCGATTGGCCTTCGATCTGAACGTTGCCGTTGGCCCGCATTTGCACCGGCCCCAGTGGCCGGTTGCCCAACTCGTTCGGATGGATCGCCGCTCGGACTGCCAGTGGATCTTCGTTCAACATCAGCTCGTCGCACGCGAGCGCCATGCTATCCGGGGGCAAGCTCTCGCTGCGGCTGCCTTCCAGCTCCTGTTCCCACGCATCGACCGGCCCGTATACCGTTCGCACCCGCTCCTGGAACCGCAGCTCGCGCCTGTACAGGTTGCCCGCCAGCGCGCGCTGAAAATCGACCCGCAGAAATTGCAGTTTCTCGCCACGCACGCCGGGCGGCGGCGCCACAGGATTCGGCTTCGCGCCGCCTGGCGGACCGATCAATGCGTTCATTTGATCCGAAAAATGCGTCGAGCGAATCTCGCCCGGACCGTCGCCGCTGATGTCGCCCGTCTGTTGATTGATCGTCAGCCGGGCCAGCTTCATGCGATGATGCGCCGACAATCCCAGCTCATCCCGCGAACGGTGATCGAGCACAACCTGACCTTGGCACTCCACTTCCGCCAGATCGACCGCCTTCTGGTCAATCCGCTCGCCGAACTTCACCGGCTTGTTCAAGCGTGCTGCTATTCGGTCGCAGCGGACCCAGTCGTCGGCTCCCTGCACCAGCACGTCGCGGTCGATGACGACGAACTGGCCGTCGAAATTCAGTCCGCCTTGCCAGGTGATGTCGAGCGGGAACGATGTCGCCGTCGGCTTGCCAGCCAAATCACGAGACACTACCATGTTCGCCTTGCCCGGCCCGTCGATCCACAACCGGTTTTCATGCTGATCCAGATGCACGGTGCCGGCAGAGACGGTCATGCCGCGAGCAGAAATCTGCGCATCCGGCAAGTTCTGTTGAGTGCCACTGGCGCCGCCAGTGCCGCCCGGCGCCGCACGCAGGATCGTCACGTGCATGTCGCTGTCGAGATGATCGACGGTCAACTGCCCGCCACTCACCTCAAGCGGTTTCTCCGCCGTCGCCGCCAGCGGCATCTCGCGGAACAACACGTTGCCATCGCACGACAAGTTGGTGGGCGACATCTTTTCTCCGCGTACGGCCACCTGAACTCGCAGCCGGTCGGTGTCGATGTGATAGGCCTGCTGCGGCCGGCCGTCGGTGCCGGCCAGATTGAATCGCTCGCTGGCGCCGCCAGGCCGGCCGTCGCTTGGTGCTGAGCTGGCCGCCGCGTCTGCCACACCATTCGTCGCACCATCGGCCGCGCCCGTTGCCGCCGCGGGGGGCCGCTCGACACGAAACGTCACCAGCAGCTCTTCTGTGTTGCCCGTCAGTTCACGCGATTCGATCTCGACGCGACCCGCGGCCGCCAGCCGATCGGGTACAACCTGCAATTTGCCGTCGCCGCCGAGGTCACCCGGCAAGGGCACTCCGCCGCCAGCGCCCGCGCTGCCCTCCAATTCCCTCACGTACACCTGTACCCGATCCGCCTCCAGCGCGCCCATTCTGGCCACGCCCATTTGCGGCCGCCCGATGAGCGTCAGCACCGGTTGCCCCTGATACCGGCCCAATTCGACCGACGTCTGCCAGGTCGCCTTAAAAATCTGCTCCGGCTTGACTGGATCGAATACGTAGTCGAGCGCGCCCGGCCCGGTCGCCCGGAAGCGGCCGATCCGCGTCGCCGCGTCCGTGGCCGGATGTTGGTACTCAATCGCCGGCGCACGCAGCACATTCGGCCCATAGACCAGCCTCACATCCGACCCGCCGCTGATCACCACCCGCCGGTCGCGCAGCCCCAGTTGCACCCGCCCGCCGCGGGCCTCCGCATTCCGCGTTGGCGAGGTCACCACCACCGGATGCCCCTGCGCCACCACGGCCACGGGCTCCAGCCGGCCAATGTCGCGCTGCTGCCGCTTCGCCGGATCGACCGCCACCGGCTCCGCCTGGGCGCCCGCCGATTGCCGCGGTGCAAAATGAATATCCAACTGCTGAGCACTCACCTGATCGCTCGGCCCACTTGCGCTGATCTGCCGCAACTCGACGTCGCGGTCGAAGCTCGCCACGTACCGCACAAAATCGAAATGAAACGGCCCGCTGCAGGTTACTTCAAAGGGCGCCGGTTCCTTGCGCATCTTCTCTTCCTTCTTATCGTCTCCCGGCAACAAACTGTCCGTCTCCAAAAACATCCGCGCCCGCACGTCCCGTCGAATCTCCAGCGCGTCGATGCCGGCGATCTTCAACCCGTTGTCGCTGGCCTGCGCGTGCTCATCATCCAGAAACCGGATTTCGAGTTCGCTCCCGCCGCCCACGTTCCGACCCATCCGGAACCGCACCGGGTTCGTCGTGTACATGAGCTTGGTGTTCATCGACAGATCGGCCGTTTCGACCAGCAAATCATCCTCGGGCCCTGGTTCCTTCATGTCGCTGCGGATGGTAATCGGGCCCGGGAACTCGCCCCGCGTGATCCGGCCGATCTCGCCCCGCTCCGGCCGAAATTCGTCGAATTGCAGCTTCGCCCCCTGCGGCGCTTCGAGCACGATCGCGTCCCGCGGCGGCGTGATGCCTTCCCGCAGCGGAGTCGGAAACACCAACAGCGCAAACCGCTCGATGTCCACCCGCCCATCCTCGTGACGGTCGTAGTCATCCAGCACCAGCATCGCCTGCTCGTTCGAGCTTGCGATCACTTTGGGCGGCCGTAGCTGCGACCAATGATCGGCCCCAAAATAACTCGACAGCAGCCGCTGATATTTACTGACCGCCTTATTCGCCTGATCGATATCGCCCGAAGTCACACGGGTCGGTTGCTTGATCGCAAGCGGCGGCTCCATCCACGGCACCGCCAACAAGACGTACGCCTGGTAGACCACGATAATCGCGGCAAAAGCAATCAGGCTGCGAAGGATGCGCTTGAGCATGAAAGAAGTTTGGATGGCAGCAATTCGTCATTCGTCATTCGTCATTCGTCATTTTCCCCCATACCGCTGCATCACATCCGGCCATCGCCCCGTATTCTTCAACAATAATTCAATCACCTCGCGCACGGGGGCCTGCCCGCCGGGCACGCTGGTCGTATAGGCGGCCGCCCGCCGCACGTCCTCTGCCGCGTCGGCCACCGCCACACCCAGGCCCACCGCGCGAATCGTCGCCAGGTCCAGCAAATCGTCGCCGATGAAGCACACCTGCTCGCGCGACAGCATCAATTCCGCAGCGAGCGCGTCCACGGCCGGCAACTTGTCGTCGACACCCACCTTCACGATATCCAGCCACAGGTCGGCCGCCCGCCGCTTCACCGCCTCCAGGTTGCGGCCCGTTACGATGCCAAACCGCTTCCCCGCCTCGCGCCACAGCCGCACTCCCATCCCGTCGCGAATATGAAACTTCAAGAATTGCTGGCCGTCATCGAAAATCTGGATGCCGCCGTCGGTCATCACGCCGTCGACGTCGCTCAGCACCAGCTCGATCTTGGCACAAGCAGCAGCAAGCGACATGACAAAACAACCACTCCCTTGATTTAGCGTCGTCAGCCGCTTGCGGCTTAGCGACACCCCTACGCCGCCCCTTCCGCCGGAAACACGCGCACCGCAGGCACCGACTTCGCCCCCGCGCCCTCCGACCCCGCCGCCTCCGCCTTCAGCCCCAACACATCGGTCACGTCCACCAGCCCGATCGGCCGCCCCGCCTTATCCACCACCGGCAGCTCGCTGAATTTCCGCTTGGCCAACAGCGCCACGGCGTCGCGCATCCGCGTGCCGCTCCGCACCGTCGTCGGCTGCTCGGTCATCGCCTCGCGCACCGGCCGGTCGAGCGTCGCCTCCTCGCGCCGCTCAAACAACCGGGCCAGATCGCTATCCGTAAACAGCCCGGTCAACCGGCCCGACGAATCGGTCAGCATGATCGCGCCGGTCCGCCGTCCCGGCCTGCTGCACGCGCAGATTACTTCCCGCACCGTCTGATCGTCGCGAGCCGTGCGGCACTCCTTGAGCGGACGCATCACATCGTCCACCCGGCTCAATTTCTTCCCCAACGCGCCGCCCGGATGAAACCGCGCGAAGTCGTCCGCCTGAAAATTCCGCATCTTCGCCAGCACGAGCGCCAAAGCGTCGCCCACCGCCAGCATCGCGGTCGTGCTCGTGCTCGGCGCCAGGCCCAACGAACCGGCTTCTTCCAGCTCGCCCAGTTCGATCACCACATTCGCCGCCCGGCCGACCGTGCTGGTGCGGCTGGCCGTAATCGCGACGAGCAGCACACCAAATTCCCGCAGCGACGGTAGCAGCTGCACGACCTCGGCCGTCTCGCCACTTTGCGTGAGCATCACCACGGCATCGTCGGGATGGATGCGGCCCAGGTCGCCGTGAAACGCCTCAGCCGGGTGCAGAAAATGGGCCCGCGTGCCGGTGGAGGCCATCGTCGCCGCGATCTTCTGGCCGATCAGTCCGGCCTTGCCCATGCCGGTCACGATCACACTGCCCCGGCAGCCCGCCAGCAGCTCGATCACCTCGCAGAACGATTGATCGAGCCGATTCGAAAGATCGTAAATCCCAACCGCCTCCAAACGCAGAATCTCGCGGGCCGCGCGAAGCTGCTCGTCGGGCGTGAGGGGAACGGGGGCCAGCGGCTTGCGCCGCGCAAGAGCTTCCTTGCTCATGAACGCGTCTTCCGTGACGGGTGCGAAAGGGGCCTGGGGTCGCAGATTCTAGCGACCGACCCTGCGCGCCACAACGCGAGCCCGCGCCCTCAGCGCGCAAAAAAAGCTCCCAGAAAAGCACCCGTCCCAGGGGGGCAAAGGACGTAGTCACCTTTCCGGGAGCGATTGGACGCAATAACGCTTGCGTGCGGGCGGACGAACAGCAGCTCGCTTTAGGGGGGAGGAAGCGATTGCCGCGCGTCGGGGAGTGTATCGTAGCGGATGGCGGGCCTCCGTGCCAACGCCAACCGCTGCGGGGTCATCACCTCCCAATCGGGGGGTAGACCCTTCCACGTGGTCGATCGATCTCCAGGGCGTTGTATTTTGAACAGGCGTTCTGTCGGACCGGTCACTTCAGCGACCAGTTGCATGCTCGGCACGACGCAATCCATTCGTCGTGGGTCGGGAGAATACGGGAGGCTGACGACCGGGGTCAAGGCTGATTTTCGATTGACGTGTGGTAAGTGCCAGCACTACCAGTGACCCATCGCTCGAAGCATTCCCCAAATCACGAAAAAGGCAACCAGCGAAATCATCAGGGTGCATAACATCAGTTGCACCAAGTAGCCGCTGCGATGAAGCGCGTCGCGCTGCATGCCCATTCGTCGATCCCTGAGATTTGCCCGCGAGATCATCACCATTAGCAACAAGTCCCCGAGAACAGGAACAAAAGCAGCGAACGCTTTGAGATAGAAAACCCATCGCCATCGACGCTCGACACACCACCGGAAACCGATATAGACATCCAAAATCGCAGCCGGGACCTGCGCGAGCCAATAGTTCCAGCGGACATAATCTGTGAATACCCGGAGAAGCAAGGCGAAGAAGACGGTAAGAATGTGTGATGCTGCCACTGCCACCAGTAGCCAATGACCTGGCTCGCGGGGGAATCGAATCCCGCGAAGTCGCCAAAATATTCCGAAGGCACTGACCGTAATCGCGAACGCCACCACGAACGCATGGATCGTGCCCCACACGGCCATGGCGATCCAGATTTGGCCGAGAGCATCGTTGTTGGCAAGAGATCCAAGCCCCGGCCCGAAACTCGCAAGCAGAACAGATGAAACCGCCGTCATCACCAAGAGATGGTGCAGGCGCAGCGGCGGCAAACTTGGCCGATCGACCGCATTCGACAGATTCAGCGGCTCGATCGATTCGCTCATTGCCCATCTTCATGCAGTAGGCAGCCGCTCATCCACTTCGCGCCAGAAATCGGCGAGTTGAATTTCCACTTCAGGCAGCGGCGGCGATTGAGAACTCGCATCGGCGCGTCCTGATTGCAGAGTCTCAGATGGAGCGTCCATCGCAGACTCTCAATCATTGGACATCTGCTGGTCGACCTCGCGCCAGAAATCGGGGATTTGAATTTCGACCTCCGGCAACCGCGATGACTGATATCGATTGCTCGCAGGCGATTGCACGACAAATCGCCCGTTTTCATTGATGAGGAATTGAATCACCTGTGCATCCGGCTCGACGATCCAGTACTCTGCGACGCCGTACCGCGCATACAGATCCAGTTTTTCAATACGGTCGCGGCGCGCGCTGCCGGAAATAATCTCTACCACGAGGTCCGGGGCGCCATTTATGCGCTGCTTGACAATACCTCGGCGACGTTTCGACACGTACAACAAATCCGGTTGCAGAATCGTGTCGTCCGAAAGGATCACATCCATTGGCGCACAGACGGCAATGCTGCCCGTCTTTCGCGACGCGGCCCGCAATAGCTCCAATAGCAATGACACGACGACTTGGTGGAGTATGTTCGGACTTGGCGACACGATAAACCTCCCCTTCATGAGCTCGACCGGCTCGCCTTCCGGTAACTCCCAATAGTCGGCCGCGCGATAGGGGCCCAAGTCGCTGAACGGCGAAAATGCCGTGAATGTCTCGAAATGAAATGTCGTGGTGCTCATGGCCTCAGTATAACAAGTTACGGCGAGAATGGTACGGTGCGCTTGCGCTTGGCGGTCGAGCGGTGTTTCACAGGTCTGGTCACTGGCCTCTGCCAAACCGCTCCTGCAGCGCCTGCACCTGCATCTCTTCCTGGCCCAGCGCCTCGATCGCCTTCACCGCCGCGGTGGCCGCTTCGAGCGTCGTCACGCACGGCACGCCCGCCTGCACCGCCGCCGCGCGAATCTTGCCCTCGTCCGTCCGCGCGCCCTTGCCGCTCGGCGTGTTCACCACCAGCGCCACCTGGCCATCCGCAAAATAGTCGAGCAGATTCGGCTGGCCCTCCTGCAACTTCTTCACGCGCCGCACCGGCACGCCCGCCCCCTCCAACACGTCGGCCGTGCCACTGGTTGATAGCAGCGAAAAACCCAGCTCCGCCAGCCGCCGCGCCAATTCCACCACCGCCCGCTTATGCCGATCTGCCACGCTCACAAAAACATTGCCCGCGCGCGGCAACACCGTGCCGGCCGCCAATTGGCTCTTCGCGAACGCCATCGAAAACCGCTCGCTCACGCCCATCACTTCGCCCGTCGACCGCATCTCCGGCCCCAGCACGATATCGACGCCCCAGAACTTGATGAACGGAAACACGGCCTCCTTCACCGATACGTGCTTCGGCACCGGATCGCTCGTCACGCCCTGCTCCACGAGCGACACGCCCGCCATCACCTTGGCCGCGACCTTCGCCACTGCGAGCCCGGTCGCCTTGGCCACAAACGGCACCGTGCGGCTGGCACGGGGGTTGACCTCCAGTACGTAAACGACTGGGGACTGGGGGCTAGGGGCTGGGGGTTGGGGATTAGAGGACGAGGCGGAAGTAGACGGCGTTGGGGGTGGGGTGGGCGGAGTAGGGGGCGGTGCGCTCGAAACCGGCGGCGTCGTACATGCGTTGGGCGGATTGCATGAAGGGCATGGTGTCGCAACAGAGCTCGGAGTAGCCGCCGTTCCGCGCTTCGCGCGTCAGACGGACGAGGAGTT
>JBIOWO010000074.1:0-11189 GCA_044868555.1 Lacipirellulaceae bacterium | reverse complement strand
CGCGACGGTTGGCGCGCACAAGAATGCCGAAAAACGGGCCCAGTTTGCCGACGGGCGCCCGGCCGCCCATAATGGATTCATCCCGCCTCAGAATACCCTCCCACCTCTCCACGACAGCGGACATTCGATGGAAGCAGGCTCCATCCTGGTTAAGCGCGGGCTGCTGACTCCCCAGCAGCTCACACAGCTCCGGCACGACCGGCCGGACACCTTGCGCCTCGACGTCGCCGCGGTGGAAGGTGGCCTGGTGAGCGAGGAGGCGGCGCTGCGGGCCTTGGGAGAGGAGGTGGGCATCCCCTTCGTCGACCTCGAGCAGCACAAGATCGATCTGTCGCTGCTCCATGGCTTTCCGCTGAAACTGATCCATCGCCACGCGCTGTTTCCGCTCACTCGGCTCAACGGCACGCTGACGGTCGCCACCAGCGACCCGTTCGACCTTTATCCGCTGGATGAGCTCAGCGCCACGACGGGCCTGACGATCGAGCCGGTGCTGGCCCCGCGCGAACAGATCGCCCGGCAAATCAAAGCCCATCTAGGCGTCGGCAGCGAGACCATCGACGACCTGATGGCCCTCCAGGACGAAGAGGACATTCAACTGCTGGACGACATCGACGTCGACGGCGAGTTAAGCGAGGAGGCCCAAGAGGCGTCGGTCGTCCGGCTCGTCAACGAGATCATGCTGGAGGCGATCGAATCGCGGGCCAGCGACGTGCACATCGAATCCCAGGCGTCGGGGATCAAGATTCGCTACCGCATCGACGGCCTGCTCCACCCCCAGCCGGTGCCGCCGGAGATCAACCGCTTCCAGGCCGCGATCATCAGCCGCCTCAAGATCATGGCCCGGCTCAATATCGCCGAGAAGCGCCTGCCCCAGGACGGCCGCATCAAGTTCCGCGTCGCCGGCCGCGAGA
This sequence comes from Lacipirellulaceae bacterium, assembly GCA_044868555.1. Classification (GTDB taxonomy): domain Bacteria; phylum Planctomycetota; class Planctomycetia; order Pirellulales; family Lacipirellulaceae; genus JABDGM01. Next base: position 10,278 of record JBIOWO010000074.1, on the reverse strand, counting down.
TCGACGTCCGCGTCTCGGTCATCCCCATGCTCCACGGCGAAGGGATCGTCATGCGGCTCCTGGACAAGGGCCGGATGAAATTCTCGCTCGAAGCGCTGGGCATGGAACCAGACATGCACGTCCAGTTCAGCGAGCTGATCCGCATGCCGCACGGCATCGTGTTGGTGACGGGCCCGACCGGCTCCGGCAAAACGACCACGCTCTACAGCTCGCTGCTGGAGATCAAGGACGAAGAAACCAAGATCATCACCACCGAAGACCCGGTCGAGTATCAACTCGAAGGCATCAACCAGATTCAGGTCCATCCCAAGATCGGGCTCACGTTTGCCGCGTCGCTGCGATCCATCTTGCGTCACGACCCGGACATCGTGCTGGTCGGCGAAATTCGCGACATGGAAACGGCCGAGAACGCCATCCAGGCCTCCCTCACCGGCCACCTTGTGTTCAGCACGCTGCACACGAACGACGCGCCCAGCGCCTACACCCGACTGGTGGATATGGGCGTCGAGCCGTTCCTCGTGGCGAGCACCGTCGAGGCCGTGATGGCCCAGCGACTGGTCCGCACGCTGTGCACGAAATGCCGCGAACCGTTCGAGCCGAATCGCGAAGATCTGCCGAAGGACTTCCCCTGGGACGTATACAAGGCCGGCGGCAAACCGCTTTATCGCCCGGGCTCTTGCCGCGACTGCCGCCAGCTTGGTTTCGTCGGCCGTCAGGGCATTTTTGAGCTCTGCGTGACGACCGACTCCGTGCGCCAATTGGCACACGACCGGACCAGCAGTTGGGAAATCCGCAAAGCGGCCCGCACCGACGGCATGCGATCGCTCCGCGAGGACGCGTGGTTGAAGGTTCTCCACGGATTGACCACGCTGGATGAAGTTTTGCGCGTTACTAAGGGAGATCGAATTTAGTTATTGCGGATTTCGGATTGCGGATTGCGGATTGAGAAAACCAATCCGCAATCCGAAATCCGCAATCCGAAATTTTTTGCCATGCCCGATTTCGCTTACACCGCCCGCGATACCACCGGCAAGCTGGTCGAAGGCCTGCTTGCAGCGGGGACGGAGCGCGAAGCGGTCGCCACGCTTTCGGCGAAGGACCTGTTTCCGGTCAAGGTGACGTCGGCCGAGAAGTGGGCGCCGACGGTCGGCACGGCGCGAGTGCGGGCGCGGCTGATGGCGGCCACGTACGGCCAGCTCTCCGCGCTGTTGGGCAGCGGCGTGCCCCTGTTGCGTTCCCTGGAAGTGATTCGCGAGCAGACGCCGCACAAGAACCTGGCCAAGGTGCTCGACGACGTCCATTCGCGCGTTCAGGAAGGCGCCACGCTGGCCGACGCGATGAGCCGCCACCCCAAAGCGTTCGGCGAACTGGCCACGAGCATTGTCCGAGCCGGCGGCGAGGGCGGGTTTCTCGAGGAGGCCCTCGACCGGTTGGCCAAGTTCACCGAGCAGCAGGACGAACTCAAAAGCCGCGTGATGGGCGCCCTGGCCTACCCGGCCATCCTGTTCATCCTCGGCACGCTCGTCGTCAACGTGCTGATCATCTTCTTCGTGCCGAAGTTCGAGACGCTGTTTTCCAAACTGAAGGAGCGCGGCGAATTGCCCGCCGTCACCGAGTGGCTCCTCTGGCTCAGCGCCATCATGCAATCGTATGGCCTGATCATCGTCGCCGCGATCGTCATCGGCGGCGTGGTGATTCGCAATCGCTTGCAGACGGAAGCGGGCCGCATTTGGCTGGATCGGATGCGTTTGTCCATCCCCATCGTGAGCGGGATCTACCTCAGCCTGGCCGTGTCGCGGTTCTGCCGCGTGTTGGGTACGCTGCTCACCGGCGGTGTGCCCATTGTCCGTTCGCTGGATATCAGCGCCGATTCGACCGGCAATCGCGTCCTCTCCACGGCCATCCGCGGTGCGGCCGAAAATATCTCGGCCGGCGAATCGCTGGCCACGCCGCTCGCCGCATGCGGCAACTTTCCGGCCGACGTTGTGGAAATGATCGCTGTCGCCGAACAGTCGAACAACCTGGAGACCGTGCTGCCCCACATCGCCGACTCGCTGGAGCGCGACACCTGGCGGCGGCTCGATCTGTTCGTCCGCCTGCTCGAACCGCTGATGCTGCTGATCCTGGCCGGGGTGGTGCTCGTCGTCGTCATCGCCCTGCTGCTACCCGTACTGAAAATGAGCATGACCGTTTCCTGAGTACAATGCCGTAAGCGCCGGCCGCTGGCCGTGCAAATAACCCGAACACCCCCACAATCCACGCATCAACCCGAGGAGCCTTCAAACATGATCTCTAGCCCAATTCGAAATCGTCACCCACACCGGCCCCGCCCCAGCGGCTTTACGCTGATGGAAGTTCTCTTGGTGCTGGTGATCCTGGTCGTCTTGGCGTCGATGGCCGTGACGGTGTTCTCCGGCACGCAGGCCCAGGCCGACAAGCAAGCGGCAGCCGCCCAGGTCGGCATCATCAAGCGGGGCGTCGAGATGTACCAGTTTCATACCAAGAGTTTCCCGGACGATTTGAACGGCCTGGTCAACAAGCCGTCCGACGCCAAGCTGGCCGACCGCTGGGCCGGTCCGTACCTCGACAAAGTGCCGAAGGACCCGTGGGACAACGATTTCCGCTTTGCTCAGCCCGGCAAGCATAATCCCGAGTCGTTCGACATCTGGTCGACCGGCCCCGACGGGCAGGACGGCAACGACGACGACATCGGCAACTGGCAGGCAACCTGATCCCCGTTCATGCAAACATGGCCCGCCGCGCACCGCATCATGGTTTGACCCTGGTCGAGGTAATGCTCGTGCTGGCGCTATTGGTGGTGATCGGCGCGATCGCGGCGCCTTTGATGGAAGGCGCATTTTCACATGCCAGCCTGCAAAACGGCGGCGACCTCGTGCGGGCGGCCTGGAGCCGGGCCCGCCTGGCCGCCATGGAATCGGGCCAGACCCACGTCTTCCGCTGCGAGCTCCGCGGCAGCCGCTACTTGATCACGACGCTCGACGCGTTCGGCTCGGGTGAGGGCGACCCGCCGCTGGCGGCCGACGACACCCCGCGCGACGCCTCGGACATGATCCGCCTGAACGAGGATCGTCTGCCCGACGGTATCAAATTCGCCGGTGGCGACATCGCGTCCTCAAGCCAGGTGCAGGCCACGCTCGGACAAACCCCGGCCGGTTCCTGGTCGGCGCCGATCGTCTTCCATCCCGACGGGACGGCAACCGACGCCACCGTGCTGCTGGCCAACGACGATCAACAGACGGTCCGCATCACGCTCCGCGGCCTGACCGGCATTTCCAACGCCAGTGAAGTCGGCCACGAGCCGCTGCCGCCCCAATGATCCAACCAAACGAAAAAAGGGGACTGGTCCATTTTTTACGCCGCACCGCGAGTCGAAAAGGGGACAGGTCCATTTTTCCACGGCGCGAAAATGCGCATTCATCCATTCGCTGGAAAAATGGACCAGTCCCCTTTTCGGGTTTCACGCTGTTGGAGATCATCCTTTCGCTGGCGATCCTCGCCGGTGCGCTGGCCGCACTGGGCGAAGTCATGCGTTTGGCCGATCGCAATGCCCAATTGGTACGCGACGAATCGCAGGCCCAAATCCTGGCCTCCTCGGTGATGGACGAGTTGCTCTCCTGCTCGCGCCCGATGGCGGAGATCAACCAGGAGGCGTTCGATTACAACACCGATCCGCCCTGGCTGTACTCGATCGCGTTCGATCAAACGCCATACGTCGAACTGGTGCTCGCCCGGGTGCGCGTCGAGCAGCAATTGCCGCCCGAGCAGCAGCCGGCCCATTTCGAGCTGGTCCGCTGGGTGCCCAACCCCGATTACATCGCCACCGACACCAGCCAGCAATCGACGACTTCGTCCGGTTCGTCATCATCGGGTTCATCCAGCGGAACCGGATCATCCGGTGCCGGTGGACAGGCATCGGGAGGCCAGCGATGAAACGACCCTCGCGCTGCTTCCATCATCCGCCAGCCGGTGAGCTACGCCTCGCCGGAAAAGCGCACCGCTCCGCATTCACGCTCTTTGAGTTGATCCTGGCCATCGCCCTGTCGGTGGCCCTGCTGGCGCTGATCGGCACGGCCATCAACTTGTATCTGCTGCAGGTGGATGCCAGTCGCAGCCACATTGAAGAGGCCCAATTGGCGCGCAGCATCCTCGCCATGGTCGCCGACGATCTCCGCGCCACTTCGGTGTACAAGGCGCAGGACACGTCGGGCATCGCCAGCCTCGTGGCCGCCTCGGCCAAGTTCGACGTCGATTCGGTCGACAACCAGAATCCCGGATCAAGCGGCAGCGGCGGCACGGGCGGAGGAGGAGGAAGTGCGACGGGCGGCAGCTCTTCCGGCGGCAATTCATCCGGTGGCAGCTCGTCCGGCGGCAGTCTGTCGGGCGGCGGTTCCTCGATGGGCGGTTCGTCGGCAGCCGGCGGTGCATCCGGCGCAGGAGGTTCCGAGAACGATTTGTCGCTCCCCCTGGGAATCAACGGCACGGTCGAGGAGATGTACGTCGACGTTGAACACCTGCCCCGCTTGGAAGAGCTGTTTCTCACGACCACCGGCTATACGAACTCCCAGCAGATCGCGACGGCGGTCGGCGCGATGACGGCCGCCCCGCCGCGACCGAACAGCGTCAAGACGGTTCGCTATTTCGTCCGCCAGGGCCAGCCGGTACAGGCAGGCAGCGCCGCCGTCACGTCGCTGGCGCCGGACCTGCAATTGGAGGCCGGCGGCCTCGTGCGCCAGGAAATCGCCCGGCCCGCCCGCGTGTTTGCCGAACAAACGGGCGACCAGACGGTGCTCGACTCGGGCCAAACGCTGATCGCGCCGGAAGTTGCCCACATCGAGTTTCGCTACTTCGACGGCACGCTCGGTCAGGTCTTGGATTATTGGGACATGAAGGAGAAGAGAAGTCTTCCACCGTCGATCGAGGTGCGAATTTGGATCTGGCCCGCCAACGCGGATCCGGCGACGACGAGCACCAGCGACGTAACGAGCATCATGAACAATTGCCACGAGTATCGACAGATCGTGTTCGTGCCCACGTCCGCGCTCAGCACGTCCAGCGCGGCAGCGGGGATGTCCGGTGAGGCATCCGGTACATCGGGTACTTCGACCTCGTCGTCATCGTCTTCGTCGACTGGGTCTGGATCCGGTTCATCATTTGATAACTAGCGGAATGAAATTGGCGTCCTCATAGCCGCAGGCGGGAGCCAGCGGTTCTGCAACTTACTGACCGCGGGCTTCCGCCTGCGGCTAATCGAGACTCAACCTTCTACGCCGCGCCCCAATCATGAATCGACGCTCAACATCACACCGCCGCCGCACCGCCAGCGTGCTGATCCTGACGCTGGTCGTCGTGGCGATGTTGACGCTCGGCGCCATGGCGTTTTTCGAGCGCATGTTTGCCGAGCATCGGGCCACAGTGGCCACCGGCCGGCGATTGCAGGCCCGCCTGCTCGCCGAGTCGGGCATCGAGCACATCAAGGTCGTCCTGGCCCAGGACCCGGAGTTGATCCGGCAATCGGGCGGACTGTACGCCAATCCGAGCCTCTTTCAAAACGTCCTCGTGGCCGACGATCCCGTCGCCGCCTTCCGCGGGCGAATGACGATCCTGGCGCCCGAGATGACGACCGAAGGCTATTTCGGCGGCGTCCGCTATGGCCTGGAAAACGAATCGTCCCGCCTCAATCTCAACACACTGCCGCTCGCCGATCAGCTCGAACAGGACGGCGCCCGCAACGTGCTGATGACGCTGCCCGGCATGACCGAGCCGATCGCCGACGCGATCCTCGACTGGATCGACGCCGATAATGAACCCCGCATCGTGGGCGCCGAGCAGGACTACTACTCGACCCTTTCGCCGGCCTACGAGCCGCGCAACGGGCCGCTCGGCTCGATTGAGGAGCTGTTGCTCGTGCGCGACGTGACGCCCGCGCTCTTGTTCGGCGCCGACCTGAATCGCAACGGCATCGTCGACCCCAACGAAGAGCCGTTCCGATCGATCGACAACACCGACAACACGACCGGCGAGCTGGATCGCGGCTGGGCCGCTTACCTGACGCTCGATAGCGCCGAGACCAACCTCAAGGCCGACGGCACGCCCAAGATCGACGTCAACATGGACGACCTTAAAGAGCTGAACACGCAGTTGACCGCGGTGATGGACGCCAACATGGCCAACTTCATCATCGCCTACCGCCAAGGGGGCGCGTACGAAGGCACGGCGAATGAAAGTGGGCAGGAGGCCTCCAGCCTGACACTCGACTTCACGCAGCAGGGCCGGGTGAAGCTCAACACGATCCTCGACCTCGTCGGAGTGAAAACGAGGATCGCCAAGCCGAATCAGCCAGGTCAGTCGGGCAGCGGCGGGCAGGGCGGCCAACAAGGTGGCGGGGGCGGCGGGCAAGGCCAGAACAGCCGCATCGTCGTCAACCCGGCGTTCGCCAACGATCGCTCCGCGATGCGCACGTATCTGCCGATCCTCATGGAAAACCTCGCCGTCAATGCGGCGCCGTCCATACCGGGCCGGCTGAACATCAATCAAGCACCCCGACGACTCCTGATGGGCGTGCCCGGCTTGGATCCCAACGCCGTCGAACAGATCATCGCCAACCGCGAAATCGAACCCGGCGTCCAACGGCCCGAACAGGCCTACGAAACCTGGCTGCTATCGGACGGCATCGTCGAGCTGAAGGACATGAAAAAGTTGATGGCCCTGGTGACGACCGGCGGCAGCGTCTACCGGGCGCAGATCGCCGGCTTTTTCGAGGCCGACGGCCCCATCACCCGCGTGGAAGCTGTGATCGACGCCTCTCAGTCACCTGCCGTCGTGCGGCGACGCTGGGAAATGGGCGACCTCGGCCCCGGCCACACTCTGGAATCGCTCGGCGCTCCAGCGGCAGACGTGCCGTAACAAGCCTGTGTACAATGGAAATTGACAATTACGGGTGCCATGCTCTCGCCGCGACAGCGGCGTGAGCATGCCCTCGAACTTTCAGAGCATGCTTACGCGGCTGCGCCGCGAAAGCATGCCACCCTCCGCATCCTCAACCCTCAACCCTTCCCCAATGCCCCGCATTTTCGCCATCGACTGGGATCGCCACGAAGTCCGCGGGCTGCTCGTGCAGTCGGGGCCGACGGGTGTTTCGATCTCTGGCGCTTGGGCCGCGCCGCTTCCCGTGGCAGAAGGTGCGACTGCGACCGCGAGCCAGGTCGGGGCCGCGCTGGCCACCGCCATGGGCCAGCGCATCGTGGGCAACGCGACGACGATCGTCGGCGTCGGCCGCGACCACGTGCAGATGAAGCTGCTCACGCTGCCGCCGGCCCCGGCCGAAGAGCTGCCCGACCTGGTGCGGTTCCAGGCCGAGCGCGAGTTTACGGCGCTCGGCACGGATGCGGCCCTGGATTACGTCCCGCTCGCCGGCGACGCGCAAACACCGTATCAGGTACTGGCCATTGCCCTCAGCCCGGCCGGATTGGCCGAGGCCCGCGAAGTGTGCCAACTGCTCGACGCCGAAGCCAATCGCGTGGTGCTGCGGGCCTGTGCGTCGGCGGCGCTCGTCGAGCGCGCCGGCATGGTGCCTGCCGACAATTACACGCTGGTCGTCAGCCCGCTCACCGACGAGGCCGATCTTGTGGTGCTCGCCGGTGGCGTCGTTCTGTTGATGCGGACGGTCCGCCTGCCGGAGCCCGCTCAGCAGGAAGCCCGGCAACGGACGCTGCTGGCCGAAATCCGCCGCACGCTCGCCGCCGCACGCCAGCAATCGGGCGATCGGCAGGTCGACCGCGTGCTGATTTGCGCCAGCTCCTCCGCGGCGGATCCGGTCCGCGACATGGCCGATGAGCTTGGCATGAGCGTGGCGATATTCGACCCGGCGGCCCATGCGCCCACGGGCCTCACCAACCAAGGCCTCCCTGCCGGCAGCCTGGCCCGCTTCGCCGCCGTGCTGGGCATGGCGCTGTGCGAAGCGGATCACCGGCCGCCGATCGTCGATTTCGTCAACGTGCGGCGCCGCGCCGCCCGCCGCCGCTTCGGCCGCATTCACGCACTGGCCGCTGCTGCCGCTGCCGTAGCGCTCCTTGGGTTCACGTTCCACCTGTGGCGGCAATCCACGGGGCCGGTCCGCGAGCTCGCGCGAATCAGGAGCCAAATCAAGGACCTGGAGCCATGGGTCAAGCAGGCCGACCAAATGACCGCCAAGGCGGCCGCCGTCGAGCGCTGGCTGGGCTCGGACGTCACGTGGCTCGACGGGCTGGACACGCTTAGCCAACGGCTGCGGCCCAAGCTTCTCTCGGAAAAGGACTTCCCCGTCTCCGAAGACCTGGTGGCGACCCAGCTGATCGTCGCCAAGCCGCCGGCCAACGATCCCACGGCGGGCCGCGTCGACCTCCGCGCCATCGCCAAGAATTCCGCCGCCGTCACGCCGATTGAACGCCGGGTCCGCGACGCCGAGCACCAGGTCTCCTCCGGCCAAGGCCGGGCCAACACGACGACCGTGCCCGGCTACGAATGGGAATTCACGCTGCGGGTTGGTGTCGTGCCTCCGTCCGAGAAGGGGGCCCCATGAACCAACGCGAAAAAATTCTGGCCGCCGTGCTGATCTGCATTCTGGCGCTCGTGGGCGGAAATTCGCTGCTCAAACGGCACCGGGCTAAGGTCGCGCTCAGCAAGACCGAGCTGCAAACCGCGAACGAGCAACTGCAGAATGCCAACATGTCGCTCGCGTCGGGCCGCCGCGCGATGCAACAGTTGGACAAATGGCAGGCGCTCTCGCTGCCCACCAATCGCGACGTGGCCCGCTCGCTCTACCACGGCTGGCTGCTGCAGAAGTGCAAAGACGCCGGCCTGACCGTCGAAGATATCAACCCCAACGAGCAAACCTCGCTGTCCACGGCCTACCGATCGATCGGTTACGTGATCGAAGCCCGCGGCAGCCTGTCGGCCGTCACCAAATTTCTGTACGAGTTCTATCGCGCCGCGCAATTGCAACAAATCACGAAGCTGCAGCTGACCGCCACTCCCGGCTCGCCCGAGCTGCGCGTCCAGCTCAGGGTCGAGGCGCTGATCCTGCCGGGTGCAACACACGACGACAGCCTGCCCGACGGCAAATCGGACCGGCTGAAGCTGGCCAGCGTCGGCGATTACGAAAAGAGCATCGTCGGCCGCGACATGTTCAAGGCCTACACGCCGCCCCGCCCGCCGCGCGAAACCGTTCGCACGCCGCCCCGCCCGCCGGCTCCGGAATTTGACGAAGTTGCGCAGACGTACGTGACCGGAATCCTGGGCCCGCCGACCAATTTGCAGGCCTGGATCACGGTTCGCACCACTGGCGAAGTGCTCCGCGTTCGCGCCGGCGACGACGTCAAGGTCGGCGAGCTGAAAGGCAAAGTCGAATCGATCAGCCCGTTCTTGGTGGTCATCAAGACCGACGACGACAAACAGCTGCGCGTTAAACTGGGCCAGACCCTTCGCGAAGCCGAAAAAGACGCCGCCGAACGCGTCGAGGCCAGCAAGCCGGACGCTGAGGAGAAGGATACGTAAACCACTGCGCCGGGGTGGCACGCCCGGAGCCTCCGGCGATGGGCGTGGTGAGTGCGATTCCGCAAGACCACGCCCTTCGCTGGGAGCTTAGGGACGTGCCACACACTGCAAATTAAATCACTGCGCCCGCTGCTCGCGCCTGCTGCACGCCGACGAATGAATTGCGGGCCTTGAGGCACGTCTGCCGAAACGTTTCCGGCCGTGGCACGGCCCAAATGCGAAACGTCTCCACTTGGCCCTGGCGAAACACCAGGTCGCCCGCCTTGAACCAGGCCTGCCCTGGCTCGACGACGATGTCGATCGCGTCGAACCGGTCGAGCGCGACGCTCTTGATCTCGCCGCCGAACGGATTCTCCATGACGAGACGGCGATTCGTGAGCCGATACTGCCAACACCACAGATTGCGGATGCCGACGAGCACGCCCGGAAACCGCGGCAAGCGCATCAGGAAATACAGCGCCATCATGAACGGAATCGAAGCCAATGCAAATAGCCGGCCCAGCGTGACCGGCACACCGAACACGCGAAATCCGATATCCAATGCAAACAACCGCCCCCAAAACCGGCCAAACCGGGTCGCCGACAGCGACGGCCAGACCGCCATCACCGTAACTTCCTTCAATTGAGCGGGGGCAACCCCGGCGATCGGTTGGGACATCGAGAGGTCGGAGGCCAGAGGTCGGAGGTCAGGAGCAGAAAACGCAAAGCTAACAAACAGCTCGCTGT
>JBIOWO010000073.1:0-13398 GCA_044868555.1 Lacipirellulaceae bacterium | reverse complement strand
GCTCGTCTCCTTGTCTCCCCCTCTCCTTGTCTCCCCCTCTCCCTTCCCCGGCCGCGGCCCATGAAACTGATAGTACGTGCACTCCAGCGGCCCGTTGTACAGCTTCCGCCGCCGGTCCGCCGTCTGTCCCACAAGCGCTTCCAGATCGCGCCGCGCCGACAGAATGTAAAACGACCACGTCGGCAACCGTCGCAGCACAAGCGGAAACGACTTGTAGAGTGCCTCGATCTCCGCATCCACTCCCATCCGCTCGCCGTACGGCGGATTGGTGATGATGCAACCGTACTCGGCCTTCGCCCGCAACTCGCTGAACGGCCGCTCCTGCCAATGAATATCGCCCGCAACACCCGCCTGCTCCGCATGATACCGAGCCAAACTCAGCGCCTCGCCGTCGATATCATATCCCAGTAGCCGCTCCTCCAGCGCAGGCCGAATCGCATCGCGAGCGTCTTCGCGCGCGATCCGCCACAACCGCGCATCGATCGTCGGCCACGCCTCCGCCGCAAACTCTCGCCGCAGCCCCGGCGCGATGTTCCGGCCCGCGAGCGCCGCTTCGATCGGAATCGTCCCGGTCCCGCAAAACGGATCAGCCAGCACCCGTCCCGCCCGCCAGAAACTCAACTGCACCAGCACCGCCGCCAGGGTCTCGCGCAACTGCGCCTCGCCCACCAGCTTCCGGTACCCGCGCTTGTGCAGTCCCACGCCCGTCGTATCCAGCGTCAGCACCGCCACATCATCACGCAGGCTGACCTCGATCGCGCACCGAGGCCCGGTCTCCGGCAAATTTTCGGTGCCGTGCGCTTCCTGCAATCGCTTGACGATTGCCCGCTTCACAATCCGTTGGCAGGCCGGCACGCTGGAGAGCTGCGAACCGTGCGACCGTCCGTCGACCGGGAACTCCGCATCCGGCGGCACCCACCGCTCCCACTCGAGCGCCGCCGTGCCATCGAACAGCGCCCCGAAGTCGGTCGCCGGAAACGACCCCATGTGAATCAACACCCGCTCCGCCGCCCGCAGCCACAGATTCGCGCGACAGATCGCCGACTCATCGCCGCGAAACGCCAACCGCCCCGGCGTCGCCGCGCGCGCATCATAACCCAGCGCCGCCAGCTCGCGCTTCACGACGGCCTCGGTCCCCGCCGCCGCCGTCGCCAGAAGTTCAATGTCTGCCGCCACGATGAATCACTCACCTCTCCTTGGTCGTTATAGGCCGCCACCACCCGATGTGAAAAGGTTGTGAGCGCTCCTCCTACTCCGCATAATGAAGCTTTCCAGCCCAACAACTGACACCCGATACCTGAGCCTTACCCCCATGCCGCCACGCCCTTATCTCCTGCTGGAAGCCAACCATCGCCAGCTCACCGAATCGCCGCCGCAAGTGGCCGTCCTCCCTTGGGGCGCGACCGAAGCCCACAACCGCCACCTGCCCTACGGTACCGACGTGATCGAAGCCAGTCGCGTGGCCGAGCGGGCCGCCGAGCTAGCCCACCAGCGCGGCGCCCGCCTTGCTGTGCTGCCCACAATCCCCTTCGGCAACAACGAGCAGCAGCTCGACCAGGCCGCGACGATCAGCTTCACCACGTCGACCGCGCTCGCCATCCTTCGCGACGTCGCCCGCTCACTCGCCCGCCAGAAAATCGACCGCCTGGTGATCGTCAACGCCCACGGCGGCAACCAATTCCAACCGATCGTCCGCGACGTGCAATCCGAACACGGCCTCCTGATCGTCGTTGCGAACTTCTACCAAATGGTTCCCGACGCCAAAGAAAAAATCTTCGACGTCCCTGGCGACCACGCCGACGAACTGGAAACCAGCCTGCTATTGCATCTCTGCCCCGAGCTGGTCGAGCTGAAACAAGCCGGCCCGGGCACGCGCGTCTCGTTCGCGTTACAAGCACTCACCCAATCCGGCGTCTGGACCCCGCGCCCCTGGTCCAAGAGCCATCCCGACACCGGCAGCGGCGACCCATCCTGCGCAACCGCCGAAAAAGGCAAACAATTCTTCGAAGCCGTCACCACGGCCCTCGCCGAAATGCTGGTCGAGCTGGCCGCCGCTAAAAAGGGCGAACTGCCCTACGTCTAATTCTCTTATCACGTCTCCGTGTCCTCTGTGCCTCTGAGGTGAATTCCGAATTTGCATGAATCAGTGGAGGCGCAGGTGCGCATAAGAGCGCACATACACCGCAACTTCCTTTTTGTAAGCTTGCGCCACACGTCGCGTCATCGCGCCTCCGCCCGCCGGAAACTCGCGCCACTCGCCGCTCTCCAGGCGCACGCCTGACACCGGCATCACTTCCCGCGTCGCGCTGGTGACAAAACATTCTGTCGCCCGGGCCAGCTCGCCGACACCGAAATCCGTCTCGTGAACTTCAAACCCATGCGCCGCCCCAATCCGCTGGACCGCAGCCTTCGTAATCCCGCGCAGCACGCCCGAACGCACGCTCGGCGTCACGAGCCGGCCGTCGATCACGAAAAACACGTTGCTGTTCGACGCCTCCGTCACCACGCCGGCCGGGTTGAGCATCAGGCAATCGTTCGCCCCCAATTCGATTGCCTCCTGCACGCCCAAAATGTTGTTGAGATAGTTGCCGCTTTTGATGTCCGGGCTCAGCGCCTCGACCGGGTTCCGCCGGACGCGCGTCACCGCCAGCCGCGTACCCGTGGAGTAAAACTCCGGATTCCACGCTGGCACCTCCTTCACGATGATCACGTAACTCGAACGCAAACCGGCCGTCGGCACCAGGTCGAGCGGTCCCGTCCCGCGCGTTGCGTGCCACCGCACGTAAATATCCTGCCCCGCCGGCACGGGCGCCGCCGCGGCCGTCCGCCGCATTTCCTCCAGCAGCTCCTCCCGCGACTGCGCGATCTGCATCTGAATCAGTCGCGCCGAATTGTCCATCCGGTCGAAATGCTCATGGCAGAACAGCGGCACGCCCGAGTACGTGCGAAACACTTCATACACCGAGTCGCCGTACAAGAACCCGCGATCCAAGATCGAAATCCGCGCCTCCTCCAGCGGCGTGATCTCGCCGTCCACATTCGCCATTCGCCGAATCAAGCCTACCGTCATGACAATCTCCTGCGCAATTACCGACGAAAACCGACCGCGTCGAGAATGACGCCTGATTGTAGCCGCCGGATCACCGCTGATAAATCGGCAACAATTGATACGCCGGCGTCAGGGTGAGCACCGACAGGGCCGTGGGATAAGCCGGGCCGTACATGCTGTCCTCGCCGGATTCCGCCAGCCACGAGCCATCCGGCGATTGAGCCCCGAGCAGGGTCGTCGCCAGCGTGGGAAAGAATTGTCGCCAGTAATTACCGCCCAGTTGCGCCATCGCATTGCTGCAGTAATACGCGCTGTAATGAAACCGGTCGTAGTGATGGTTGGTTTCGCCGTACGTGTGGAACGGGCGCGCCAGCAGCCAATCGCCCACGCGGTGTGCCATCTTCGTGTTGTGCTTGCCGGCCAGCGCCAGCGAGAGCGCGCCAACGCCCATCATCCCGCGACTGGCGTATCGATCGTTGTCGCTGATGTGACCGTAGTAGAACTCTCCTTCGGCCGATTGATATAGACTCTCGACGTAAGTCACGGCCCCGTTGATCACTTTGTCGTCGACGTCGAATTGCGCGTTCTTCGCCGAGCGCAGGAACATCAATTGCCATCCGGTTACCGACAAATCGGAGCCGGACGTGCCAATCGTCTGCAAATATCGCCAGCCGCCCACGTCGCGCGGGTCGGACTTGCGCTCTTGCTGCTGATCGCCCGTCACGGTCAATGCCAGCCGGACCGCCCGCTCGATCTTCACCGATCGCTCGCGCGAAACCTGGCCGTACACCTCGCTCAGCATCAAGCCGGCGATCGCGTGGTTGTAAACGGCCGCGTGCGATGCGCCCTGGTGCACGTGCACCGTCTCGGGCGCTACATACGAAAAAAGTCCGTTCGGCTGCTGGCAGTCGAGGACGAAGTCAATCGCTCGACCGATCTTCTCGCCGTGCGGGCCTTCACCCGGTTGGTGGCCCGCCGACAGAAATGCCATGACACACAGGCTGGTGATGGCTGGCTGACCGACGGGCCGCGTTGGAAACGAGCCGTCCGGTTCTTGATGACTGGCCAACCATTCGAGCGCCCGCTCGACCGCCTGATCCACGCGCTTCCACTCTTCCGGGGACAACGCGTCGGAAAGATCGGAATGAGTGTCTGGCACCCCGGCCGATGCAGCAGACTGTGCCCAAAGCTCACTACAAGGATTGAGAACCGCTGTGAACGACGCGGTTACCACGAACCGCCGTAAGGCAGCACGCATGGGAGACCTCACTTTCGAAAGTAAAGTCAAAACGCCCTGCTGCACGTAGGGACATCGTAACGGCCGCGACGCTCACGCGAAAGCTGCCGGCCAGGATCTTGGTGATTTGCTGCTCCGGCCGCGGCGGCGGCGATCTCGATCACCGCTGATAAATCGGCAACATCTGGTACGCTGGCGTCAGGGTTAGCACGGAAAGGGCCGTGGGATAAGCCGGGCCATACATGCTGTCCTCGCCAGATTCCGAGCCCCACGAGCCGTCCGCCGACTGATTGTCGAGCAGCGTCCTGGCCAGAATCGGAAACGTCAACTGCCAGTAGCGTCCGCCCAACTGGGCCATCGCATTGCTGCAATAATAAGCGCTGTAATGGAAACGGTCGTGCCCGTTGATCGTGGCCCCATAGCTATCGAACGGATGCTCGACGAGCCAATCCCCAACGCGGCGGGCCATCACCGTCTGGTGCTTGCCGCCCAGCGCGAGCGACAACGCGCCGACGCCCATCGTCGCACGGCTCACATGGCGATCGCTCCCAATCAATCCGTAAACAAACCCACCCTGCTTCTCGTCGAAGCACCGCTCCACGTACCTCACCGCGTCCGTCACCATTTGATCCGGCACGTCGAACTGCGCATTCTTGGCCGACCGCAAAAACATCAGGTGCCAGCCCGTCACCGACAAGTCCGAATCCGATGGCGTCCCCGAGCCGGGCCGATACAGGTAACGCCAGCCCCCTTGGTCCGCGGCATACAACTTCTCCGGCTCACCTTGAATGTGGGCGGTCATCGCCAGTGCCTTTTTCACCGCTTCGGCAATCCGGGCCGACCGCGCACCGTCGACTTGACCGTAAGCCTCGCACAGCATCAGCCCGGCGATCGCATGGTTGTACGTGGCCGTGTGCGACGCGCCCTGATGCACGTGCCCCTGTTGCGGCTCGTCGAGCGAAAACAGTCCCGAAGGCTGCTGGCAGCCGAGCACATAGTCGACGGCCCGATTGAGCCGCTCGCCGTACTGGGCCGTCCCTGGCTGATGCCCACACGACAGGTACGCCATGGTACACAGGCTGGTGATCGCCGGCTGTCCAGACGGGATCGTCGGAAACGAACCGTCCGGTTGTTGCTGCGCGGCCATCCAGACCAGCGCCCGATCGACCGCCCCATCCACCCGATTCCACGCCGCCGGCGAAAGCGCATCGGACAAATCGGAGCGCGCGTCGGCCGGCACGGTTGACTGAATGGCCTGTGCGCGAAGTTCGCGACCACCATCGGCAATGGCCAGGCAAAATGAACACGCCAGCACGCGCAACAAGGCAGCACGCACAGAAGACCTCACCTTCAAAAGCAAAGTCAAATCGCCCTGCCGCACTCCTGGACATTTTAGCGGCAAATGCCCACACGCGACAGCGAGATGGAAGAATTCTTGCTGAGTTGTAGCGCCCGGTGCTGGGCACTGCACCGTCAAAACAGCGATCCCTGATCGCCCGCCCCCATCATCGACCGCCGGATCATCGGGATCGGCGGCCCGCCGAAACGCAAAAATTCGTCGTGGAATTGCTTCCACGCCGCCCGGCCGCCGCGAGTCGCCGTCCAATCGTCGCGCAGCTTGCGTATCATCAATTTGCCCAGCGTGTAATTCAGATACGCCGGGTCGAACGTCCCGCGCTCGGCCTGCTGCTCCGCGCCGCCCTCGTCCTGAAACGCCTCATTGATGAACATCTGCTTCGCCTGGTCGACGGTCATCCCCTGCGTGTGCAGGCCGATCGCCGCCAGATATCGCACGTTGCGCAGTAGCGCGTCCTGCAGTTGCCCAATGTGTTTTTCCGGATCGCCCGCCCCCAGCCCCGCGTCGTACATCATCTCTTCCGTGTAGTGCGCCCAACCCTCGGAGAAGGCGTACCCCACAAACACCTGCCCCACCTTCGACGGCGACCGGTTCGCATGCAGGTACTGCAGAAAATGTCCCGGGTAAACCTCGTGAGCCGAGGTAAACAACAAGTTCGCCTCGCTCGGCACGTAATCGTTCTGTTTTTCCTTCGACCAGGTCGGGTCCGGCGGCGATATATAGTAAACCGACGGCAAATTCCTTTCATACGGGCCGGGAATGTTGATGTACGCGAAATTCCAGGCCCGGTACGACGGCGCCTTGTCGACCCGCGCCTGCTCCGTGCCCGGAATCGTCACGATGTCCTGTTCCAGCACGAATTCCCGCAAGCCGCCAAGCTGATTGGCCGCGGCCACGACCGGGTCCCTCTCCTTCGCCTTCCGCGCCGTGGCGATCGCCATGCATTCCTGGACCGTCTTGCCTGGCGCAAACTTCGCACACGCCTGCCGCAGCGCCTCCTGGTTCCGCTCCAAGTCGCGCCGCCCGATCGCCTCCAATCGGCCCAACGGAATGTCCACGCCCTCCGTCATCTTCAGCATCTGGCCGAACTTCTCCGCGCCCAACGCGAAATCGCCCGTCGCCGTCGCTTCCTGCACGGCCAGCCAGGCGTCGAATTCCCGCACCGCCTGTACGGCCGCCGCGTTGGCCGCTTGAAATTCCCGCTGCAACTCTTCATCCTTCACCGGCGCGAAAATCGCTACCACGTCCTTCGCAAAAAAATCCGCCAGTCCGCCGATCGTCCGCCGCCCGATCTTCACCAGCGTCTTCGCCAGCGGCAGCCGCAGGTTGGCCTTCGCCTGTTCCAGCGCCCGCGGCACGTTCCGCGCGTACGTCGTGAATGCCTTGATCCGCGTCTCCAGCGGCGCGTACTCCCGTGTTACGTACACGTCCGGGTCCAGCGAACCCGAATAGAATGTCGGACTGGTGTGCGGCTTGTCGGCCACTTCGAGCCAGAACAAATCGCCGTCGATTTGCGACACCAGATAATCGCGCTCAAACCGGCGGCGCTCATCCAATCGATCGTCGCCGAACGCCAGCGCCTTCGCCCGTTCGGCCTTCAGCCGCTCGGCCTCCCGCCGCAAGCCGGTCTCGCTCCAATCGGGCAACTGCCCGTCAAACTCGTGCCGGCCCGCCTGCACGGCAGCATCCGGATGCGCCGCAAAATAATCGTTCAAAAACTGCTCTACGTACGCATCCCACTGCCGGCCCGCTTCGTCGGTCGTCTGTGCGCGTACGCTCGATGGCGTCCCAATGACCACCGCACCAATCACCATCCACAACAAGAATCCCCGCCGCCGCGCCGCTACCGTGGTGCTGATCATGATTTCTCCTCAGATGCCCGTGCTGACCTGGCCCAAAGAAAATGATAGACTGTCACCAGCCGCAGCGTCTCCCCCTCAGCCAAATCTCCGCCCAAAAATCATGCCCACCTGCCTTCGCATGCTGACGATCGTCCTCCTGGCGTGTGTCCCCTCCGCAGCCGCCGATTGGCCCCAGTTCCGCGGCCCAAACGGCGACGGCCTGTCCACCGCGACCGGCGTCCCCATTCATTGGACCGCCACCGAAAACGTCGACTGGAAGACACCCATCCCCGGCCAAGGCTGGTCCTCGCCCATTCTGGCGGCCGGTCGGCTCTACCTGACGACTGCCACCGGCGACGCCGAGGCCGACGAACCCGTCTCCCTCCGCGCCGTCTGCGTCGACGCCGCCACCGGCCGCATCGTATGGAACGTCGAAGTCTTGCGACCCGACACCGAAGCTGCCGGCCAGGTTCATTCCAAGAACAGCCTCGCCAGCTCGACCCCAGTCGTCGACGGCAACCGTCTCTACGTCCACTTCGGCCACATGGGCACCGCAGCGCTCGACCTCGACGGCAACGTCGTCTGGCGGCAACAAAATGTGACCTACGATCCCATGCACGGCAACGGCAGCTCGCCCGTGCTCGTCGACGACCTGCTCGTCTTCAATTGCGATGCCGCCAGCAATCCGTTCGTCGTGGCCCTCGACCGGGCGACGGGCGATGTCCGCTGGCGGACCCCGCGCAAGACGCCGGCCCGCAGTAAATTTTCTTTCTGCACGCCGATCTTCATCGAGGTCGACGGCCGAAAGGAAATCGTCAGTCCCGGCAGTGGTTATGTTGCCGCCTACAATCCAAAGGATGGCCGCGAAAACTGGCGCGTCAAATATGGCGAAGGTTACTCCGTCGTCCCGCGCCCCATCTTCGCCCACGGGCTGATCTTCGTCAGCAGCGGCTTCATGCAGCCGAAACTTTTGGCGATCGATCCGCACGCCGCCGCCGGCGACGCGACCGACGAACACATCGTCTGGTCGCGCGAGCGCGGCGCTCCGCTCACGCCGTCGCCGCTCGTCGTGGGCGACGAGTTGTACCTCGTCTCCGACAACGGCATCGCCACGTGCGTCGATGCCCGTTCCGGCGACGTCCATTGGACCAAACGCCTCGGAGGCGACTTCTCCGCCTCGCCCGTCGCCGCCGAAGGCCGCATTTATTTACAGAACGAGGAGGGCGTCATCTACGTCGTTCGCGCCGACAAAACGTACGAGCTACTGGCCACCAACGACCTGGCCGAACGGGCCCTCGCCTCTCCCGCCATCGCCGACGGCGCGCTCATCGTCCGAACCGAATCCCACCTCTGGCGCATCAAACAATAGTCTCCCCGTTTAGCCGCGACGCGCAGCGGAGCGCGATGCGCCTCCTCACCAAAAAACCTAGCGCTGCTCGGACGCCCCCACCGGCGGCAGCCACCGCTCTCGCAACTCATCGAACATCCGCTGCCATCTCTCCCGCTGCGGCTCCGTCAGCACCGCACCAATCTCCTCGCGCAGCCGATTCAACTGCTCCACGACCTGCGGTTGAAACTGCCCCCGCAGCGTCATCAATTCCGCCTGCCGCTTCGCCAAAATTGCTTCGACCTTCGCCTTCTGCTGTTCATCCAACCCCAGCCGCCGCTCGAGCCGGGCCGCAATTCTCGCCGGCGCTTCGTCCGGATGGTGAATCAAATACTGCAACCGATGCACAGCCACCGCCACCGTCAGCGCCACCCCACTGGCCAGCCCCGCCCCGAAGATCAACAGCGCGAGCAGCACCGTCAGCCACCGCCGACGTTTCTCCGGCGCCGGAAGCTGTTTAACTGCATTCTCACGTGAGTCTGCGTTCATTGAAGTGCCACCACAAACGGCGCAACCAGCGCACCGAGCGGATCCTCGATCGCCACCCAGGCCTGCTGCGCAAAGAAAGCACACGTCACCGCCATGAGCCAACCGGCCGCCGCCGCCATCACCAGCGGCCGCGACACGCTTGCCGATCCACGATCGTCGCCGACACGCCGCAGCGTCGCCAACACATCATCCGTCACGTCAAAAGCCGCTTGCGGCTTAGCACCCGATCGCGCCCCATATCGCCGCAACATTTCAATCTCATCCACAACATTCACTCCCAACTTACTCACCTACTCACCTACTCACCTACTCACCATCTTCCGCAACCGCCCCCGCGCCCGATACGCCTGCACCTTGACCATCGTCTGCGACCAGCCGGCCAGCTCCGCTGCCTCCGCCACGCTCCGCGACTCGACATACAGCAGCGTCAGCACCAGCCGATCGCGCCGCGATAGCCGCTCCAACAACGCCGCAACCTCGTCCACTGCGTCGTCACCCGCCGCCTGGCGCGCGTCAGCCACATCGCTCGGCAGCGGCCTCGCCCGCTCTCGCTCCCGTTCCCGCCGTTTCCAATACCGGTAACCCACCCGCGTCGCAATCCGCTGCAGCCAGTGTTCCAGCGGTGCCTCACCCCGATATCGGCTCAGGCTGAAGTACGCTTCGACGAACACGTCGTGCACCAACTCCTCGACGACTCCAGCGTCGCGCGAGAAACGCGTCATCCGCCCCGCGATTGCCCCTTGATACTGACGGATGATCCGCGCGTACGCCTCGCCGTCGCCGCCGGCCGCGGCCCGCACGTCGGCCGATATCGCTTCGTCCCGCGCTCGCATCGGCCGTGAATCTACCATGCCCCGGCCCATCCTGACCATCGCGCATAACGCAGGGTGCCATGCTCTCGCCGCGACAGCGGCGTGAGCATGTTTGCAAGCCATCCAAACATGCTTACGCGGCAGCGCCGCGAAAGCATGCCACCCAATGCTAGGCGTCATTGCACCGCGGCCTGCTCGTGCATGAACCGGTCCACCGCCGACTCCGAATCCGCGCGGAAGGCCTCCACCTTCTTATGCTGCTCCGGCGTCAACACCTTGAACACCTCGGGCTTCACTTTCGACGCCAGCACCGCCGCGTCGCCGATCGCCTTGCCCAGATCGCCGGCCGCCGCCCGGATTGCCGCCTCATCCGGATTCGCCGCCAGCGTCGCCTCGCGCAGCGCCCGCCGCTTCGCCACGATCGGCTTGGCCACCGCAGCAATCTCCTGCCGATGGCTCTGCACAATGCCGCGGATTTGCTCCCGCTGCTCGCTCGTCACTCCCAGCTCCGACCGCAGCTCAAGCAGCCTCCCAACCTGCCCGCTGAGCAGCATCCGCAGCGGCCGCGCCTCGCCACCCTCACCGGCCGCCGGTGCCGCGTACGCGCACACACCCAATCCAACCGCCAACACCGCGGCCATCAAGCATGTTCCAATCGTCCAAGCTTTCATCGTAATCTCCTAGCAAACAAGTGACTCTCCGAACCAAAACAACGCCGAACCCAGCGCATTTCCATTTTTGCGTGCAGCGGTTGGTCAACCCTCGCCCGGTCCCGGTGAGGGACCGGGAGAGTGTTCATGCTCGCTACGCAGTTGCCGGAAATGCTCTAGGTCCTTCACCCACATAGTGGCGCGAAGAACCGCGTTGGTTACAGGGTGCCAGGCCAAAAAACCCGCCGCCGTTCCCGGAAAGCCTTGACCTCACTTGTGGCCTGCCCTGAGCTTGCCGAAGGGTTTAGCTCAATTTCACCCGCCGCATCCCGGCAGCCGAAAAGCACCGATCCGAGTGGAATAATTTGTCGCGCCCTTCTTCAGATAGTCGCCCACGTACCAAATCGTGCAGTCATCGCTGGGATCCATGGCCGTCTGCGCGTAGTCCTCCCACCGAAACGTGTTCGTCTGCGCCGACTCGCCCTCGGCCAGCACCGCCTCTCGCAGCGTCAGCACACCCAAAGGATCGTCCATCAGCCGACCCGCAAAACGCTGGCCCGCAAAATGGGGCGTGCCGCCGAACGAGTACCCGATGCCGATATTGCCGGCCGAATCGATGGCCGGGCTCGCCATCCAGCGGTAGGTCGCTCCGTGTGCCACTGGCTCCGCCAGTGCCTCCGCTGTCTCCGCCGTGGGTGCCACTGGCTCCGCCAGTGCTACGGGCGCGTACGTCCCCTGTTGTCGCAGCACGACCTTTCGCTCGCCATCCACGCGAAATTCATACCACCGCACTCCCCCTCCGCCGGCCGTCGTGTTCACCGAATGCACCGCCACGATTAACTCCTGATCGCCGATCCGGCGATACACAAGCCGCGACATGATCTTGTCCCCCTGCGCGTCCAGGCGCCGCTCGGTGCCCGGCTGCGGCACGCAGTTGGTCAGTTGGCCGTCGCACAAGTATTGATACGGCGCCACCGCGATCTTCGTCGGACCCTCTACTTTCGTCAGGCCCGGATCGTCCCAGTCGACATGGTAGTTCCACACGTAGATGCCGTCGTCCTCCATGTCCTTATTCAACTGGGCGCCGCCAGCGGCCATCATGATGTTCGGCGCTCCGGACGGCGGAGGTTGCCGCCCGTCGAGGTCGGCATTGTTGAGAAAATTCACGTCATCGATGACCACGCACTGCTCGCTCGCTTCCTCGCCCCGCAGCATCTTCTCGCGCTCCACGACGCACGCATGCTTCTGAATCACGTCGTCGCCCGTGCTCGTCGCCACGTAATACCCGTCCGGCCAGATCGCCGGCCGCGGATAATCGGGAAACAGCGGTCGCAGGAAGGCATAGCGGTAATACGGCCCGAGTGGATCAGGCGTCGCGCTGACGGCATAAAAGACCGCGTAGCAGCCACGCGCCTCACGCTGTCCCCGCGGTCGTCGCGCGCGTGCCACTGGTTCCGCCAGTGCCGCTTCGCCGGCCGCCGGCTGATACAGCGCCACCGCCTCTCCCGGTTGTTCCGCCACCGCCGGAACACTCCGCACCGCCGGCTCCCCCGACTTGCCCGCCACCGGATCGTCCTCGCGCGGCGCCAATCGTCGGAACAACGGCATCACGATCAGCCATCGATCGGCAAGCTGATCGTACCGCACCACGGCGTCGCCATTGTTGACCGCGCCGAAGTTCCCAAATCCGCGGAACACGTTCCCCGTCGGCATCGGTCCGTACAGCACCCGACCGGTCTCAGCGAACCGCGCTCCCTTCTTGGTGAACACGGCCATCCGCGTGTTCACCGTCTGGACGATATGATCGGGGCCCACCGCCAGCGAATTGTCGGACGGATTCCGAAACCGCGCCGTCCCCTGCGGACCAACAAACCCTTCTCCCAACCCGTCAAAGCTCGCCACGATTGTCGCCGGCGCTTCCGTGCCGTGCTCTGTTTGTTCGACCGATGCCGACGTGAGAGGACTTGCCGTTTGGTTAGCACCGGCTCGTTCGGCGACAGGCGCCGGTTGAAATGCCAATGCGAGCGGTAGCGATACGACTTGCCAAGCAGCAGTTTGCACATGGTGAGCAACGCTAGACTTCACAAGCAGCGATCGCTCCCCGCCCTGAACGCCCGCCGTCGGCCAAAACTCCGTCTCGCTCCCAATTGCGACACGAGGAACAAACGCGGCAATCAGCAATAGTGCACATGCGGCCGAACGCACCGATGTATCACGGCACGAAACCGTTATCACAATCATAGGGCCCTCCAGAAAACGGGATGTGCGTACAGCATGCGCCAATCCCTCAAATTTGGCCAGCGAGTCGGGTCTTCCCAACCCCGTAGGCCAGTTTCTCCGAAACTGGCGTTCCTTCTTCACCGTTCAGCCCGAGTTTCGGAGAAACTCGGCGACGTGGGTGGCCAAAAATAGTTGCTGAACTCAATAATCCCTTCTGCTAACGTGACGGGTGAAATGTCCGTCAGGCTTGGCCGCGGGAAGTCGACCGCCGCTCGCGTCACGCCACAACCCTCCCAAACCTTTGGGCAGAGCGCCGAATTCCGGTTCCCTCTGCCGCTTTGACTGAGGGTTTCGGT
>JBIOWO010000072.1:0-20822 GCA_044868555.1 Lacipirellulaceae bacterium | reverse complement strand
TTCACGCAAATTCGATTTGTCACGCGGCACGGAACACGTCTTACTCCGTGCTCCCTGCTCCTTGCCCTCCGCTCTCAATACGGCCCAATCGACGGCGGGTTGTCGAGCAGGAAATCGCGCGGGCCGCGGAGCGTGTAGTACGGATACGCCGTCTGAGCGACCGGCGGGCCCGGGTTGAAGTTGTAGTTCTGGTCGCCAGAGTTGCAGCAACCGGGCGCCGGCTGGCCGCAGCAGCTGCAGCAGTAGCCGTTGCCGCAGGGGGCGAAATGCGGCCCTGGCGGACGGCATCCGGTATCGCAGTGGCACTCGTTGCCGGTCACGTAGCCCATCGGATGGCGATATCCGGCATTGCCCCAATACGGCGAACCACAGGCCGAGCAATCGTACGGGCCGGCCGGATAGCCGTCGCCGCAGCAGCCGCAATTATTGCACTTCAGGCAATCGCAACTCCCACAGCCACAGCCGCCGCCGCATCCGTCATTGCAACCGCAGTTCTGACCGCAGTAGCGACTGAACATCGCGCAATTTCCGCCGCCCTGGCAGACGCAGCTCTGGTCCATCGAGCCGCCGCGCCCGTTGCACTGCGGCCCACACGGCTCGCAGCAACCAGGGCCGGGCCCGCACTGCGAGCACTCGTCGTAACACGGCTCGCCACAACCGCAACCGCAACCAGGGCCACCGCCACCATACGGACCAATCGCTCGGCAGCCGGCGCACGAAAGCGCCGCCAGCGCGAGCACGAAGATCGTGCGATTCATCAGATTCCCCCCTAAGAGACTGGGCCACCGCGGCGATCAGGAAAAGCGCAGGAAAGTCCGCCGCGGTGAAGTCGGTATTTTTGGTATCGGCGGCATAATCGGAAAAGTCCAACAAAAGGATGCGGGACTTGGGATGCGGGATGCTCGTCCCTGGATGCTGGATGACTTCAAGTACCGGCTGCTAGCATCCAGCATCGAGCGACCAGCATCCCGCCCGCCGCTCTTGGACCCCGCTCCCCCATCTGCTAAAACCCGCGGCCCGTCATTTCGCACCTTTGCTATCACCCCCGGATCACGCATGAGCCCTTTCGTCCGCGTTCTGAAGATCGCCCTCGCCCAGCGCGCCAACGTGATCGCGTGCGTGCTCACGTCGCTGGCTGTGGCCGTGCTGTGGGGCGGCAACCTCACGGCCGTGTTCCCGGTCGTCGACGTGATCATGAACGACCAGTCGCTGCCCCAATGGGTCGACGAAAAGATCAAGGAGAGCGACCGCGAAACAAGCGACGCACGCCAGTGGCTGGCACAGCTCCAGGAGCTCAAGTCGAGAGATCCAAAAACCATCCAGCAAAAAATCCAAACCCAGATCGACCAGCGTCGCACCGAATTGACGGAAAACCTGCAGAATGCGGCCGGCCCGCTGAACGATGTGCAGATCGCCGAGAAGACGCGGTTGGCCAATTTCATCGAACAGCTCACCACCCTGCAGCAGGTGACACCCGACAAACTCCAGTTCCGCATCGCCAGCCAGATTGAACGGACCGAGGACCGCATCGTGGTCTATGCCAAGCGGGGCGAGCGGTTCCGCTGGATCGCCCCGGCCACTCACCGCTGGATGCCCGACACGCCGTTCAAAACGCTGCTGGTCGTGTGCTTGTTTGTGCTCGTCTGCACGATCGTGAAGGGCATCTTCCGCGTGTGGAACGCCTTGCTGTCCCATCACCTGGGCGACACCGTCGGCTATGAGCTCCGCAAGGATTTCTACGCGCGGATGTTGACCCTGGACATGACCAACTTCAACGAGACGGGCTGCGGCGACCTCATGAATCGCTGCACGTCCGACATCAACCACATCGGCCAGGGCGTGCACCGCTTATTCGGCAACGCCCTGCTCGAGCCGCTCAAAGCGGCGGTCTGCCTGGGGATCGCCGCCTGGGTCAGTTGGCGTCTGCTGCTCTTGACGATCATCATCGCTCCCGTCGCCGGCTACTCCATCCATTGGCTCGGCAAGGCGCTCAAGCGGACCCACCGCAAGGCCATGCAGGAGCTTTCCTCGATCTACGAGACGCTCTCCGAAACGCTCTCCGGCATCAAGCTGATCAAAGCCTTCACGATGGAGCACTCCGAACGCGCGCGGTTCGACCGTTCGGCCAAGGAGTACCTCCGTCGCCAACACCGCATCGCCGCCTACAACGCCATCGTCAGTCCGTTGATCGAAAGCCTCGGCATCGCCATGGTGCTCTTGGCATCGGTGATGGGCGGCTACCTGGTGCTCGGCCAGCAGACGCACATCTTCGGAGTCAAGATTAGTGACCCGCCTCTGACCCACGGATTGATGAGCGTGTTTTTTGCGATGCTGGCCGGCATGAGCGACCCGGCCCGCCGCCTCTCCAACGAATTCAGCCACATCCAGCAAGCCGTGGCCGCGTCCGATCGCGTTTTCGAAGTCCTCGACCAGGAGTCGACAATCGTCGACCCGCCAAATCCCGTGCCGCTGCCGCCGCTCCGGCGGGCCATTCGCTTCGAGGCACTTAGCTTCCATTACCACCCGGACAAGCCCGTGCTCCGCGACGTCGACCTAGAAGTGCGGGCCGGCGAAACCATCGCCATCGTCGGCCCCAACGGCTGCGGCAAAACCACCTTGCTGCAGCTCCTGCCGCGGTTCTACGACCCGCTCGCCGGCCGTGTGACCATCGACGGCGTCGACATCCGCGATGTAACGCTCCGCGATCTCCGCTTGCGATTCGGACTCGTGTCGCAGGAGATCCTGCTGTTCAACGACACCGTGGCCGCCAACATCGCCTACGGCAAACCCGACGCCACGCAGGCCGAGATCGAAGCGGCCGCCCGTAAGGCTCACGCTCACGCGTTCATCACCGAAAAACTGCCCCACGGCTACCACACGCTGGTCGGCCTGAGCGGCGGCCGGCTTTCGGGCGGACAGCGGCAACGCATCTCGCTGGCCCGCGCCATCCTCCGCAACCCGGAAATCCTGCTGTTGGACGAAGCTACCAGCCAGATCGACATCGAGAGCGAGCAGCTCATCTTCGAGGTGCTCAACGATTTCTCCCGCGATCGCACCACGCTCATGATCACCCACCGCACGAGCATGATCTCGCTGGCCGACCGCGTCGTCGTCATGGACCACGGCCACATTGTCGACACCGGCACGCACGACGAGCTGGTCAGCCGCTGCGACCTCTACCGCCGCCTCTGCCACTTCGGCTACCGCGAGAGCGCGTAGCTGAATTCGAGCCACTTGGCAAAGCAGCCTTACTGCAGGACAGTGTCGTCCAGAATGATGTCGCGATTCGGCGAATTCGACTTCTTTTCATTGAGCGTCATCAACGCTCGCCACACGCCGTAGTCGATGCTTTCTGGCACAAACAGTGCTCGGCCGCTGGCGAAAGCGACATTCACACCGCCGCTGTGTTCGCTCGACGGCTTCGCGTTCGGTGCTCTCATCTGAACGTTGCACTCCATCAAACAGCTATTGGCTACATACCGGCCGGTTCCACTGACAGGACGACAGGGAGTCGGCTCGTCAACTTGTTTGCATACACAGGTTGGACCGTTAATGTGCACGCATGGCACCGGATTGGAATGCCACACAAATACGGAGTTCCAGGAGCGATCGCCGCCCTTTTCGTCGACCCATTCCCGGTCGATGTGATCGATCGAGGGATCGTTAGCACTACCTTTCATCCCGTCCCAGCCAATAACATCGTATCCCAGGCCGTCGGACCTTTCGCTGAAGGCGAGCGTGTGATCCTTGCCGTCTTTCCAATGTCCTTCCAGCACGGCCGCCTTCGGATCGTAAATTCGGTTCAAAAACGCGCCGTCTGTCGGACTCTGATTCCTCGCGCTCGTCGCCCAACCGGCGTTCGCCACATACGAGCTTGAATTCCCAGATCGTGTTTTGCTTCCGTCGCTGGGGCACATAAAGGTCTCAATGTACAACTCGGGCAACGGCGTGTAGCCCTTGGCATATTCGTCGTATATCGACTGTCGCTCCAGATCCGGTAAGAGCAACACGCACCACGTTGTCCACCGCTCGCCGGATTCCGACGTTCGTTGCTGGACCGGCAACTCGTCGAACGCGGCCGGATAGCGGCGCATCCGCTCCTCAAATTCCAGCGACGCCAGCGCCAATTGCCGCACATTGTTGATGCAACTCGAGCGCCGGCCCGATTCCCGCGCGTGCTGCACCGCCGGCAACAGGAGCGCCACCAGCGTCCCGATGATCGCGATCACCACCAATAATTCGACCAGCGTAAAGCCTCGAACCCTTCGCGTCGCCATGTGTCTTCTCCTGCCCGTACGTGGATGGCCAGCCTGCGCGGCACTTTCGGCCCGCGCATTAAATTCGCAGCCGGCCGGCCGGTTATTCCCGATCGTGTTCCGCCCATAACATACACCAACCTTTACCCAAGGTGGTAGCCTCCAGACCCACAGCATATGATGCCAATAGCCTCCCTCTTCCACGACCTCCGACCTCCGACCTCCGACCTCTGACACCTGACACCTAACCCCTTCCCCCATGCCCACCCACCAGCTCCACGCCGATCACGCCCGGTTGTTCGACCACAACCGGTTCGTCTACCCGGTGCTCAGTCGGCGGAGTGGCGGCATCTCGATCGGCGTCAACCTTAACCCGGACAAAATCTGCAACTTCGATTGCATCTACTGCCAGGTCGACCGCACTCGCCAGAGCGAGACACGGTTCGTCGAAACCGACGCCCTGGTGGCCGAGCTCCGCACGACGCTCGACCTGGTCACGTCCGGCGCGATCTACGAATCCGAAAAATTTCGCGACGTGCCGTCCCACCTCCGCCGCCTCAACGACATCGCCTTTTCCGGCGACGGCGAGCCGACAACGTACAAGAATTTCGACGAGATCATCGAAAAGTGCGCCGCCGTAAAGCGCGAAATAGAAGCGCGGATGACAAGTGATGAACGACAGAATTCGTCATTCGTCATTCGTCATTCGTCATTCAAGCTGGTTCTCATCACCAACGCCAGCATGTTCCACCGCCCGCACGTCCAGCGCGGGCTCGAAATCCTCGACCAGAACAACGGCGAAATCTGGGCCAAGCTCGAAGCGGGTACCGATGCGTACTACCAGCTCATCGACCGCACGCCGATCCCGTTCCGCCAGATCTTGGACAACATCACAGCCGCAGCCCAAGTCCGCCCGCTCGTGATTCAAGCCCTGTTCATGCGCGTCGCCGGCGAACCGCCGCCACCCGCCGAGCTGGCAGCCTTCTGCGATCGGCTCAATGAAATCACCACCGCCGGCGGCCAACTGAAGCTGGTGCAAATCTACACCATCGCCCGCCGACCGACCGAATCGTACGTCACGCCCCTCTCGGACGCCGAAGTCGACACCATTGTGGCGCTGGTAGAAAATCGCACTGGCTTACGTGCCATTGGGTACTACGGCAGCGCCGATTGGTAAGTGATTCGTAGTGGCCGACGACGCTAATTTTGTCGTCCGCGCTTAGCGTCGTCCGCCAGGACGAATCGATTGTTAACTCGCGCTACCCTCGATACGGCACCACAAACGACCACCGCTGCCGCCGCAACCCGGCTTTCAATGGATTATCCACGACATACCGAATTCGCGCCCACATCTCGGCGGGCGTAAACAGCATCACCTTCCAGCCTCCTTCCGCCCACGGCGACGGATGCTTCCCACTCTTCCGCGCAAACGCCCGCAGCGGATGCAACCCCTCGTCATTCATCGCGCGCGTTCCAGCCCGCTTCAAGCAGGCGATAATTTCATCGCCATCGAACCGGTGCGCCGCCACTACGACATGCACGTGTTCCGGCAGGATCGCGCAAGCATGAATCTTTAGCCCCACTTTGGGAACGATCCCCGCGACGCCGTACCCCACTGCCCGCGCCTGCACGCCTGTTAGCACCACCGCTGAATACTTAAGCGCTTCTTTAGCTGCCATCCGCGCTCCCACGTTATGCGGCCGGTGGGCGACGCTATGCGTCGTATTTACCTTGGTTGCCTCGCCGCCTGCCTCGTAGATGTGCTGTGCCCGCACTCGCTCCGAGCCGCTGCCGCGCAGATCATTCGGCAGCCAGAAGCCGTACGTCGAGAAAATGAGATGCCAGCCGTGCAACATGTGGACTAATGTACATATATTCCAGCCCATGTCAAGTAGATTCGTCGTGGCCGACGACGCTAAATCCGACGCTCGCTCATTAGCGTCGTCCGCCAGGACGAATTCGCCCTCACTCCGTCAACCGCCGTTTTGGCGGCGCCAAGCCATAATCCTTGCGCCCCTTGAAATCCCCGCCGTCATCCACGCCGTTCTCCATCACCGTGTAAATCACCCACCCATCCTCGAAGTGCTTCAAGTTGAGTGGCTTTCCGGAAAACGGATCGGTCGTCACTTCCGCCGGCAAATTCAACTCCTCCAGACCGCTCGCTTCCCGGCCGTTCGTCTCGGCAAATTGCCGCAGGGCCATGTCGATTCGAAGCGCCCGCGCCAGGGCCAGGCTTCGCGCATTCGCGGAAAACACGGCCCGCAGCGCAGGCGTCAGCAAGTCGGCCAGTATCCCGTGACCGGTCGAGTGCGGCGCGTCTTCCGGACCTAGCTTCGCGCTCACTTGGTGCCAGGGTCGCGTCGCCATCTGGATGTACTCATCCGAAAAATCGATGGCGCCAAGCTGGTACGATTTCAATACCCATCCGAACGGGCGGGCCAATGCTAAAGAGGGCAGGATCGGGCTCAGGTCGTCCCAACCTGCGCTGATCGCCCGCTCCGTTTTGAACGTCCGCAATAGCCGCTGCGGATCTTCCATCCAGGCTAATTCCTCCTCGAGTGCCGCCCGAACTTGAGGCGACACCGGGCCGGCCGCAAGCGCATCGTAAATCTGGTTAGCCGTCAATCCGCGCACCGCAATTGCCACCAGGAATGCCACCATGCTCGGCTCCGATTCATACAGTCGCGCCAGCCGATACGTCTCGATGCCGCACTCCACCGCTTTTTCGTTCTGCCCCTCGGCAAGCAGGACTTGTATTCGCCAGTTCAGGAATCGGGCCCCGGTTCGTATCCGACCTTGCGTATCCATCATCTTCTCGATGAACTTACTGGCCGGCAGAGAAAAATCGAGTCGCGACGCATATTTGTCGCAATTGGCCGCTGCGGCGAGCCCTCGCTCCACGTCGCCATATTTGTCGAGAATGACGCGCAGCGCATCGCTCTGGGCCTTCGTCAGCCGCTCGTCACGATCCTCCGCTTCCTCGAACTTCTTCCCCAACGGCGAATCGTAAAACTGCGCGTACTCCCTACTGAACGCATCGAGACGCGGCCCGATTCGTTCCAGGACGGCTGCCGCGTTTTTCTCGTCCGGAATTGGCTCGGGCGCCAAATCGGCAACCGATGCCGGATCGCCCGCGGCGCGAATCGCCGCCAGCCGCGCTTGCAGCCGCGACTCCATTCGCCAGGCCATCACGCTGTTAAAGATCAGCCCGACCGCTACCATAATCGCCAGCCCGATGGCCAGCCGAATCCAGAATCGCTTCGTCAATAAGAATCGCATTGCCTCACCCTTTGTTCCCGTTCGCCGCCACTCGCCGTACGGCCGCGTCAATTGCCGCAGCCTCGTCCGCCGTCAACTCGCGGCCACTCATCGCCGCCAACTGCCGCGCAAACCGGTTGCCCGTCGCCGCGTCGGTCGCCTCGGCTACCACCACCGCCGTATCCACGAGCGACTGCCGCGTACTCGATTGGGCAACTGGTGGCTGCGATCCAATGCGCGGTCCGGCCGTCCGCAACCCAACCGCCACATTGAGTCCTACGCCCACAACCAACAGCACCACGGCCGCCCGCACCAACCGCCGATCCCACCGCGCCGCTCGCAGCTCGTGCTGCACGTCCGTCAGCACCGCCCCGCGCAGCTCGGGTGGCGCACCACTTGGAAGAACTGCCGTCAACTGCCTTTCAATGACTTCGAGTGAATCGTCGTTCATGGCAATTGAAATACTCACGCAGAGACGCAGATTAGAAAACAAGAACAATTTCTCCTGTCTTCTCTGCGCCTCCGCGTTTCTGCGTGAGACCTTTCTGTGTACCAGGAAACCATGCGTCACCTATCGCAACTGCTTCGCCAGCCAGCCGCGCAGCGATTCCAGCGCCCGACGATAACGCGTCGCCACCGTGCCCTGCGGCAAGCCGGCCACATCCGCAATCTCGCGGAATGTAAGGCCGCCGAAAATCTTCAACTCCACCAGCTCGCGATCCGCGGCGTTCAATCGTGCCAGCGCCGAAGTCACGACCTCGGCATCCTCTTGTTGTCCGCGAACGTCGTCTGCAGCGAATAATTCATCCGCCGTCAATGGTTGTCCAACATTGCGATTTCGTTTCGCCGCCCGCGCCGCTTCGTTCCGCGCGATCTGAAACAGGTACGCCACCGGGTTCTCCACGCCGCGAAACCGCCGCCGGCTCTTCACCGCTCGCAGGAACGCACTCTGCACCACGTCGGCCCCCGCATCGCGCGAGCCCAGCCGCGCAGTCAAGTAGTGGTGCAGCGGATCGGCGCACGAGTCGTACAACTCCGCGAACGCGGCCTCCTCGCCGCGGGCCAAGCGCGCCGAAAGTTCGTGCATGCCTTCTCCGCTCATGGGCGTTTAATACAATGACACCACCGGAACGAACATTTATTCAAAATTCACACGTCGTGTGGCACGCCCCTGAGCCCCCGGCGAAGGGCGTGGTTGTCCCGCGCCCATGCTCACCACGCCCATCGCTTGACGCTCTGGGAGTGCCACCCATGCCAGTTGTTCGCGTCTGCCCCTTCCGCTAACCTACACTTTAGCGTCGTTTCCCACCAAAAACGCCCCACCAACCACCATGTCTGACCCCTACTTCCAATCGCTGTTCGCCGACCGCATCGGCGGGGCCAATTACGGCAAAGGCACCGCCATCTACAAGTTCGAAAAGATCAAGCGGGCCAAGCGCAAAGCGCTCGCCGACTTCCCCAATCGCAAGCTCTTGGACTTCGGCATCGGCGAAAACGATGCCATGGCCCCCGAGCTGGTCCGCCGCCGCATGGCCGAGGAGATCAACAAGCCCGAGAACCGCGGCTACGCCGACAACGGCCCGCCCGTCTTCAAGGAGGCGGCCGCCCGCTTCATGCACCGCGAATACGGCGTCACGCTCGACCCAGTCAACGAGATCAACCACTGCATCGGCTCGAAGACGGCCCTCGCTATGCTGCCCGCCTGCTTCATCAACCCGGGCGACGTCACGCTAATGACGGTGCCCGGCTACCCGGTCGCCGGCATGCACACCGGCTACTACGGCGGCGGCGTCTACAAACTGCCCCTCACGGCCGAAAACGACTTCCTGCCCGAGCTCGACAGGATCCCGGCCGACGTCGTCGCAAAAACCAAGCTGCTGGTGCTCTGCTACCCGAACAGCCCGACCGGCCGCACGGCTCCGCCCGAGTTCTACGAGCGGGCCATCGCCTTCGCCAAAAAGAACGACATCGTCATCATCCAGGACGCCGCCCACGGCATCCTCAGCTACGACCGGCCCCACAACAGCTTTCTCGCCATCCCGGGCGCGAAGGACGTCGGCGACGAGGTCCACTCGATGTCGAAGGCGTTCGACATGATCGGCTGGCGGATCGGCTGGGTCTGCGGCCACGAACGGATCGTCCGCGCCTTTGCCGACGTGAAAGACAACTGCGACTCGGGCCAGTTCCTCGCCATCCAAAAAGCGGCCGCCGCCGGCCTCGATGACCCAGAGATCCCCAAGCGCACGCGCACCAAATACAAACGCCGCTTAGAGAAGCTAGTCGCCACGCTCCAGCGCTGCGGATTCAAGTGCCGCATGCCGGGCGGCACCTACTTCCTCTACGCCCCGGCCCCCAAGAGCTTCGCGAACGGCGGCCCCGGCGGCACGCCGATCAACTTCGAGAACGCCGAGGGCGTCAGCCAATACCTCATCACCGAGCAATCGATCTGCACCGTCCCCTGGGACGATGCCGGCCCCTTCCTCCGCTTCAGCGCCACCTACGAAGCGGCCGACGAGAAAGCCGAAGACGCCCTCATGGCCGAAACCGAACAGCGGCTGAAAAACATTAAGCCGGTGTTTTGAGTTGCTTAAGCGGGCGTTTCCGCACGCACCAGACTGTGCAAGTATTCCGGCGCAAAGTCGGCCCCATTTTCCCAAGTCAGGGTGTGGCCTGCGAGACGGAATCGCTTGAAGTAGTTCTCTTCGCGTAGCGGCCCAAAAATTGGGCCATCGAGAACATTGGCTAAGTAGACCTCGCCGTCCGTCCCATCGTTGAACCAAAGATGAACGCGATGTCCCTTGATGTATTCGGCTTGATCAACGTGCGGCATCATATTGGTCGCGCTTCTAACCACTTCTTGAAGGATGCTTGGCTTTCGCCGGACGGCTTTCCTGCCAGCAGATTCTCAACGCTGATGTCTTCGTCCAGGTCGGTCCAATGAATTCCCCGGCCACCGGCAACGAGTCGCCACTTCTGGCGTTCATCTGCGGTACCATTCGTAAGACGTGGGAACCACGCCAGCGGAACGGAAATTGTTCGACCGTCAGACAACTCGACCGACAACACGTCGTCGTTGACATTGATTTGCACCGCGGACGGAATCTGTGTCTCAACCGTTGAAGAACTCATTCCATCGATCCAATAAGAGTTGTTGATTCTCTAGCGCCAGTTTTTCGATTCGGCGAAGCTCGCTTGCCGAGAAGCCAAGGCTTCTTTGTAGTCGCACTGGATCCAGCCAGAACTTCGCCTCGCTGTCGTTCCGCTCGACGTGCACGTGCGGCGGTTCTTCACGGTCGCCCGCGTAAAAAAAGAACCGATAGGGGCCGCTTCGTAGCACGGTTGGCATTACTTAATCATACGACGCTCGCAAAGGCCGAACAATTGCGGCTCAATCCAAACACGTTTCTAATGCTATATTACACATACATCTAGACCGCAGCCCAAGTCCCGTCGCCATGCCAACTTCGCCTTTCGCCCGCGTCAAAGAAGTCTTCGAGCAGTGGGCCATGTACGACGCCGTCATCCAGGCCGACTACATGCAGCACAACGAGCTCGTCGCCACGCTGGCCGATTGGGCGCGAAAACAATCAGGGCCGCTGCGGATCATTGATCTCGGCTGCGGCGACGCCTGGCTGGCCACTCACGCCTTCCACAACGCCAACGTCGAGTCGTATCACGGGGTAGACGTTTCCGATTCAGCCGTCGAGCGGGCCCGCGACAACACGGCCATCTGGCCGGGCAGGGCAGAGGTCGTCGCCGGCAATCTGGCCGAGTTTCTGCACACGCAGCCGGATGCGTCGGCCAACGTCGTGCTGGCCAGCTATTCGATCCACCACTTTTCGAGCGCTGCCAAGATCGCCCTCATCGCCGAATGCCGCCGCGTCCTCGCCCCCGGCGGCACGTTCCTGTGGATCGACGCCGTCCGCAACGACGATGAATCGCGCGACGCCTACATCGCCCGACTCACCAACGTCATGCAGCACGACTGGACAAAGCTCACCGAGGACCAACGCACCCGCGCCTGCACCCACGTCCGCGAATCCGACTTCCCCGAAACGGGCCGCTGGATGCGCGACTACGCTCAGCAAGTCGGCTTCCAAGTCGTCGACACCCTCCTCGAAAACGAATTTTTCGACGGCTGGGCCTTCGTGAAGCCCTGAATTCGGCTACGGCACGCGCAAGAGCACCGTGAGCAGCGGCCGATGGTCCGACGCCACGCGTTCGGCGAGCACCCGCGTCTCTACCACCTGCCAGCGATCCGCCGGCCGAAAGAGCACGTAGTCGATGTGCTTCGCCGGCGTGCCGGACGGATAAGTAAACAAGCGATTCGCGCCGGCATCCTCGGCAGCCTGCCCATCGGTCCCGGGATTTTCAAGGGCCGGTTTGGCGTCGCCACCCGCAATCTTCCAGTGCTTCTCCAGCGTGCGAATCACATTGCTGTCCGGCGTCGCATTGAGATCGCCCGCCAACAGCATCAGCCGATCTCCATACTTGGCCGCCAGGCGATTGATCAGCTCGGCCGACGCCATCCGCTCGCGGTCATCGGGTCGATAATCGAGATGCGTGCACAGAAACACGATGCCCGGCTCGCCCGGCGGTCCCAACTCGACCACCTGCACGGCCCGCTGCTCCGGATGTTCCGCCGTGCCCTCGTAGAACGACGGAATCTTCTCGCTCGCCGACGCCTTCACCGGCAGCTTCGTGAGCACGGCCGTCCCGTAGCCGCCCCCTTGGTAGTCGATGTTCCGCCCGTACACCACTTCCATGCCGGTGAGCCGCGCCAGCTCGGCCGGCTGATCCACGCCGCTCGCCCGCGCCGTACACTGATCGACCTCCTGCAGCGCGACAATGTCGGGCGACACCGATTTGATAACCTTCGCGATCCGCGGCAGGTCGTACTTCTGGTCCGTCCCCTCGCCATGATGAATGTTGTACGTCAGAACGCGAATTTCCGACGGCAATTGTGCCGCCGCGCGAGTAGCCAGCGCCGCAACCAGCAGGCAAGAAAGTATTGCTCGCGACCTGAATCCCACGGTCACCGCCTCCGCGAAAGATCAATCACCACGATATGAAGGCCACAATGACGGATGAGGGATGAGGGATGAAAGATGAGGGATGAAGGATGAAAAATATCGAACTATCGATCCACAACACTCCAACTGCGATCACTCATCCCTTATCTCTCATCCTTCATCCGGTCTTGATCCTGCCTTCATCACGTCCTTCGTGCCTCGGTGGTTCCGCCTATTCTTCCGCCACGGGGTCCAGCCTCTTCTTCGGCTTGGCGTCGTTCTTGCTCGTCACCGCCATGCGGCCGTACGACTTCCCCGTCCGATTGTATTCCGTCGCAAACGCCTCCGCGTCCTCCGGCGTGAACGGCCGGTCGATCGTTCTCTTGAAGCGACTGTATTCGTAGATATGCACAACGTAGTCGGGCTTCGGCGCGGTCCGGCCGTACTCGTCCTCCGGCTCATCGTCCGCGGCCCGATCCGCGTTGCCGTCCAGGTCGTCGCGCTCGCGGTCGTCCCCGGTCAGCTTGTCGGCAGCGGCCTTGCCGTCGGCGTCCGACTCTTCGTCGAATTCGTCGTCGTCATCCACGAAGTCGAATTCTTCGTCGTACAGATCTTCGTTTTCGTCCTCAGCCATAGCGCATTCCTTCCACAACCGACCGCCGGTCCGGCCTCTCGCCGGCCAAAAAACCACGCCCGCCAGTATCCATCGTCTCCCGCGGCCCGTCAACCAATCGGCCACTTTGGCCGGTTTGCCGTTTCGTGTACGGTGTAAGCACCCATGACGCGACACGAGCGACCATTTCTGACCGCCCGCTGGACCGAGCTGCTCCTCGTGAACTTTCCCGTCCCCATCGACGCCATCGCCGACCTGGCCCCGCCCGGCACCGAGCCCGACCTGTTCCAGGGCCAGACCTACGTCAGCATCGTCGGCTTCCAATTCCGCGATACCCGCGTCCGCGGCTGCGCCTGGCCCGGCCACACGGACTTCGCCGAAATCAATCTACGCTACTACGTCCGCAGAGTTGTCGATGGCGAGATTCGCCGCGGCGTGGTGTTCGTGCAGGAGATCGTCCCCCGCCGCTTAATCGCCATGGTCGCCAACCGCCTCTTCCACGAAAACTATGTCTGCCGTCCGATGCGCAGCGAGATCGAAATTGACCACCTTACTTATGTCTGGCAATCGAGTGGCAGTGCAGGGCGACGCTGGAACACGCTCGCCGCGCGCATCGCCGCGCCGTTCCGTGTGCCGCCCGCGAACTCTTTCGACGAATTCATTGTCGAGCACTACTGGGGCTACGCCCAAGGCCGCGACGGCGCCACGCGCGAATACCGCGTGACCCACGAACCATGGAAAGTCGCCCCTGCCGCCGACGTTGCATGGGACTGCGACGTCGCCGCCACCTACCACACGCCGCTCGCCAAATACCTGATGTCGCCGCCCACCAGCGCCCTGATCGCCGACGGCGCCGCCGTCGAAGTCTTCCCCGGCCACAAATTGTAGACCTAGCAAAAACCGTTTAGCCGCGACGCGCAGCGGAGCGCATTGACCCGCGTAACGACGCAACGAACAATACCCGTCTCGCGCTCTCGCCGCTCGCCACTCGCCACTGACATGCAACCCACCGGCCCCCCACCGCTCACCGAAGGCTCCATCGTCCGCGCGCTGGTGCGGCTCTCGATCCCCATCGTCCTCGCCAATATCCTCCAATCGGCCTACCAGATCACCGACACCTTCTGGGTCGGCCGACTGAGCAAGGAAGCCGTCGCCACCGTCTCGCTTTCGTTTCCGATCGGCTTCCTCATGATTGCCATCGGCAGCGGCCTGCCGATCGCCGGCGCCGTCCTCATCGCCCAATACAAAGGCCGCGGCGACGAGCGGGCCATGAACCACGTCGCCGCCCAGACGCTGCTCATGGTGCTGGCCGTGTCGCTCGTTACGTCCGGCGTCGGCTTCATCTTCAGCGAGCCGCTGATCAGGTTCATGGGCGCCAAGCCAAACGTGCTGCCCGACGCCGTGAGCTTTACCCAGTACACGTTCCTCGGCTTCGTGTTCGTGTTCGGATTCTACGTGTACCAATCGTTGATGCGCGGCTTGGGCGTCGTGCACATCCCCATGTACATCGTGCTCGTCACCGTGCTCTTGAATTTGGTGCTCGACCCGCTCTTCATCTTTGGCTGGAAATTCATCCCCGCGATGGGAGTCTCCGGCGCCGCGATGGCCACGGTCATGACGCAGGCCCTGGCCACGATCATCGGCTTCATCCACATGGTCCGCAGCCGCGATGGCTTCCGCTTGCGTCTTCGCGACTTCCGCCCCGACTGGCGACTCATCTGGAAATGCTTTCGACTTGGCGCGCCCGCCTCGGCCGAGCAGGCCGCCCGCGCGATGAGCTTCACCCTGATGGTGCTCCTGGTGGCCGCGTTCGGCACCGTCCCCACCGCCGCGTTCGGCACCGCCATGCGCGTGATCAATTTCGTCATGATCCCCGCCATGGGCTTCTCGATGGCCACCTCCACTCTCGTCAGCCAGAACATCGGCGCCGGCAAGATCGACCGGGCCGAGCGCACCAACTGGGTCGCCGTGCTGATGTCGTTCGTCGTCCTCCAAGGCATCGGCATCCCGATCTTCATCTGGGCCAGGCCGCTCATCACGTTCTTCGTCCCCGAAGGCGGCGCTTCGATCGACGTGGCCGCTTATTTCACCCGCATGTTCTCCCTCACCCTCGGCTTCGTCGGCATCCAACAAGTAATCACCGGCACCTTACGAGGTGCCGGCAACACGGCCGCCGCCCTCTCCCAGGCCATCGTCACCCAATGGGTAATGCGGTTCCCACTGGCCTACGTCCTCGCCTACCACACGGCGCTCGGCGTCGACGGCATCTGGTGGGCAATGAGCGTCTCGAACCCGCTCGGCGCGCTGCTCACGGTCGTCTGGTTCCTCGGCAGCGATTGGAAGCAAACCAGGCTCCTCGACGACGTCCGCCTCGAAGAGCAGGTGAGCGAACACGCCCGTATGGAA
The DNA here is from genome assembly GCA_044868555.1 of Lacipirellulaceae bacterium. Taxonomy (GTDB): domain Bacteria; phylum Planctomycetota; class Planctomycetia; order Pirellulales; family Lacipirellulaceae; genus JABDGM01. The sequence goes on along the minus strand of JBIOWO010000072.1, from coordinate 5,277 downwards.
GAGAACATCGCCAGCTAGCCATTTTTCACTACCATATCAAAATGTCACCCACTTGATGGTCAATTCGGCCGCCGCAAAAAACTATGCAATCAGCCGCAACTTAACTTGACGCGATTTGGTTCTGAGCTAGGCTGTAGAAATCCATGGTTCCGAGTCGAAGCGAAGTCGCATGATCGTTGCCGCGATTTGCTTCGCGTCGCGGCGAAACGGTAGTTGCCTGACGGTGTACAAATCGGCACGCACGTACTCTCACGCCATTTCATGAGGTGGCGTTACACGACAAGGAGAGCCGATGTCAGAATCTACGTCGCCCGTTTCTTCATCCGATGACTTGCAATTTGATACGGTCGAGCCGGGAGACACGAGCTCTCCTTCGACCACTCTCGGCAAGAGCTGTGTGGTCTGCCAAACGCCGATCGTCACGACATATTACGCACTGGGCGACCAGGTATTGTGCCCGGGCTGCAACTCGAAGATGAACGCGCCGCTCGAGGGAAGCAAAGTGGGCCGATTCTTGAAGGCGTCGTTCATGGGCGCCGGCGCAGGTTTGCTCGGCGCCGTGATTTGGTTCGCCGTCCGCCGCGTGGCAAATCTGGAAGCCGGCATCGTGGCGATCCTGGTCGGCTTCATGGTCGGCATCGCCGTTCGCAAAGGATCCGGAGGACGCGGCGGACGCGGATACCAGGTCTTGGCAGTGGTGATCACTTACGCCTGCATTGCCGCCAACTACATGCCCGACGTTGTGGAGGCAGTGTTTCAGGATGCGCGTGAGCGGCAACAGGCGGCCGCTCAGCCTGCCGACGGGAATCAAAACCAGGTGGAAGCCGAAAACGGCATCGTCGCTGCGGGCGCCAACGCCGACGCGGAAAAGACGCTGCCTGATATGGGAACTGTCGCAGTCATCATCGCATCCGCTGCGCTGCTCCTATTCGCATTTATCTTTTCATTGGCGCTGCCGTTCCTTCAAGGCATGGAGAATATCATCGGGCTGCTGATCATTGCCTTCGCCCTCTGGCAAGCGTGGAAACTGAACGCGCGCCAACAACTTCCCGTCAGCGGCCCATACCAATTAGGACCCAGCCCCGCCGCAGTGTGACGCCTGTTGGCCATTGGCGGCTCCCTATCGTCGCGTGGGAACACTGTTTTGACGCCTCAACCGCCAGCGTTTGCCTCGTGCCCCCAATGCGCCACGCAACTAGCGCCGACGATGCTCGCTTGTCCAGAATGCGGGCGACTGGTTCATGCCGACAAGTTGGACGCTCTGGCCCGGTCCGCGCGGGCAGCCGCCGAGCAGGGCGATATTTCGAATGCGCTGGCTCATTGGCGCGATGCCCTGGGGCTGTTGCCCGCCGATTCAAAACAGCATCGCGTCATCTCGGCAAAGATTACGGATTTGGACAGCCGCCTGTCGTCGAGTGCTGTGCCAGTTGCGGCGTCGGACGAGCGGCAGAATACACTCGCTGTGCGAGTGGCCGCGAGCCTGGGAGCCGCCGGACTGATGGCCTGGAAATTCAAAGCGCTCTTACTTGGGCTCACCAAAGGAACCACGCTGCTCTCGATGTTACTTTCCTTGGGTGTGTATTGGACGGCCTGGGGATGGAAGTTTGCGCTCGGACTCGTGTTGTCGATCTATGTGCATGAGATGGGTCATGTCATCGCCCTGCGACGCTACGGATTCAGGGCGACGGCGCCGATGTTTGTTCCAGGGCTTGGCGCGCTGATTCGGCTTCAGCAAAAAGTGGTTAACCCCCAAGAAGACGCGGCGATTGGCCTCGCCGGCCCGATCTATGGACTTGGGGCGGCGGCGTTCACGCTGGCACTATGGCTGGCGACAAAGGCGCCCATTTTTGCGGCGATCGCGGGAGTCGGTGCCTGGATCAATCTGTTCAACCTGTTGCCGATCGCCTCGCTCGACGGCGGCCGCGGATTCCATGCCATGTCGCGCAGTCAAAAACTTCTCGCGGCGGTCACGGCCGGCGGCGCTGCGCACGTCGCGCAGGACGGATTGCTGGTCATCATCGCCCTCGTTTGTCTCGCGCGCGCCTTCGGCGACAAACCGAATAGCGAGGATAGTTGGAAAACGGCAATCACGTACGTCGTGCTCATCATTCTCCTGGCGGCATTCTCCACCGTTCGACTCCAGGCCGGAATCGAGAGCTAAACATATCGCCCCACTCCGCAGCGAGCCGGGTCGTCCCCGACCCCGTAACAATACGCGCGCCCAACCTGTGGGGTTCAGCTCTCCCATCCCAACCGGTGCGCCACCAGGCACCAACGAATATGTTATGATGCGCCACGCAATCAAACCCATCGTACAGGAGCCACCCATGGCCACGTCCCTCGCCCAGGCAAAATCGCTCTGCACCGCCAGTGAACTCACGCTCGCCCGCGCCAGCACCCGCAACGAAATCGGCCGCTACACGGTCGTGCAGATCCGACAGAAGCTCGACCGCGCCCGCAAACTCCAAGACAAGTGGCGCGACCAGTCCCGCAGCCAGCGCCGCGCCTCAAAGGCGGCCCAGCGCTCCCGACCAACCGACCCGAATGCCCGTTCCGCCGAAAAGGCCCAGCTCTTCCGCGAGGTCGTTTCCCGCTTCGAAGAACAGTTAGCGACGCTTGAAGCCAAAGGTCGGAAGAGCACACCCGCGCCGAAACGGCTGCCCAAGCGGGCCCGCTCCGCCACGCATCGCGCCGACCGCGCCGACATCCGCGCAGAGCTCAAGGAGGAGCGCTCGGCAATGGGCGGCCGCAAAAAACCCAGGCCACCAAAGAAGTCCAAATCAAAACCACCGGCCGCGCCTCCAATCACGATTGAAGAAGCGTTCGGCATCGCCGGCGGAGAATCAACGGTGGAACGACCGGCAAAGCCATCGATCCCCGCCGCCAAAGCGGGGCAGGGCAAGCGAGCCCACGCCGGCCTCGGCCTCTCAGCCCGCGAATCGGCCCGCGAATTCCAAGGCCTCCGCGTCACCCGAGGCAAGCAGCTCCGCGCAACCACCGCCGCCAAAAAATCCCGCCTCCAAGCCAGCGGTCTGATGCGCGTCCAAAAAAACGCCTCCGCCTCCAACAAACGCCGCCAGGCCAAACGCGATTCGAGATAGCCGCTCCCCGCGATTTCCTCCACGGCGAACTGGGACGTCCCCGCCCCCGATCACACTTTGCGCGGACCAGCGTCGCTGCGCGATGTTCGCGCCAAATCAGCGACCTTGCAACCGCTCCCAACCGCTCAAAGTACTCTCGCCAATTAACGACCAAACCGCGGGAGCGATTATCCCGGCCAGGACCAGGTTGATAATGACACCGTAGCGGACATAGATGAGGTCGAACCGCGTGGGTGTTAACGGCCGACGTCCCATGATCAAAAGAATGCCAATCCAATGGCCGACGAACGCGACTTCAAAGAAAACAAATGAGCGCCCGCCATCCAACATCAGAGCGGTGAGAATGCCAAGAACGGCCTGTAGGATGACGGCAACTTTGAGCGCGGGCCAATACGCATCTGAAAACGTGAACGATGACCTGTCGGGAACTGTTTCGCTCGTGCTCGCTGCAAACTGTTGTACGTAGAGCAAATACCCGGCGATGTGGACACAGCCCATAACCATCAGAAACAGGGTGGAACGAACTGCGGCAATGGCCATGCTCTGAGCGGCCAAGGACACAAAAATCAAGCTTGCGCCCAAGACCGACGTGATAAAGAACGATGCCGCGATTGCTAGTCGAGCGTGTGAATTCATCGAGTCGACTTCAGCAGTGGCCATTCACGTCTGCCAAAACTTATCCTGTCCGCGCATCCGCCAACGACACCACGAGCCGCATGCCGACGGCTTCGGCATAGCGGACGAGCGTTTCGACCGTGGGATTGGCACGCTGGCCAGTTTCTAGCTTCGAAAGAGCCGAGCGGTCCATGCCGGTCAGCTCGGTCAAGTCTGCCAGACTGAGCCCCTTGGCTTCGCGCGCCGCCTTGAGCTGCGTGAACAACTTTTCGAGTTGATCGAGACTCGCCATCTGCTCGTCGTGACGGGCGATCAAGTCAGGCAGCTCCGCCGCCACTTGCTCTCGAACCACTCTGTACTTGGCGGCCTCTTCCGGAGTCAGCCGCTGGTTGCGGGTAATGCGCTTCATGGTCGTTGCCGCAAATGGGCGATGTTGGATTGGCCGCCCGCGCTGGGGCAACGTCACGGCACCACGAGCACGGTACCAAACTGGCGGAAGTGGTCGTCGAACGCAAACGCGCGCCCAATGCCCAGCCGCTCCATCACCACACGGCTTGTGCAGTCCGTGAAGCTCCAACATTTGTCGTCGTACTGCTGAAACAACTTCCACGCCGCGGAAAAATCCTGCTTTTCAATCGTGATGATCTCGGCGAAGGAGCCATCGATCACTTCGGCTCCAAACGTGACGCCGTGTCGATTTTCACCTCGAGAACGGAACAGAGTCAACGTTTCATCAATCACGTAGTCGCTTGTGATAAGCCGTTCCTGTATGGACGCCAGAAAATGTCTGGCCGCTTGGTGGTTGGCATCGCGTATCGACGATGATGCATACCATGCGCTGGTGTCGACGAAGATCACGGCGCACCGTAGAGGATTTTATCGTGATCGCGACCGGAGAAGCCGTCGTTAGGGCCCTCGTCAGGAAGCGCCTCCATCCTGGCCAGAAACTCGACAATCGCTGCTTGGTGGCGTGCGAGTTCGTCGGGCGACATTTCATCGACAGATGATCCAGCAGAACGCAGCACTTGAACTTGGACCGGCGTACCTTCAGCCAAGTCCACCGGCTCCAACGGACGGAAGACTCCAGCGGCAAATACAGCGGGGATCGTGTGGCTCATACCAAAAGTATACTCTCGCCCGACGATTAGAGTCCAGCAAAGCCCCCGCGCACCACTCCGCAGCGAGCCGGGCCGTCCCAGGCCCTCGGCACCGGCCGCCAGTCAACCCCCAATTCCTGGCCACCAATCTCCAGCATCTGATGGTGCAGATCGAGTAGCCGCAGATTGCGCCGAGGAACGCAGATGATTTCAAACTGGTACGCCCATCTGCGACAACCTGCGAAATCTGCGGCCAATCTCTCGTCTCTCATCCCTCTTCCAAAATCCCAAAAACTTTCTTGTAGAAATTGGGCCACCACGTCTGCTAGGGTGACGCGTGAAATGTCCGTCAGGCTTGGCCGCGGGAAGTCGACCGCCGCTCGCGTCACGCCACAACCCTCCCAAACCTTTGGGCAGAGCGCCGAATTCCGGTTCCCTCTGCCGCTTTGACTGAGGGTTTCGGT
>JBIOWO010000071.1:0-12925 GCA_044868555.1 Lacipirellulaceae bacterium | reverse complement strand
TGGGCCGGGTCGTGCTGGTACTATTTGCGATTTCTCGATCCGAAGAACGACTCGGCGGCAATTGACCCCGGCGTCGAGAAGGCGTGGATGCCGATCGATTTGTACGTCGGCGGGGCGGAGCACGCAGTGCTGCATTTGCTTTACGCGCGGTTCTGGCACAAGGTGCTGTTTGATCGCGGCATCGTCTCGACGCCCGAGCCGTTCCAGAAGCTCGTGAACCAGGGCATGATCCTGGGCGAGAACAACGAGAAGATGTCCAAGAGCCGCGGCAACGTCGTGAATCCCGACGACATCGTCCGCGAGTACGGGGCCGATTCCTTGCGGCTGTACGAGATGTACATGGGTCCGCTCGAAGACACGAAGCCCTGGAGTATGGAGGGCGTGAACGGAGTTCACAACTTTCTCAATCGCGTATGGCGATTATTGATCGATGATCGATCCGAGAATGTGCAGCTAAATGCGTCGGTGGTCGCCCGGCCGCCGACGGAGGCGGAGAACCGCGTGTTGCACCGCACGATCGGCGCGGTGACCGGGGACATCGACAAGCTGAAGTTCAACACGGCCATCGCTCGGATGATCGAGTTCACAAACCATTTCACCAAGGAATCGGAACGACCGCGGGAGGTGCTGGAGAAGTTCGTGCTGCTCCTCTCGCCGTTCGCCCCGCACATGGCCGAGGAATTGTGGCAGGCGCTGGGGCACAAGGAATCGCTCGCCTACGAGCCGTGGCCGGCGTTCGATCCGGCCTTGGCGAAAGAGGACACGGTCGAAGTACCCGTGCAAATCAACGGTAAAGTGCGATCGAAGATCACGGTTCCGGCCGACGCCGACGAGAAAACGCTCGAATCAGTCGCCAAGGCCGATGCGAGGATTGCGGAATTGCTCGCGGCCAAGCAAATTATGAAGACGGTCATCGTTCCGGGGCGGTTGGTGAATTTTGTGGTGAAGGGTTGAGCAAGCCAAAAGGGGTCGGGACTCTTTTTCGACTGGGTACCTTAGTCGGCTGACAAACTCTCCAGTCAAAAAAGAGCCCCGACCCCGTGCGTGCAAGGATACTCTTGTGAAAAACGTCGTGGCCGTGGTATTGGGAGGCGGGCGGGGAACGCGGTTGCAGCCGCTCACTTCGTATCGCGCCAAGCCGGCCGTGCCACTGGCCGGCAAATATCGGCTCATCGATATTCCGCTCTCGAATTGTCTCAATAGCGGCGTCAACAAGATTTACGTGCTGACGCAATTTCAGTCGGTCAGCCTGCACCGCCACATCCGCGGCACGTACCGATTCGACGACTTCAGCGGCGGGTTCGTCGAAATCCTGGCCGCCCAGCAGACGATCGATCAGCCCGACGGCGGGCACGATTGGTATCAAGGCACGGCCGACGCGGTGCGGAAAAATTTGCGATACCTGATGACGCCCGACGTCGAATACGTGCTGATCCTGTCGGGCGATCAGCTGTATCGGATGGATTTCGGCAACATGCTGGCGACCCATTGTGCGGCGAAGGCCGATGTGACGATCGCCGCCAAGCCGGTCCATCGCTGCGAGGCGTCGTCGCTCGGCATCATGCGCGTCAACGGCACGGGGCGGGTGGTTGGATTTTTGGAAAAGCCGCAGACCGATCGCGAGCTGAACGACGTGGCGATGGACCCGCAATGGCTGGAGGCCCGCGGCATCGAGAGCCGCGGCCGCGATTGCCTGGCCAGCATGGGCATCTACGTGTTTCACCGCGAGACGCTGGCCGCGGCGCTCGAGAAGACCGACTACCGCGATTTCGGCAAAGAGGTTTTTCCGGCGTCGATCCGCTCGCGGCATGTGCAGCTCCATGTGTTCGACGGCTATTGGGAAGACATCGGCACGATCCGTTCGTTCTACGACGCCAACCTGCGGCTGGCGAAGGCCAGGCCGCCGTTCGACCTGGCGTCGGCCACGTCGCCGATCTACACGCGGGCCAGGTTTCTGCCGCCGACGCGGGCCGACAGCGTGACGATCTCCGAGAGCCTGGTCGCCGACGGCTGCGTGATTGGCCCCGGCACGCGGATCGAGAGCTGCGTGATCGGCCTGCGGTGCAACATTGGCCGCGATGTAACGATCCGCAACTCGGTGCTGATGGGCGCGGACTATTACGAAACGCCGGCCCAGCTCGCGGCCAATCGCGACGCCGGATGCCCGCCGATCGGATTCGGCGACGGCACGGTCATCGAAGGGGCAATCGTGGACAAGAACTGTCACATCGGCGCCGGCGTACAGGTAGTGGGCGACCCGCAGCAGCGGGACCGGATCGCCGGCGAAAACTGGGAAATGCTGGACGGGATCATGGTCGTGCCCAAGCACGCCGTGCTGCGCGATGGGTGGCGCCGGTAGGCAAATGACGAATGTCCGAATGACGAATGACGCATGAACGTGAGTCCGGCATTTCGCCACTCGCAAATTCTTCGTATTTTGCGATGCAGTTCGCCGTACCTGTGCTCAGAACCGCTACAACGTGCGCTCCGGCGGCCGGTTTATGGACTGACTCGCGGCAATATGCCATATTTGGTGGAGTGTCGCGGCAGGGGTGGATTGATGCTACGCAGAACGCCCGGCCGCTGAAGCGGCCTCGCCGGAGTACCTGTTTTTTGGAGAGTTTGTGCGAATGATTGCCTTGTACCGTAATCGCCTGTTGCGCTTCGCCGCCGCGCTAGCATTCGTCATTGGCGGATCGGTGATCTGCCAACCTTTGACGGCGCAAGACTCGGGCACGAAGGCGGGCGCCAGCGACGCCGCAACCGGTCGATCCGTCGAGGAGCGCGTCAAGATCCAGCCGTACACGGGGAAGCCGATCTACCTGGATGAGCCGGGACAGGTCGCGCCGCCGCGAGTCGTCCGCAGTGAAACGAGAACGGAAAAGTACAAGGACGGCAAAACTCGCACCGAGCGCCGGTTGGCGCTGTTTTCCGACGATCACTTCGAGGCCGACGGCTTTTACCGTGAGTATTACAATTCCGGCAAGCCGTTCATCGAGGGCGAGTTCAGTCGCGGCCGACAGAACGGTGTCTGGACGTATTGGTTTGAGAACGGCCAGGTCAATCGCAAGGCAACGTACAAGGACGGTAAACCGGACGGCGCTTGGGAAGTTTACCGCGCCGACGGCACGTTGGCGGCGAAGCGCAGTTTCCAAGATGGAGAGCGCCACGGCGAGTGGATCAAGTTCGACAAAACCGGCGAGCAGCCGTTGCAGGAAGAACACTACGACAACGGCAAGGCCGACGGTGTCTGGAAACTGTGGTTCCCCAATGCGCAATTAAGGCAGCAGAACAGCTTCAAGCAGGGGAAGCGGGAAGGCGTGAGCACCGAGTGGACCGAAAAGGGGGACAAGCGCGGCGAAGTCACTTACGTCGATAACAAACTCGACGGACCGGCCACGTTCTGGTTGCCGGACGGAAAAAAAATTGTCCAGCAGTACAAGGCAGGACGCCTCATCTCGGAATCCAAGCAGTAGCGTGAGCGGCGCGGTTCGTCCGGCAATGGGCGGCGCGACAAGCGACGGATCGGCCCAGCCGGTTGCACCGATTCGCCGATCGTCGACTTCGGCGCTCAACGGACCCAACGTCCGTCAGGCGGTCCCAATCGCTTCAAAGACCACGTCCACCAAATCGCACGAGTCACTCTCGTTCCCGTCACGCGATTTGTCAGCGGTCGCGATCCCAAAGTCGTCGCCCAAAACTGAACGATCGACGCGGCTGCCGGCTGAGAGCCACGCCAGGATCGCGGCGTCGTTGGACGCGATGTCACGCGCCGCGCTCGCGGGCGTAAACTTGCCTCTCACGCGTGGCGTCGAGCGACTGATAGTGAGCGACGGCGCTTCGGTGCGCGCCGCGGGCTGGGATGCTGCGTCGTTGCTCCCTTGTTCGGCATCTCGCTCTGCGGTGCCGTGAAACTCAGCAACGACAGCCGTGGCATGCACCGCCACCGGTTGGGGCGCCGGCTGCTCAACCGCTACTGCGGAAGCCACGCCCGGTTGAGCGACTTCCGCGACCACGACCGCCGCGCTACCTGCTCCGGGCGACAGCGTGTCGCCGAAATGCGCTCGCCACAGGTTGTAGTCGCCTTGGTCAATCACGCCACTGCCGTCGCCATCTGCGCCGCTAAAGGGCGTGACGGTATCGCCCATCGTGAAACGCCAGATGATGAAATCGGCTGTGTCGACCGTCCCGTCGGTGTTGTAGTCGCCGAGCAGAAAATCGGCTTCCTGATTGCCGAAGTCCATGTCCGTGATTGCATCGCCCGCGGCAAGCTCGATCTCGTAGTACGGAGCGGCGTTAGGAATGAGCGGTGCCGTTTGGATCCAACCTGGTTGCAGCACTTCGCCAATTACATAGGTGCCCGGCTGCAAATCCTCAAATATGTATTGGCCGTTTTCGTCGGTTAACGTCGACCGCTCGCTGTGCACGATGTCTAACGACCAACTGTTGAGAGTGCCCACATCGCCGAAAGCCGTGTCTCGGATCAACAGCTGCCAAGTACCATTCGCCTCATCGTCGATGTAGTCGCTAAGCAATCCTTCCGGCCGATAGCTGCCGGTAAACGGCGCCGTCCCATTCAGGACCGACACTGCCGCGTTGTCCGAAAAAGTCGTATTCGTAAAGTTGTTAAATTGGCCACCGACGCCCGAAAACAGTTCGATCTGACGGCCAGAAGGACTGATCAGAAAAACGTCCAAGTCGGCGTCAAAACTATGCGAAATGTCCAGCTTTACTTCCACGCTGACGACGGATCCAAACACATCGACGACCAACGGGGCAATGACCGTGGAAAGGTCTACGATATTTTGAGGCACATCCGTCGAGGAAAATGTCCCGGCGATTTCAGGATCGTACATGCCGTTGTTGTTTTCATCGACGTAAATCCGCCAATCTGCCAAGCCGGGCTCTTCCGAATCCTTGATTCCATCGCCGTTCAAATCGTTCCACTTTTGCCCTGAGATCGAGCCTTCGGTGAGAACAACCGGAACCCAGTTCCCAAAATCCACGTCGAGGACACTAGCTGCCGAATTGATCGTAACGGGCGGCGAAGCGAACGTTTGAACCCAGCCCGTCTGCCCTGCCAACACTTCCTTGACGTTGTAAACGCCCGCGTCAAGGTTGTCGAAACTGTAGTTACCGCCGCCGTCAGTGACGGTCGAGCCTTCGCTGCCTGTGATGTTCAGCGACCAGCTATTGAGCACGCCCGGATCCCCGGGCGCATCGTCCGAAATTTCGAGCGTCCAAACGCCGTTGGGATCTTCGCCGTCAAAACTGCTCAGTAGGCCTTCGGGGCGGAATCGGCCCGTGAAAGGTGCGGCACCCGCATTGATCAATAGCGAGGCCTCGTCATCGAGAGTTGTATTGGTGAAATTGTCGTTGAATGCGCCCACGTCGCTAAACAGCTCCACGCGAGTTCCCAACGGGCTGATCAGGAACACGTTCACGTCGGCATCGAATCCGTGCGTGATGTCGAGTGTGACGTCGATATCCGAAAGTGTTCGAATGCCTTCAAAGAGCAGCTCGGATTTTACCGTGGTCAAGTCTGAAATCACTTGCGGCACATCCACCGAGGGCGCGTTCTGCGGAAAGTTGACGTCCAAGAGGCCGTTGTCATTGTCATCGAGAAAGATGGTCCAGCCGCCCAGCCCCGGTTCGTCAGGGTCCTTGATCCCGTCGCCGTTCAAGTCGTTCCACTTTTGCCCGAAAATCGAGCCGTTAATGGCGGGACGAATTGCCAGTCCCGCCAGTCCGGCGGCCAAGCCCGCCTGATTGGCGACCGTAATTGTAATCGTGCCATCTACGTTCGAGCGAATCGTCCGGGAGTAATTGATCAGCTGTTCCAGGTCGCCGCCGGCCTCGCCGTTGACATACAATTCATTGGCCAGAAGCGGCTGGGTGAAGTCGACGGCCTGGCTGCCATACCCAGTAACGTGGATTTGGTTACCCCCGCCTGTGCCGTGGGCGCCGAATACGTAGAACTCATAGACCGTCAATGGGTCGAGGTCAGACCACTGAAAGGTCCAATTGACATTGGTGTCCGCGATGTATCCGCCCAACTGCGTCAGCGGCGCCGGGTGCAGCGGCACGGTGTCCGGATTGAGCGTGTTGGTAAATCGCGGAATCGACGATTTGCTCGACGTGATGATCAAATTCACATCGGTGGCCGTTCCCAATTCATCCTTGAGGTTGCTCAACACTGCCTGATGGTTGGGCGGCAGTGTTCCGCCGGTGTAGCGAGTCCAATTCGTGGGAATTGGCCCACCAATGACGTCGAAGTCGACTCCGACAAGATTATTAAGGTGTGATTCGCGGCTAGCGCTAATCGTGTATTGGCCGAGGCTGCCGTAGTCAGAGTAACCGAAGTCGGTCGTCTGCGGCTTTCCCGTCCCATCGATGGACAGGTAATATATTCCAGCCGGAAGCGTGAGACTGCCTGCATCTTCCGTGTTAATACTGAACGTCGCGTTTAAGGCATCGATTGGATTGCTAGTGGCGATTTCCTCGCCCGCTGAATTGTACAGCGTTGCCAAAATATCGAGATTGGGACTGAGTATGAACGGATCGATGTTGATGACGACCGATTCGACGCTCAGCGGAATCGCGAAAAAGTCGAGATCATCATTCCTCTCAATGATCCCCTGCCCGGAAAAGCTTGTGCGGTCGAAATCCAGAAAGAGGGCATCATCGATCGTGTTGGCATGATCGTCGTCCTTGTAATCGAAGCCGTTCATCGTCGTAATGATGTCGAGATCGTCGTCGCCGCCCATGTCGCCGATGTTGTTGGCCCAAGGGTATTCGCCTTTGGACCATTGGACGAGCTCTTGGCCGTATCCAACGCCCATGATCGGCGCCCAACCGGTTGCGCCGGCGCCGTGCCCGGCGTAATATTCCACGTTGGGAGTAAAGGGCATTTTCTCCCCGTCGTGAATGAGGCCCAACGTGTGACCCGTCTCATGCGATATAGCTTCGGCGACGTTCTTTTCGATCGTGGCGGCGTTGCCAGGTGCGCCCAGATTCTCCGGAAAGACCCAGCAAATGTTGTCGACCGTACCAGTGAAACTTCCGACATACGCGACGCCGCCGATGGCGCCTTCCCCCGGTGGAATCCACCAGTCATTGCTGCTGCCGCTGATCACAACGCGCACGCCATTGTCGATGATGTTATCCTCAGGCTGCTCGGTGGTCACATCGACGTTAAAAGGGGCGAAGTCCTCGGACACCCGCTGCCAGATGCGTTCGATCATCTGCAATTCCGTAGCGGAAAAACTGAGGTCGCCGTCGATCGAGAAATTGAGGGCGAAAATTGTGGGAACCGGGTAAAGAGGCATCATCATGTCGTCGACGAAGTCCGTGTTGCCCAGGTTCCACGTCGTCCCGGTGACATTTTCGCCGTTAAAGTCCAGGAAAATGACTTTGTCTGCGCTGGGATTGCTGTGCAAATTAAACGGCGCCGTCGCGGCACCTTCGGCGAGATACTCCGATGCATTGCTTCCCTGCGCTTGCGGATGCAACAGTGGGTCCCAAGCCGGGCTGGTGCGAATGATCATGCCATTATCAATCGACGATGGCAGCGACGGATTTGCAGAAAGCAAATGCCGTTCTTCCAAGAGCTCGACGCAGAGCTGAATCCCACGTGAGGTTCCAGCCGTCGACTTTTTGGCGTGCGACCGAAATAGCCGTCGATAAGCGCTTCGAGACAATGACCAATTGCGTGACCGCCCTCGAGACATACCCCGACCCCTATCCGTTCCCGGTTTTGAACAAGTGTCAAAAAGTGCCTTCTAGTATAGGTAAAACGGGTGGTCCATAGCAAGAAAAATGGTCCCAATGTCCGGTCTCGACTTGAGTTGCTCGGCGCATCCTTCGGAAAAAGCCCGCATATTCCGCGAAAACAAGTTCCGCTCGACTTTGGCAGATGGTCCATCAAGGCTTGCGGTTGCCGGCTGAATCTGGAGTTAGCCGTCACGCTGACGCCCGTTGCTCGTCCGCTCAAACGTGACGATCCACGCCGGCCGCTCGCTCGTCAAGCAGAACTTGTCCGGCCGCCATCCCCCGTTCTGTCGACGCGCACCGCGAAGTGCGCAACGGCAAGTACGACAGCCAGCCGACCTGCGCTGCTCGTCACGCCCGATTCCGTATTCGAGGAGGACCGAGCTAACGAACGTCGCGCCAACGTCTTCGCGCGTTCTTAACAATTCGACACTCTGCCGATCCCAGGGAAAGCGCGGCCCCACCCTTGGCAAGTTCGGACAATGACGGATAATCGGGTCGCAATGGACGCGGCGCCGGCGGGGCCAAGTGTCGGGGTGCGGCACGGGCCATTTCCGCTGCGGCGGCAACGACCTGCCGGAAAGGAGGCCGTGCGACTGAGATAGAATGTCACTATGGACGCCCCTCGTGAGACGTTTCTGCCCGAACACTTCATCAACCGCGAATTGAGCTGGCTCGAGTTCAACGCCCGCGTGTTGGAAGAGGCACAAGACGCCGCCAATCCGCTCTTGGAGCGAGTGAAGTTCCTGGCGATCTTCGCGTCGAACTTGGACGAATTTTTCATGGTCCGGGTGGCCGGGCTGAGGGAACAGGCATTCGGCGATATGCTGCCGCAGGACCCGCCGGCCGACGGCCTCAAGCCGCTCGCGCAATTGCAGCGCATCGCCCGCCGCTCCGAGCAGCTCGTCGCCCAGCAGTACGCCTGTTGGAACGACTCGGTGAAGCCCGCGCTCGCCGCGGCCGGCATCCGTATCCATGCGATCAAGGACCTCGACGACAAGGCGCTCAAATCGCTCGACAAGTATTTCCGCCAGGCGGTGTTCCCAGTGCTCACACCGATGGCGATCGATCCGGCCCATCCGAGTCCGCGGTTTCATAACCGCGGTTTGTACCTGGCGGCGATGCTGGAGCGATTGAGCGGCTTCGGGCCGCCGCGGCTGTTCGCCGTGGTGCAGGTGCCCCAGGTGTTGCCGCGATTTGTGTCGGTCGAGCCGGACGACAAGCAAAACTTCGTGATGCTGGACGATCTCATTGCCAGCCGGCTGCCCGAATTGTTCGGCGGCTACCGCATTGTCGATCACGCCACGTTCCGGCTGACGCGGGACATGGACGTGAATCTGCTGGAGCAGGAGGCCGACGACCTGTTGCGGTCGATTGAATCGCGATTGAGGGCCCGGCAGCGGACCGAGGCGGTGCGGCTGGAAATCTCGGCCGGCATGAATCCCGCGCTGCTGAAGATGCTCGTGACCGAGGAGGAGATTCGCTGCGCCCCGACATTGACCGACGATAGCTACAACGAGGTGTACGACATCCGCGGACCGCTCGACATGACGTGCCTTTATGAACTGGTGCAGGTTGTCGATCGGAAGGATCTGCGCGACCCGCCGCTCGTGCCGCAGCCGCCGGTCGGCTTGCGTGATTACGACGACCTGTTCGCCGAGATCGCCGACCACGACGTGCTGCTGCACCATCCCTACGAGTCGTTCGGGCCGGTGCTGGACTTTATCGAGACGGCCTCCCGCGATCCGCAAGTGCTGGCCATCAAGCAGACACTCTACCGCACCAGCGGCGACAGCCCGATCGTTCGCGCCCTGGCCGAGGCGGCCGAAAACGGCAAGCACGTCACCGCCCTGGTCGAGCTCAAGGCGCGTTTCGACGAGGCCAACAACATCACCTGGGCCCGGCACCTGGAGCGGGCAGGCGTGCACGTGGTGTTCGGCTTCATGCAGTTCAAGACGCATTGCAAGCTGGCCATGGTCGTCCGCAAGGAAGGAAAAAAGGTCCGCCGCTACTGCCATCTCAGCACGGGCAACTACAATCCGAACACGGCCCTCGTGTACACCGACCTGGGGCTGTTCACGGCCGACAAGGTGATCGCCGACGACGTTTCGGCCCTGTTCAATTTCCTGACCGGCTACTCGCAGAAGCACGAATGGCAGAAGCTGGTCGTGGCGCCGAACGATCTGAAGCGGCGGACGATCGAGCTGATCAACGAACAAGCGCAGCGGGCCCACGACGGCAAGCGCTCGCGGATTTTCGCCAAGCTCAATTCGCTCGTCGACCGACAGACGATCGAAGCCCTGTACCGGGCCAGTCAGGAGGGCGTGCCGATCGACCTCATGATTCGCGGCATCTGCTGCCTGCGGCCGGGCCTGCCGGAGATTTCCGAGACGATCCGCGTGTTCAGCGTCGTCGACCGGTTCCTGGAGCACAGCCGCATCCTCGTGTTTGGCGAAGGCGCCAAGGAGCAGGTGTTTTTGAGTAGCGCCGACTGGATGCCGCGGAACTTCGAGCGTCGCGTGGAGGCAATGTTCCCCGTCGAAGCGGAAGCCCTGCGGCGGCGAATCGTCGAGGAAATAATTCCCACCTATTTGAGCGACAATCGCCGGACGCGGCTTCTCAACCAGGACGGCACCTATTCGCGAGTCACGCAGTCCGACGGCCAAACGGCGCATCGCAGCCAAAGCGAGCTGTTGTTCGCGGCCGTATCCCGCGAGGAGGCCATCGCCGCCGAGGCCAACCTGCCCCTGTCGTTCGACGCCATTTCCGAGCTGCCCCTGACAAACGGCGAGCCGCTCCGCGAAGGCTCCGCGAAGCGAAAAAAGAAGCGCAGCTCGTCGCGGCGATAGGCCAGTCGAAGGGATTAATCAGCGCGACGATAACACACGATGGCTGACCGCTGCTCTTTTTCCTCCCGTTGCAAGTCGATGCCTCACAAGCAACGGTGCGGTTCGCGGCTGGCAGTGGTCAAGTGGAGCAGACTTTATAGTGAGCTTAGGCAGTTTATAATTATATTGTAAACTTACTAAAGTTAGTATAAACTATCTACATGGACCCCGTAACAAACCCTTTTGCTCCTGGGGCTGGAGCACCGCCGCCCGAATTGGCTGGCCGCGACGTACTTCGAGAAGCAGTCCGCGTGGCGACTCAGCGGGTACGTTTGGGGCGGCCGACGAAAAGCGTATTAATGGTCGGGCTGCGCGGCGTCGGCAAGACGGTCCTGCTGAATAGAATGCGCGACGATGCGGAGGCGATCGAGCTTCAGACCATGCGAATCGAAGCGCCCGAAGGTCGATCGTTGCCGGCCATGCTCGCCCCCGAATTGCGTGTAACCTTGCTAAAGCTGTCGCTGAACGCTCAAGCGAAGGATCTGGCAGTCCGCGCCTTGAAAGGGCTGGCTGGATTCGCCAAGGCTTTGAAACTCACCTACAGCGACATCGAGGTGGGACTGGACTATTCGCCCGAGCCGGGGTTGGCCGACAACGGTGACTTAGAACACGACCTGCAAGCATTACTGGAAACGGTGGGGGCCGCCGCAAAGAAGGCCGGGACTGCGCTGGTGATGTTCGTTGATGAATTGCAGTATGTCGAGGAGACACAACTCGCCGCGCTGATCACCGCTTTGCACCGGACTGCCCAGCGCAGTTTGCCGGTGGTTCTGGTCGGCGCCGGACTACCCCAGCTTCGTGGCCGAATGGGCAAGGCCAAATCGTATGCGGAACGACTATTCGACTTTCCTGAGATTGGGCCCCTGCCGCCGCCTGCGGCGAAGATTGCGATCACCAAGCCCCTCAGCCAGTATGATGTCGCAATCAATGACGACGCATTGGACCGAATTCTGGATAAAACCCGCGGCTATCCGTATTTCCTTCAGGAATGGGGAAAGCAGGTGTGGGATACGACCATCACATCGCCAATTACGCGCGACGACGTTGACCGAGCATCGGAGATCGCAATTGCTGCACTCGACGCGAGTTTCTTCCGAGTGAGATTCGATCGACTTACTCCGGCCGAAAAGAAATATCTCCGCGCCGTGGCCGAACTGGGGCCTGGGCCACATCGTTCGGGCGATATTGCGGCGGAGCTTGGCCGCAATGTCACGTCCCTGGCACCGACTCGGAATCAGTTAATCGCCAAGGGGATGATCTGGAGTCCTACACATGGGGATACAGCATTTACGGTCCCCTTGTTCGATGAATTCATGCATCGCATCATGCCGGGCGACGACTGGAAAAAGTGAATCAGTCAGGACGGCACCTATTCGCGCGTCATGCAGGCCGACGGCCAGACGGCGCATCGCAGCCAAAGCGAGCTGTTGTTCGCGGCCGTATCCCGCGAAGAAGCCATCGCCGCCGAGGCCAATCTGCCCCTTTCCTTCAGCACCATCCCCGAGCTGCCCCTGACAAACGGCGAGCCGCTCCGCGAAGGCTCCGCGAAGCGAAAGAAGAAGCGCAGCTCGTCGCGGCGATAGGGGACGCCACGCGGTGGACCGGCGACTTCGCCGTGCGGCCCGCCGTACGATTTGCTGGCAGCTGCGAAATCTGCTACTTTGAAGCTTGGTCCATTGTCTCGATGGCCCCCGGATTCACTCGTCGAGCCATGTCCACTGCTTATTCTCCGCATTCATCTGAACCCGACTATGCCTGGGAAGTAGCGACGCTGTTCCCTGAGCAAGGCGAGTGGTCCGAGGAGGAGTACTTCCGTCTGACGGATGGTACGAACCGCCGAATTGAATTCACAGACGGGCGATTGGAGTTTTTGCCAGCGCCAACGGATATCCACGAATCGTTGGTTGAGTTTCTGTTTTTCGCCCTGCATGAATTCGTGGAACGGCGGAAGCTTGGAAAAGTGCGTTGGGCCGGTATTCGAGTTCGCATTCGTCCACGCAGAATTAGATTGCCCGATGTCATCTTCCTACATAAGGACCATTTCAACGCTCGCCACAATCGAGCCTGGGACTCCGCCGATTTGGTGATGGAAGTGGTGAGCGAGGATCCAAAGGATCGCGAGCGCGATTACCAGCAGAAGTTGCTCGATTACGCGGAAGCGAAAATCGCAGAGTATTGGATCGTCGATTACTTACTGCGCGTTGTCCTTGTGCACCGCCTCGATGGGGACCAGTACACGATCCACGGACAGTTCACGCCCGGACAGG
>JBIOWO010000070.1:0-4171 GCA_044868555.1 Lacipirellulaceae bacterium | reverse complement strand
TGACAAGGCGGTTGTCTCCACGCACGCTAAGTGAGCACTTCTTATCTCTATTGTTTACGGGCCGGTTTTAGGCTGCGATTGTGGTGGCCAGTATATACGATCTTAAACCGCGGTTTTAGGCGCTGTTGCGACCGGCGACAAATTGGTTGGCGGCACACGGCGTCACCGCCAACCAGGTGACGATCGCGGCGGCCGCGATGTCGCTGGCGGTGGGCGCGATCGTCGCGACGTATCCGAAACTCCGCGGGCTGCTGTTTCTGTTGCCGATCGTGCTGTTGGTGCGGATGGCGCTCAATGCGATCGACGGCATGCTGGCCCGCGAGCATGGGATGAAATCGCGGCTGGGGGCGGTGCTGAACGAGTTGGGCGACGTGATTGCCGATGCGGCGCTATATCTGCCGCTGGCGCTGGTGCCGGGCGTGCGCGGTTGGCTGGTGGTCGTGGCCGTGGTGCTGGGGATAATCAGTGAGATGGCCGGCGTGGTGGCGGTCCAAATCGGCGCGGAGCGGCGGTATGATGGACCACTGGGAAAGAGTGACCGGGCCGTCGTGTTCAGCGCCATCGCGCTCCTGCTGGGGTCTGGGCTGAGGCCAGGAAGTTGGCTCGATGCCGTGCTTGCGGTTATGGCCGTGCTGGCAGTCGTGACAATCATCAATCGGTCGCGCCGAGCATTAGCAATGGTGGAGACTCGAACATGAGCATAGCAGCTTCATCCGCACAGCCAACGACTTCGCGGTCGGCCAGCGAGCATACGTTTCGCACCAGCGACGGCGTCGAACTTTTTTATCGTGCATGGGCCCCGGCGGCCGAGTCTCGCCGGGCGGTGGTGCTGTTTCATCGCGGGCATGAACATTCGGCCCGCTGGCAGGATTTTATCGATCGGATCGGACTCGACGACTTTTGGTTTTTCGCATGGGACGCGCGCGGGCATGGCCGGTCGCCCGGCGATCGCGGCTACGCCGAGAGCTTCGGGCGGATGGTGCGCGACGCGGAGGAATTTGTGCGGCACCTGTCGCAACAGTTCGACATTCCGATTGAGAATATGGCCGTGGTGGCGCAGAGCGTGGGGGCGGTGCTGGCCGCCACTTGGGTCCACGATTACGCGCCGCCGATCCGCGCGCTCGCCGTGGCCACGCCGGCGCTGCGGGTGAAACTGTACATGCCGCTGGCGATTCCGGCGCTGCGCGTGTGGCGCAAGTTCAGGCCGAAGTCGTTCATCCACAGTTACGTGAAGCCGAAGATGCTCACGCACGACCGCGAGCAGGCGCGCGAGTACGCGAACGATCCGCTCATCTCGCGGCAGATCGCGGTGAACATATTGCTCGATTTGTACGATACCTCGACGCGCCTGGTGCGCGACGCGGGGGCAATCACGGCGCCGACACTGGTCTTGATCTCCGGCCGCGATTGGGTCGTCGAGAAGGTACCGCAGCACCGGCTGTACGCGCGGCTGTCGTCGGTGGTGAAGGACAAGGTGGTGTATCCCGACTTTTATCACTCGACCTATTGGGAGCAAAATCGTCAGCGGCCGATCGATCGGACTCGGCAGTTCATTCAAGCCGCGTTCGAGGCGCCGGCCGCGGCGCCTTCGCTCCTGGATGCGGATAAGTCGGGCTACACGCGCCGCGTGTACGACCGGCTGCAATGCCCGCTGCCCGTTACATCGCTCAAGTGGTGGAGCTTTGCCGCGCAGCGTCTCTTACTGCAATCCGTCGGTCGCTTGAGCAAGGGGGTGAGCGTCGGCTGGCAGACGGGTTTTGACTCGGGCGAGTCGCTGGACCATGTGTATCGCAATACGCCGGAGGGAAGGTCTTTTTTCGGGCGTTGGATCGACCGGTTCTACTTGGATACGCCCGGCTGGCGTGGGATTCGGCAGCGGAAAGTGCATCTGCAACAACTGCTCGACGAAGCGATCGACGTGCTGCGCGACCAGGGCCGGCCGATTCGGATTCTGGACATCGCGGCCGGGCCGGGGCGGTACGTGCTCGATACGATCGGCCGGCAGCGGGACCGCGGCGTCGAGGTGTCGGCGACGCTGTGCGATCGGGACCGCGGCGGATTGGCGGCGGGACGGAAGCTGGCCGAGTCGATGGGGATCGCGTCGGTCGAGTACCGGGAGAACGATGCGCTGGACGGCGATGCAATTGCGGCGATCGAGCCGCGGCCGACGATCGCGATTGTGTCCGGATTGTACGAACTGTTTCCGAGCAACGCGCCGCTGCGCGAGTCGCTCCGCGGGCTGGCGGCGGCGGTGGAGCCGGGCGGCGTCTTGATCTACACCGACCAGCCGTGGCATCCGCAGCAGGAGATGATCGCCCGCGTGTTGCCGAATCGCGACGGCGAGCCATGGGTGATGCGGTGCCGAACGCAGGCGGAAATGGATCAGCTGGTGGCGGCGGCCGGTTTTGAGAAGGTTCGCACGCTCGTCGATGATGAGGGGATTTTCAGCGTGTCGCTGGCGGTGAAGCGGTGAGCGGATCGCCATTCGTTCTTGCCCATGTCAATCGCTCATCTTAGTCCTGCGGTGCGGTGGGTGTTTCTGGCCGTGATCGTTGCGCTGGCGGCGGCGAGCGTTGTGGTCGTCGCGCTAAGCCGCAAGCGGCCGGAGAGGGATTATCGGGAACTGTGGCTGCGGGTGCGGACGTGGTGGCTGATTGTCGCACTGTTTGTGCTGGCCGTGCTCATGAATCGGGGCGGTGTGCTCATATTCTTTGGGGTCGTGAGTGCGCTGGCGCTCCGCGAGTATTTGAACCTGGTGTTGCCGCGTGCGGCCGATTGGCGAGTGCTGTCTTGGGCGTATGTGAGCATCCCGTTGCAGTACTATTGGATCTACATTGAGTGGTACGGGATGTTCATCATCTTTATCCCGGTGTACTTGTTTCTGTTGTTGCCGACACGGCTCGTGCTCATGGGCGTGACGAAGGGTTTTATCGAAGCAACCAGTGCGCTGCACTGGGGGCTAATGACGACGGTGTTCAGCATTTCGCACGCTGCGTATTTGTTGGTGCTCGAGCCGGGCACGGCGCCGCGCTTGCCGCCGCATTGGCCGGAGGGCGTGGGACCGGCGTCGGCCGGGGCGGGGCTGCTGTTGTTCCTGATTCTGCTCACCGAGCTGAACGACATCTTTCAGTACATGTGGGGCAAGAGCCTCGGCCACATTCCCGTCGCGCCGCACGTCAGCCCGCGGAAAACGTGGGCCGGTTTCCTGGGCGGCGTGGCCACGACGACATTGTTGGCGGCGGCAATCGGGCCGTGGCTGACGTTCATGGATCGCGTGCCGTCGCTCGTTGCCGGGCTGATCATTGGCCTTGCCGGGTTTGCCGGCGACCTGTCGATCTCGGCCGTGAAGCGCGACCTGGGCGTGAAAGATTCGGGCACCGCCCTGCCCGGCCATGGCGGGATCCTGGATCGCATCGATAGCCTGACCTACACCGCGCCGCTGTTCTTCCACTTCGTGTGGTATTGCTATGGATGAGACTGTGCTGGCGATAAGGCCAACAGAAACGGACATTTACTCCAATCGCGATCGCTGCTAGAGTTGCGAACGATATTGCAGTTAAGGACGATTCACCAATGAGCAGCGGAGACATGCGTGAGCAGTGGAAGCACACAGCTCGTGATGCGGGCACCGATCGGCATTGGTGCCACCTGGTCCCATACGCTATCAACGTTCAAGCACCCCAGTCAGCTGAAGAGCAACTGGCAAATCGTTAACTCGCTGGTACCATTCTGCGGCCTGTGGTACCTGATGTACTTGAGCGTTTCCTGGTCGTATTGGCTCACGCTCTTGTTGGCCATTCCGACGGCCGGCTTCCTCGTGCGGCTGTTCATCATCCAGCACGATTGCGGCCATCACTCATTTTTTCGAAGCCGCCGAACCAATGATCTGGTAGGCGGTTTCTGTGGAATCTTCACACTGACTCCGTATCACTTGTGGCGGCGAAGTCATTCGAGGCACCACTCCAGTAGCGGGGATCTTAGTCACCGAGGGCATGGTGACGTTTGGGTCTTGACGGTCGACGAGTATTTTGGTCGCTCATTTCTTGGCCGGCTCAGCTACCGGCTGTACCGCCATCCCCTGTTCATGTTTCTGCTTGGTCCCAGTTTGTTATTCATCCTCCGGCAACGCTTTACGTACTATATTCCGCGTAGCTGGCGTCGCGAACGCATG
>JBIOWO010000069.1:0-7011 GCA_044868555.1 Lacipirellulaceae bacterium | reverse complement strand
CATCCGCCGCATCGGCGATCAGTTCGAACAGATTCTGAGTAGCAACCGGTAGCGGAAGTGTGGCACGCCCAGAGCTCCCAGCGATGGGCGTGGCGAGTCGGAATGCTCCACGCCCTTCACCGGAGGCTGAGGGACGTGCCACACGGCCCAAAAAAAATCTTTCCGAAAATCGCAATTCTGGCCCAAGATCGCCCGCCGAGACGCGAAATCCCTTATGGACCGCCAGGATTGTCCTGGCTCCAACGTGTCTTTTTTCTACTTGAGGCCAGGGGACGAGAGCCGCCCGGTGATCTTGCCAGCGTGACTCCGGCAGCCGCACGGCATCCCCCTTATTTTGAGGAGCGTGAGCCATGATCAAGAAAGCATTGTTAGTGGTAGTGGGCCTGGGCCTGACCACGCTGGTGTTGTTCGGTCGCGACGCGTGCAGCTACGTGTCGACGACCTACAACCGCCTGACCAGTTCGGTCCAGGAAAGCGTGCCGACCGAATTTCAAATCGACCGGGCGAAGCAAATGGTCCGCGATCTGGAGCCGGAAATCCGTCGTGCGATGCACGTGATCGCCAAGGAAGAAGTTGCGCTCGAGCAGCTCAACCGACAGATTGACGCCTGCCAGACGAAGACCGAGAAGGACAAGGGCGACATTCTGCGACTGCAGGCCGACCTGGGCACGAATCAAAACGTGTATCGCTACGCCAGCCGCACGTACACCAGCAGCGAAGTCAAGCAGGACCTGGCCCGCCGGTTCAACCGATTCAAGGTGGCCGACGACACGCTGGCCAGCATGAAGCAGATGCGCGACGCGCGGTCCAAGAACCTCGACGCAGCCCAGCAGAAGTTGGCGGCGATGATCAACGCCCGCCGCAAGCTGGACATCGATATCGAGAACCTGCAGGCAAAACATAAGCTCGTGGAAGTGGCCCAGGCATCGAGCGAGTGCGTGATCGACAACAGCCAACTGGCCCGCTGCAAGGAGCTGATCAACGACATCCGCACGCGGCTCGACGTGCAGGCCAAGCTGGCCAATGCCGACGTGAACGTCGAAGTCGAGATTCCGCTCGATGAGGCGTCGCCTTCGGACATTACGGACCAGGTGACCGAATACTTCAAGCTGAACGGCGAGCGCAATGACGCCGAAACTGAAGTCGTCAACGCGAGCTTTGCACACGAGTAGTCGACCGTGTGGCACGTCCCTGAGCCTCCGGCGAAGGGCGTGGCTTGTGCGATTGGCGACGACCACGCCCATCGCTGGAAGCTCTGGGCGTGCCACACACACTTGAACCACCAGACGGGGTCGGGAGTTCTGCCATTACGAGTGTCGGCGAGGATCTAGCCCCAACCAGCCTTGCCGGAACAAGCACGCGGCAACGGCTCCCGACCCCTTGATTTTGTGGAAGCCGAGAGCAGAGAGACAAGAGTCAAGAGCTAGCAGCGAATAGCTGTTGAAAGTTGATGTCCACAGACCACCGTCCAAGGACCACGGACCTCTCATGTTCCTCACCTGGCGATTACAGTTGCGAGAGGCCCGCGTGGCCTGCCAGAGTGGCCGCTACGAGGACGCGGTCAAGCTGCTGTCGGCCGGGTCGCTCCGCGAGTTTCTGCCCGCCAAACGGCTGGCGCAGGACGTAGCTCTGAAGCTGGTGGTGCGGGCCGGCGATCGGTTTTCGCGCGGTGATTCGACGGCCGGTTGGCACGATCTATCGGCGGCCGATCGCTTGGGCGGACAAGAGGAAGCGATTCGCGATATGCGGCATCAGTATGCCGAGCGCAGTTTGAACGAAGCACTGAAGAACCTGGCGATTGGCGAGCCGGACGCGGCCCTGGCGCGGTTGGCCAAAGTGGAGCGTCACGGACTCTTGGACGCGGCCACGCGACGTTGTCAGCAAGTCGCCAAGCTGATGCGCGGGGCCAAGCAATCGGCCGAGCGCGGGCATTTTGCCGAGGCGTCGGCCGCGATCGAACATGCCGGGCGGCTGGTAAATCAAGATCTGTCGGAATCGGCTACAATGGACGTCACCAAACGCCTGCAAGAACAAGGCCTGAAGTACGGGGTGCTCACCGGCGAGTGCCAACGGCTTTCGGCCGAGATGCACGCCGCGCTCGAGCGCGAAAGTTGGGGCTCGGCATTGAGCGCCGCCGAAGCGCTGCTGGCGATCGCACCGCAGCACCTGGCCGCCGCCCAGACGCGGCGCCGGGCGTGGAAGGCGGTCGGCATGGACGTCACGCGGCACTACGCGGGTCGACGGCCCGGGCGACCAGTTTCACTGCAATTGGAGCGTGCCGCCGGTCACGTTGGCCGGCGGTCGACGCGCGCATCAGCAGGTTCGAGCGAGGACGACACGGTGACCGGAACCGAGAATCCGCGACGAGCGCTGTTGTGGGTCGATGCGGTAGGTGGCTTTCTGGTGTGCCTCGACGACTGCGTTGTACTCGGACAACCCTCGGGCGGCGATACCATTGCCATTCCCATCCTGGCCGATCTTTCTCGCCGCCACGCGGCCATCCGCCGCGACGGCGGCGCGTACGTGCTTGAGCCGATCCACGACGTGAGCGTCGACGGCCGGCCGATTACGACGGCCATCGTGCTCGGCGACAATCATTTGATTCAGCTTGGCGACAACGTGCGGCTGCGCTTCACGAAGCCCCACGCGCTGAGCGCTACGGCAAAGCTCGTGCTCGAAAGTCATCACAAGACGCAGCCCTCGGCCGACGCCGTGCTGCTGATGGCCGACAGTTGCGTGCTGGGTCCGAACCGGCACTGCCACGTGCGCTGTCCAGACTGGCGGCAGGACGTGGTGGTGTACCGACAGAACGACGGAGTGTACTGCCGCTCGGACCGGCCGCTGGTGGTCGACGGCACCGAAGCCAGCGGAGCCAGTGAGATTCAATCGGGACAGAGAGTTGAGGGAGAAGAGTTTTCGTTCACTTGGGAAACGGTAGGGTAGGAGGTGAGTAGGTGAGCCGGTGAGTAAGTGAGTAGGTATCTTGTTTGCCGCGGTGCGGCAGACGCCACGATTTCTGGTACCTACTCACTTACTCACCTACTCACCGGCTCACCAACTAGACAGATGGGCAACCCCACAGCTACGCTAGAAAGAGCACTTTCTCCTGCCATGAACGCACCCGCATCCCAACTCGAAGAAGCCGATCGGCCGAAGACCGGCGCGATCAAATTCACGTACGCCAGCGGCGCGCGTCCGCTGGACGGGTACACGATCAAGCGCGGTGTCGGGCGGGGCGGATTCGGCGAAGTCTACTTCGCCACCAGCGATGCCGGCAAAGAGGTCGCGCTCAAGCTGATCCGCCGCAACCTGGAGGTTGAGCTGCGCGGCGTCACCCAGTGCCTGAATCTCAAGCACCCCAATCTCATCGGCCTGTACGACATCCGCACCGACGAGATCGGCGACCAGTGGGTGATCATGGAATACGTCTCCGGCGAATCGCTGGAGGAAGTCATCGAGCGCAATCCCAACGGCGTGCCGCTGGAGCAGGCGCTGTGGTGGATGCGCGGCATATGCAGCGGCGTGTCGTATCTGCACGATCACGGCATCGTCCATCGCGACCTGAAGCCGGGCAACATTTTCTCCGACGAAGGCGTGGTGAAGATCGGCGATTATGGGCTGGCCAAGTTCATCTCGTGCAGCCGCCGCAGCGGGCAGACCGAGAGCGTCGGCACGGTTCACTACATGGCGCCGGAGATTGCCAACGGCCGCTACGGCCGCGAGATCGATACCTATGCCTTAGGCATCATCCTGTTCGAAATGCTGACCGGCCGCGTGCCGTTCGAGGGCGAGAGCGTGGGCGAAGTGCTGATGAAGCACCTGACGGCGGAGCCCAATCTGGATAGCCTGGCCGAGCCGTACCGCGACATCGTGCGACGCGCACTGGCGAAGGACCCGGATTTGCGGATCAAGAGCGTCAATGAATTGATGTCGCTGTTGCCTGCCGGACCGAGCGCGGTGCCATACGTCCACTTCGCCGCCCAGCGGCCCGATGCCGACGCGGCGGTCGAGTACTCGCCGGGCGCCGCGGCGCGCCAGGCGTTTGTGTCGCCGCCGGCCGCGGCCGCGAATCCGGGCGCGAGCTTGAACGCGCCGCTCCACCCGGCCACGAACAAGAGCGGCGTGATCGAAGAGCCGATCTTGAAGGCGATTCGCGACGGGTTCGCCAACCTGGGCATCAAGACGCGCGGCAAGGTGGGCGAGCACATGCACCCGCTGCCAAAGGCGCTGGTGATCTTCGGCATCGTCGCGGTGTGCATCATTTTCTCCCAGGTGATTTTTTCGATCGCCATTCCGGCGTTGATCTGTTACGGCGTCTACTACATCGTCTGGGCGTCATTGATCCGCCCGAGCTTGAGCAAGCAGGCAGCCGGCGAGGCCGCCGCAGCCGGGACGTTTGCCGCCAATGCGGCCGTTTCCAATTCGCCACCCGACGGGCGTACCGCTCTGTGGCAGCCGGCCGACGCGAGCAAATTGAATCCGCCGCCGCAGCCGGTCGCGCGAACTCGTCGCCAGCGACCGAATTGGCGGGACCGCGCCAACCAGGAACTCGCCGCCAAGCCGCTGCGCCAGAAGCTCTCGGAATTGACGGGTTCGATGATCATGGCGGCAATCTTCGCCACGGTGGCGGCCTGCATCGCGCCGGTAATCATGGGCAGTCACGGCTCGGCCGAGAGTCTACCGCTGTACATGTGGCTGGCGGTGGTCGGCACGCTCGGCAGTTGGGCAGTCCTCGTGCCGGCCAAGTTTGCCGAGGGCAAGCTGGAGGACCAAGTGCCGATGCGCATTACGCTGTTGGCGCTCGGTGCGCTGGTCGGCCTGGCGGCGTGGACTTTGGCAAGCGTCCTCTTGATTCAGGTTCCCTCGATGGGCGACGGTGTATTCGACATTCGCCGCGGACTCGTTTCGCAGGAAATGCTGGGCCGCGGCGCTGCGGTCGACATCGCCGATTACATGACGTATTTCGCAATGCTCTTCTTGGTGCCGAAGTGGTGGCGCCAGGGTGAGTCGACGCGCACGAGCCGGCTCAGCCTGTGGACCGTGATCGTATGTGTATTCTGGGCGTGGCTATTGCACCTTGGTTGGCGGTTCCCGCAGCCGCCCGGAATGATGGTCGCCGCGGTGGTCGCCATTTCGACGCAACTGGCCAGCCCGTGGATGCCGCCCAGCCGGCGCCGCGCGCTGAGCGGAGACATCGAACAAACTGTGTAGGTCGAAACCGGTGCGTTCCCTCCACCCACACGAATCGTCAGAACTGAGTTGATCGCTATGTCTCCGTCGTCTCCCACCTGGTTCGTTATGTTAACTGTTCTGCTAATTCCGTTGTTATTCGTGTTCGTCGTGGGGCTCGCCGTGTTTGCGATCGTCAAGAACCGGCCGGGACTGGTCGCGGCGATCGGCGGCGGGCTGTTGTTGCTGCTCGTGGGCGGAGCGCTGGCGCTGTTTGGAATTCGGTCGACCTCCCATATATCGAGCGAGCATTGGCAGATTGGTCCGGCCGCCATGGCAGTGAATTTCGATGGGAATGCGGGCGGGCCGGCGCAATCGGATGCGTCGAGTATGCGGATTTCGTTGTTCGGGCTGCTGGTGGTGATCGTATTGCCGCTGGTGCTGTTGTATGCGTTGCTTCGCAACGTCGGCTCGAATAAGCCGGCATGCGAGCGAGGCGGGGCGGGCGGATGGATCGCCGCCGTACTGGCGCTGGCCGTCTTGGGATTTGTCGGACTGTTGGGAGCGAAGTGGTTTGCGTCCAGGCAAGCCTATCAAGTCGCGCAGCAAGACATGGCTGTTGCCCGCGAAGTTGCCACCATGCGAGCGGTGGCTGTGCGCAACCAGATAGAAATGCAGCGCCGAGCTGCAGAGACGGATATTCACGCGCTGATGAACAAGACCGACGAGCCGCGGATTCCGCTGCCGCCGTCGCCGACGCCACCGCATCCGGCCCCGCCGAGCGTCGTGGCCGTCGCCGAGGTGCGCGACGCGAAGATCGACGAGGTCGACGCCGAACTGGCCGCCGAGGCCAGGGCTGCGGTCGCCGCGATTGCAGGGCATGAGGAGCCGAGCGGCGAGGCCGCTTCATCGGCCGGGAATGCGGAGAACGCCGAAGCATCAGCCAAAGCGGAGAAGCCCACTGATGTGAAGTCCAGTGAAGTGAAGGCCGTAGACGATCCGTCGAGAGAGGCGGCGCCCGCTGCTGCGAGTCGCGTCGCTGCGGCGGCGAAAGTCCCGGCAGCTGAAGCGGCCTCACCGCCGGAGAACGCGCCGCGTCCGAGCTGGGTCGACAACCCGCCCAAACGCGTCGGCGACACGGCTCGCGAGGTCATCAGCACCGACGAGTACGCATCGGTCGATGAATGCACGCGGGCGACCGATGTCTACCTGTTGTTGAAGACGTACGATCGCCTGATGGAGCTCCGCGGCACACCCGTGTTCGACTCGTCGCTGCCTTCGCTGACGTTCAACGACCGCATGGTGACGGCCAACGGCATGATTATTATTTCTTCCGATGGCGGGCGGACGTGGAACTGGAGCGACCATCGGATCGCATTTCTCAACCGGCTAGGCATCAATGTGGATTTCGTGCGGCGCGAGATCGTAGCGAAGGATGGGGCGAACGACGCGCAGTACTTCGAAACCGTGCAGCGTTCTTTCGGTCCGATGCACCGGCTATATACGCAGATCGAATTCACGCCGAGCGTCGACAAGGAATTGCGCCGTCGCTGGGAAGGATACGCGCGGAAGGACCGCTTGGTGGCGGTCGGCTTTGGCGCCGGTGGCATCCTCGGGTTGCTGGGCTTTGTTTTCGGCCTGCTGAAGGTCGACACGTGGACGAAGGGATATTACACGAAGCGGTTGTTTCTGGGCGTGCCGGCAGTGATAATTGGGCTTGGAACGTTGTTCGCCTTTTTGGTGTCGTAGACCCTGTGAGGAGTGTGAATGACGAAATCCGAATGACGAATGACGAATGAAAAGCACAACATTCGTCATTTGTCATTCGTCATTCGTCATTAG
>JBIOWO010000068.1:0-6721 GCA_044868555.1 Lacipirellulaceae bacterium | reverse complement strand
GACCAGGCTTGGTTATGGGTCGAGCGCAAGGCTGCGACCGATAGCTGCTGCTGCGAGTACGGTTACCGCTTCGACATGGGTTACGGTGCCGAGATGCACGCGGCCCAGTCGTACGGCAACAGCGGCGGCACCTGGGACAAGTCGTGGGACCATGGCCCGTACGAGTGGGCCATCCCGCAGCTCTACGGCGAAGTCGGATACAACGATTGGGGCATCAAGGTCGGCCACTTCTTCACGCCGGTCGGCTACGAAGTGATCCCCGACACGGGCAACTTCTTCTACAGCCACACGCTGACCCACTACAACAGCGAGCCGTTCACCCACACGGGCGTATTGGGCACCTATAACGGCAACGAGAAGTTGGTGCCGTTCCTCGGCTGGGTCCTCGGCTGGGACACCGGCTTCGATCAGAACTTCAGCGGCAACTGCTTCATCGGCGGCTTCACCTACAACGTGAACGACTGCGTCGCCTTCACCTACGGCACGACCGCCGGCAACCTGGGTTGGTACACCAGCGGTCAGGACGGTTACACCCAGCACATCGTCAACGTCAACACCCTGTCCGAGAACTTGAAGTGGGTGGTGCAGAGCGACTACACCAATGCCAACGGCAGCTCCACCGACGCCAACTTCGACGCCGAGACCGGTGGCGTGACCAACTACCTGCTCTATACCATCAACGATTGCTGGGCTGTGGGCAGCCGGTTGGAATGGTGGAAGAGCAACGTGGTCGTTGCCGGCGACAACATCTCGTACTACGACGTAACGGCCGGCGTCAACTACAAGCCGCACGCCAACGTCGTGGTCCGGCCGGAGATTCGCTACGACTGGACCCCGGCTGCCGACACGGTGAACGCCGCGCTCGGCACCCCGTACGACCAGTGGTGGTTCGGCATCGACGCCGTCACAACGTTCTAGTGAGAGGCCGGAGGTCGGAGGTCAGAGATCGGAAGCAGTTGACTCCGGCTCTCGACACTTGACCCTTCGACTCTCGACCAATCAGCACCGCGCGTCCCTCCACCGGGGACCGCCCCAAAGGCGGTCCCCGGTTTATTGCGCTTTCCCACATAGCCCGGCCATCCTGGCCGGAGTTTCTCGCAATCCGACAGCGCAATGCCCCATCACGTACTCACCACCAACCCAGGATGGGTCGGCTATGTTGTCCCGTCCTCTTCTACGTTGCCGCACTAACCGGTCGTCCACTAAGATGGGACCACAGAGTCATCCCATGAGCACCGATACGCAAGCCGTCGAACCAATTTCCGCGCCCCGCTGGCGGCCGCTGAGCGCCATCGAGCGCCGCGTCCTGGGCGTGCTCATCGAAAAGGCCAAGACGACACCCGAAAACTATCCCCTTTCGCTGAACTCCCTCCGCACCGGCTGCAATCAGAAGAGTAATCGCTCCCCGATGATGCAGTTGGAGGAAGACCAGGTCGCCGAGGCGCTGGAAGGCCTGCGCCAGGCCGGCGCCGTCGCCGAGATCCAAGGCGGCGCGCGGATCGACAAATATCGGCACCTGGCGTACGAATGGCTCGGCGTCGACAAAGTCGAGCTCGCCGTGATGGCCGAGCTGCTGTTGCGCGGTGCGCAAACCGTGGGCGATTTGCGGGGCAGGGCGGCGCGGATGGAGCCCATCAAAGACCTGGCCCAACTGCAACCCATTCTCGATTCGTTGCTGGCCAAGCGCCTGCTCATCCGCCTGACGCCCGCCGGCCGCGGCGCGGTGGTGACGCACGCCCTGTACCTCGAACAAGAAATGGAAAAAGTTCGACGCGAAGCCAGCGACATTTCGATCGATGATCCGCCCCCCAGTCCCTCGCCGACACCGGGTGGCTGGGGTCGAGCGTCAGCGAGCCCCCAGACGACCCACGCGCTGGGGGCTCGCCCGGAGCTCGACCCCAGCCACTCATCCGATCACGCGTCCCTAGTTTCAGAACTGCGGCAACTACGTTCCGAATTGGCCACCCTCCGCTCCGAATATGAATCGACCACCGGGCAACTCCGCCGAGAAATCGACGAATTGAATCGCCAGCTAGGCAATTGATCCAGTTCCAACTAGCCTTGTAGCATGCACACGCAGCCCCCGGACGGCGATCCATCCACTCGCACCGGAGATCGACTGGCCCGCTTCGTCGAGCGGCATTTCTTGTGGCTGCTCGTGGGCTGCTACGTCCTGGCCACTCTCTGGCCTGCGCCCGGCCTGGCGATGAAGCATTGGGAATGGTCGCCCGGCACTTTGGCCGATCAGCCGCTCACCCTCTCGCTCCTCTTGCTGGCGGTGATGCTGCTCATCGCCGCCATGTTGACCGACCTCCAGCGGATTCGATCCATCGTCCAAAACCCGTTGCTGTTGTTTGTCGCGCTCCTCGCGGTCTGGCTCGGCCCGGCGCTGTTGGTCGTGGTCGCCGGCTGGGTCGTGCCCTGGGCTGTGGGTGGGCAGGCCACCGTCGGCCTATTGGTTGGTCTGGCGCTCGTGGCCGCCATGCCCGTCGCCAATTCATCCGTGGGATGGACGCAGAGCCCGGCCGGCAATCTGGCACTCGGCCTGGCATTGGTCGTCATCAGCATTTCGCTCAGCCCCTGGGTGACGCCCCATCTGCTCAGTTGGCTCGGCATGTCGCTCTCACCCGCCGAGCGGGCCTATTGCGAGCAACTGGTCGCGAATTTTTCCGGCCTGTTTTTCATCGTCTGGGTGTTGCTGCCGACCGCCGCCGGATTTGCCGGCCGATATCTGCTGACGCCGCAGCGAATCGCAGCGGCGGAAAATTGGCTCACGCTGACCAGTGCCGCGGCGCTCTTGATCTTAAACTACATCAATTCGGCCCTGGCCCTGCCCAAGGTGCGTGAGTCGCCGCCTTCGCTGCTCCTGGCCACCGCGATCCTCGCCGCTGCCCTCAGCATCGTCGGCCTGGCCTGCGGCTGGACCATCGCACGGTGGTTGCGACTGCCCGGCGAAACACGCTCCGCGCTGATGTTCGGCCTCAGCATGAAACACACCGGGCTGGCGCTGATCCTGGCGGGGGCAGTTCTGCACGGTCAGCCGCTCGCGATGCTCATGATCGTGCTGGCCACGCTCATGCAACACCTGCTGGCCGGCCTCGTGCATTGGCGGCTGGAGCACTCCAACATTCGGGTGGCACGCCCCTAAGCTCCCAGCGAAGGGCGTGGCGAACCGCGGCTGCAAACCACGCCCATCGCCGGGGGCTCTGAGCGTGCCACCCCAGTTGCGCCTGTTATCGCGACACCGGCTCCTGCACGATCACCAGCCAGCGTATGTCCCGCGGCTCATCGTCCGGCCGCCGATCGATCACCGTCTGCATGGCGCCCCAATAGAGTTTGCCGCCCGTCAGCGCATCGTCGCGATAATCGACCAACATCGCACCGTCATCCGCCGCTTGCGGCTTAGCGGCCGCCAACGACTGATCAATTTTTGCCAACAGCGCCTCTCCCACCCACGGCAGCGGCTCCCCTTCGCTGTACGCCGCTTCGTGCTGGTGGTGAAGAATCAAGCCACGCCGCGTCTGGCCGTCGACCGTCGATTCGCGCAGATCGATCAGCACCACTTCCTGCCCCGGCGGAAGCTGCTTCTCCAGCACGTTGAACTCGCCCAGGTCCACCGACATCGCCAACACGCCGATCACTTTGCGGGCCTCGCGGCTGCGGCCATTCTCGATCGGCACCGAAAACGACACCTTCAAGTGCTTCGTCGACGTGCTGCGATAAACGGCCGATAAATGCGGCGACTCGATCGGCTTCAGGCCCTTGGTCTCTTTGGGCAAATCCGCGCCCTGGCCGTGAAAATAGTCCCGGTACGCATAATTCTCGCCGCGACTTGCCTCGCTGCTCGGGCTGCGAGCCACTTGGATCCCGCGTGCATCGTCGATGAACCAGCTATCGGCCGGCGCTTCCTTATCATGGTCGGCCCGCCGCGCGCCCAACCAATCCTCCAGGCGATTCCAAGCCGCCTCATCGCTGGGCGAGCGATCGATCTGCAGCATCCGCTGACGCAACTCATCGTCGCTTGCCAGCCGGTTCAAAATGTCGAACCGCGAATTGATTTCCTTGAGGATCTCGCTGGCTGCAAACCGCGCGGCCACCTGCAGCCCGTGTTGCCGCGCCAGCCGCGCCTCTTCCGCCGATTCCCGCCGCCCGGTCGCTTGAAACACCAGCCAGCCGATTCCCGCCACGCCCGCCAGCATGGCCGCGCCCACCAACAGTCGCCACAGCTTCCGCCGCGACGCCGGCGGCAACGACTTCGACAAGCTCCAACTGTCCGCCCCGCCGCCCAGCCGCGTGTCCGATTCGGCCGATGACGCAATCTGCGTTTCGCCCTTGGCAAATCCGCGCGTCGGCCAGCGAGGCGACGACCCGGACGCCTGCCGCACCAACCGCGCCAATTGATGGCCCTCCGCCAGCGGCGCCAGCGCCGCCGCGACGTCGGCCGGATCGCTGTTCCGCGCGTCCGGCTTCTTGGCCGTCATCTTCGTGAGCAAGTCCCACAGCGGCTCCGGCAATCTCCGCCCGCCCGGCAGCGGCGGCAATGCCTCGCGCTCGTGCGCTTTTTCCGGCCTCAAGTCCGATTCCCAAAACGGCGGCTGCCCCGCCAGCAAGTGATACAGCGTGCACCCCAGACTATAAATGTCGGCCCGAATATCGACGCTGGTCGTCTTCCATTGTTCCGGCGACATATACATCGCCGTACCCATCGCCCGGTTGTCGAACAGTGTCAAACGCTGCTGATCGTCACTCACCAACAGCGCCAGCCCAAGGTCAAGAATCTTCACCAACGCCTGTTCATCCCCAGCCGCTTGCGGCTTAGCGCCGCTATCCAAATCACTCGTCCGCACCAGCGTCAGCATCAGGTTCGAGGGCTTGATGTCGCGGTGCACCATGCCGTGCTGATGAATATACGCCAGCCCCCGAGCCGCCTGCCGGGCCACTTCGCACGCCTCCGCTACCGGCAGCGGACCGTGCCGCGCCACCAGCTCGTCCGCGCCAATCCCGTCGATGTACTCCATCACCAGGTAGTGCACGGTATCGTTCGGCGACGACGAATCGATCGCCACCACGATATTCGGATGCTCCAGCGCGCCCACCGCTTTGATCTCTTGATAGAAGCGGCGGATCACTTCGTGGTGGCCCGCATCGACGAAGTGCTGCTTGATCACTTTCACGGCCCGCACGCGGCCGAACTGAGAATGTCGCGCGCGATACACGTCGCCCATGCCGCCGCTGCCCAATCGCTCCTCGAGCAGGTAATTGCCCACGCGCGCAGGAGCCACATCGGTAGCCCGCCCACCACCAGCCGCTTGCGGCTTAGCGACGTTAGCGACGTTACCAACCCCCGCGTTGAATTCCGTCAGCCCCAACGTGGCCGGCAACACGGTCCACTGACGCGACAAACTTTCGCGCGGCTGCGGACGCATCTTCCGCGGGCCGGTCGCGTCGTACACCAATTCATAAATCTCGACGGGCCCAATCCCCTTCAGCTCGCGCTTCCCGTGGCGATGAAACGAAACGCCGTCCATGCCGGCGTCTTCCAGCACGGCCACCACGCTCCGCGACACCAGAATCTGCCCGCCCGTGGCGTAGTCGTTGAGCCGAGCCGCGTAATCCACCGGCTTGCCGACGAAATTGTTCGGGTCGCGCGGATCGACCTGCGGGATTCCCAAGTGGATGCTGATCCGCACCGCCACGGTGCCACCCTTGGGCGTGCGGATCGGATCGTCCCGGTGCGAGCTCTGAATATCAATCGCCCAGCGGGCCGCCAGGATCGTATCCGAAAACACCAGAAAATGGCCGTCGCCCGCCGTCGACACCACGCGGCCGCCATGCCCGGCCAGCTCCCGCTCGATCCGCGTCCGGTGCGGCGTCAAGATCTGCTCGATGAACGCCTGGTCCCGTTCCGCGTCGCTGCGGCCAGGCATCTGGCCCTTCAGCTCCACCGAGCCGACGATGTCCGTGAACAGAAACGTCTTCAATTCGGCCATGCCGTTCGTTATACCAAATCCCCCGGCGAGTCCGCTTCAGCGGACGGGAATATTGACGGACGGTTACACGAACCACTCCCCCAAAAAAAGAGCCCGTCCCACCGCGAGCGGCTGGGACGGGCTACATGTGCTCGATCATCAAAAAAGGACCTTGGGGTTGAACTCCTGCGCGCCACGCGCCGACACATGCCACGGCTCCAGAGGATGTCTTGCTACAGGGCCCTATCGGGCGGCAGCGTTCGATTCGCAGTCAGGCTCGTTACGAATGCCACTGGATCGAATTACGCTGAAGCATTGTTCGCAACACCAATCCACCAGCCCGCGTCACTTCGGCCACATGCTCGCGCCCATTTCAAACAAAATCGAGGAAGCGAACAGGCCCAAAACGACTCGGTCAAATCCTCCTTTCCGAAACAAGCGGTGAAAGAGAAGAGGCACCACCAACGACCTTGTGATTAACATATTCGCGCTCCACGGGTCAAACTCATTTCCGCTCATTTCAGGGCCCACCGCAAAATTTTTTTCGTCGCCGGTTCCTGTCGTAACGATCAGCGAAACATTGCGTCGCGAAATCCCGCCCATGCCGCTTGCGGCTTAGCGCAACTCAAAATCCGCGCCCTGGCGAGGTCGCTTTCCCTGGACTGAGCTTGT
The DNA here is from genome assembly GCA_044868555.1 of Lacipirellulaceae bacterium. Lineage (GTDB taxonomy): Bacteria > Planctomycetota > Planctomycetia > Pirellulales > Lacipirellulaceae > JABDGM01. The sequence goes on along the minus strand of JBIOWO010000068.1, from coordinate 80 downwards.
CGATTCCCTGGACTGAGCTTGTCGAAGCCCTGGACTGAGCTTGTCGAAGTCAGCGGGCGGGCGTCATAGCGAGCGCCCCC
>JBIOWO010000067.1:0-3746 GCA_044868555.1 Lacipirellulaceae bacterium | reverse complement strand
CTCACTTACTCATCTACTCACTCCGCCCTTATTCTTGCCGATTTTCGGCTGGCGGAGAAGGAGGAGTTGCGGCCGGTGGCTCGGTACCGGGGCTGAGAACAAATAGCACGTACAATCTGTCGCCGGCTGCTTCAGCGGGTGCCTGGGCTTCCTGCGGCACGGCCCCGAATTGCCGGGGCGTTGACGAAGATGACCGATCGTCAGCGACGGCTCCGCGGCGAATCAGCCGGTCACGATTCGATTGATTGTCGAACGACCACGACCGGACACGCCGGGCACGGCCCTGGGCCAACTTCTCCTCCGAATTCGGCGCCGATGATTCGGCGGATGCGCGTAGTTGTTCCTGCTCCTGCTTCAATGCGCCACCGCCAAAGCCGTCTGCGATCCCCCGGCCGCTGGCCGGTCCTTCGCCTCGACCGGCGTAGTAATCGTAGAAGTACTTTTGGCGGGACAGCTCCGCATCCTGTGGCGGCGCCGTGCCGCGGTTGAATCGGGTCCCCAGATCGGTGGCCAGATTCTTGACGTTTGTGTCTACCTCCAGCACCGCTTTGTCCCCGGCCATTCTCGATTGAGCCGTCGCGTCGTCGACCGAAACACCGAGATAGCTTTGATGATCTTTCTTCAGCTCGGCCAGGCATGATTCGATCACCGATTTCGGAGCCGCGACGATCACCACGTCTTCCGCCGTCCGTCCGTCGCTTTCATCCTGTGGCTGGCCACGGGTTACGCCAGGTCTATTGCTAACTCGGCGAACGTCAGCTTCGTTTTCCGCGAGTTCTTTGCGGGCTGCGTCGGAGGCCGCTTCCTCTGTGGGCGGCTGTTCCAAGAGGATGCCGTTATTGATCAGCACCCGATCGAACGACTTATTGCGCAGCGCCTCGGGCGTGGCAACGACGTGAACGACGACAAAGTCCTGTTCCTGGGCTTGTGCCGGTGCTTTGACCAGTCCGTCGGCGGGTGCCGGCTGGCCGGCGGCGGCGCCGAGGCGGACCTCGCCTCCCACGGCGCCCTGGGGCGGGGTTTCGGCGAATCGCCGCCCCGATTCGCGGGCGGTCTCCGGCGCCGGGCCACTCGTGGCGCCGGCTGCCACGCGGCCGTTTGCGTCTTTCGCTTCTTTCGCGTCCTCGGCCAGTTGGCGCATCGCAAGCGCTTCGGACTGCGCGCCGCCTTCGCGTGCCGGTTGTGCACCGGCGACATCAAACTTACCTGTCGGCGCCGGCGCGCGCACAAGCGCCGCACTGTCGTTCGCTATGGCGCCGCCGCCATCACTCAAGGTCGACAACGAGTCGACCGTTGTTGTGGCCGCCGATGGCGCCGCCACATCGAGAGCAATGGTGCTTGGCGGCGGGGCAACCTCGCGGGATGCCACCGGAGCAGAGGCCGCCGTTGCCGATTTGGTGTCGGCAAATGAATTGTGGTCGGCAGTCGCCGGTGTTGCCGCCGGCTCAGTAATACGTGATTTGCGGAGCGCGGGCACATCGGCGCCATCCGTTACGGCGACGCCGTTGGGCGCTTCTTCGCTTCTCGACGCCGCGATTGGCGGCAGATTGTTGGCTTGCCGATCGCCCGGCTGGACGACCATGATCAACAGCCCGGCCGCGATCGCCAATGCGGCCCACACCCAGCCGCGCCGTGTCTGGCCGATGGTTAGCCGCGGCAGCGCGTCGCGCAGGCCGACGGTGCCGTTGGTTGCAGCCGACTTTGTTGCCGCAGCGGCGGACGGTCTGCCATGGGACGTGAGCATGGCCGCTTCGGCGCGGCGCAGAATCGACTCGCGCAGGTCCTGGCCGACAGTTTCCTGCGGCAGGCTGTGCATTGCCTGCGACGCGGCCCGCAACTGATCGAGCGTCTGCCGCGCCGCCGGATCAGCCGCCAGGCGGGCATCGACGCGGGCCCGCTCGTCTGGCGACAACTCGTCGTCGAGGTACGCGCTCAGTAGCTCGTCGTCGGTCTCGGGATTGGATTGAAAATCGGTCATCGTAGGTCAGCGATTTCTTCTTCCGACTGTTCTTCCCGCATCATCGGGGCCAGTTGGTCGCGCAGCTGCAACCGGGCGCGAAACAATCGGCTCCGCACGGTGCCCACGGGCAGTTCCAAAATTTCGGCGATCTCTTCATAGCGGCAGCCTTCGATCTCCCGCAGCACCAGGATCTGTCGATACTCGGTACTCAACTCGGCCAGGGCGGCGTGGACCATCGCCACGCGCTCCGTCTGCAGCACGTTGTGGTCGGGCGTCGGCTGGCCGTCGATCGGCTCGTTGCCGCAACCGGCCTTGACGCGATCGAGCGACGTCGTTTTCCGCTCCCGCCGCGCGTGGCTCATGGCCAGGTTGAACGCGATGCGGTACAACCAAGTATAAAATGCGGACGAGCCGCGGAACGTATCCAGCTTCAAAAACGCTTGCACGAAGGCGTCTTGCACGACGTCGCGGGCGTCCTCGGCCGAACCCAACACGCGCAGCAGGCTATTGTACAGTCGGTCTTGATACAATCCGACTAATCGGCCGAAGGCCGCCGAATCACCGGCCAGGGTGGCCGCAATGAGTGGGGCGTCGTCGTTCAAACCGTGCTCGTGGGTTTAGACGCTGCGGAGGTGGCGGAAGTTCCCGGCCGAAAACGAGGGCTGAATCGGCCGGGACCGGCTCTGCAATTCATTGTTTCGGTCGAGTTGCGAGTTGTCAAACTGCGGTTACCACGGTGCGGCAATCGATCAGCGGCGCTGGAGTCGATGTTGTCGTTGTTGGGAAGCAGGTTCATGTGATCACGGCGATCGCGGCGCATCGAATCACAAAAAGCGGCTTGTTTTTTCGAAGGGGACAGCGAGACTTTGCGAAAAGTGGCTTGTTTTTTCGAAGGGGTCACGAAGCGTCGACGTAAGTCGTTAAAGTTTCGAAGGGGTCACGTGCGAAGTGGGGGTCGCCCTGTAAGTTTGGGCTGTTGGTGGGAAATGAATTGCCCGTTTGTTGGATACATCCCATTGCATTGAGGCAGCGCGCAGTTTCAGCCTTGCCGATGCGAGGTTTCTTTGCAACGGCCTGTAGTGAACTTATGTATATGTTTCCAGTGTAGCGGAAGTGGTGGCCAAAATCGAGTGTTCTTTTTGGCCAGGCGCCGGGGCGTCGGGTCGGCGGTGAGAGTATTGAATCTCCGCAATTTCTTTCAAGCTCTCGATTGTCCTGAAAAATCGACAGTCATGCCAAATTTATCTGTGCGAGAAAAATCCGCTTTACTTGGCCATTAGTAAGCAACTGAAGCCGTCCGGGAATTCCGCATTGCAATAGGAGTATCAGCCGCCACGCGCTAGCGTCCGGTTGGTTTGGTCACACGACCGTGCAAACCGTGGGCTAGCGCCGTGCGCTAATGAATTCCCGGACGGCCTCAGGTAACTGAAAGCGGATGGATTGACGATGACTCACAGCACCTTAGTATAGCGCGTAGCAGAGCGCTTACATTGCCATGTGAAGTGAGGTGGCGCATGAGGATCGGTTATTTTTCTCTCCGGGCTGTTCCGGTTCGACTCGCAAGTTTGTTCTTATTTGCGGTCATCTTGACGGATGGCGTGCTGTCGCCGGCGGCCGGACAATCGAAACTTCCGGTTCAGCGGTTTGGCGTTTCCGAATTCCGACTGACGGCGAAGGACGCCAATGAGAGGCTCTTTCGATTTTCGCTGGATGGGAAGCTAGTCGCCGGCGCCAACTGGAGGGAGGTCAGGCTGTGGTCATTCCCGGATGGAAAGTTGCTGCACGA
>JBIOWO010000066.1:0-24917 GCA_044868555.1 Lacipirellulaceae bacterium | reverse complement strand
CGATGATCGGCGCAGTTTCCGCGGGACTGCTCACCAGGCGATTATCAAAGGCGACCGCGTATTCCGTGGTGCAGATCGTGATCGTCGTGCTTTCCATTGCGCTCTTCCTCACCGGACCACGGCAACTCACACTGCTGTTTGTGCTGTACGCCGCCCAACAGTTCTTCACCCAGATGGCCAGCCCCATCTTGTGGTCGATGACGGCCGACACGGTCGACTACGGCGAGTCGGTGACGGGGCGACGTACCACCGGCTTGGCGTTTTCCGGCGTGCTGCTGTCGCTCAAGTTTGGCATGGCAATCGGCGGTGCAATCCTCGGATGGTTATTGGCCATGTTCGGTTATCAAAGCCAAGCCATGGGCCAATCGCCCCAAACGGTATCGGGCATTGTCGCACTATTTACGCTCGTGCCAGCCGCCGCACATGCGATGCTGATCGCAATCTGCTGGCGGTACGACTTGGATGACGACCGATGCGATGCTATTCGCCGTGAGCTAGATCAACGGCAGTCCGCAGCAGTCGGCCATGGACAGCTACATAATTCGTCCCGGTGAAGCCGCCGATTTCCGGAAAGGTGGTGCAAGTTGCAAGTAGGCTCAATCGTCAGGAGCCTGCTGACCCTGGGCGACACCGCCCCACCGATCGATGTCTACCGCGGACAAGCGGCGCGAGATCGAGCAAAGTCCGCGGGATGTCGAGGAGCTCAACCGGTTTCCCGGCACGTGATTTCGAGTCAGATCCTGCTTTCTCTTTAGTACTGACCGCGTTAGACTTTTCGCGGACACGAAATCGGCATTGTGCCTTCAGTGTTGCCAAATAATCTGTAGCCGAGTGTCCGTGCGCGTCACCGTTTGGCAACATAAGTCGCTATTGCCCAGCCCGATTCCATTGACAACTGGGACTGTTTGCCATCGCCACAACTTCCGTTCGTATCTAGTGTTGCCTCGCGCGCTACTGTTCACACCCTACGATCCAGGGGCTATCGATGATCAGCGCAAACGGTTTTTTCTCCATCCGCTCGAGTCGGGCAGCCCGCTTGATCGTTTCCTTTTGCTCGGGCAGCACGATTCGTTCCTAAGCTTCGTTGGCGCGGCGTTATTTGGGGGTGCCTAGAGATGTCGACGTCATCCGACTCTCCGGAGGACCGAGATAGCTTTGTTTCACACCGCCTGTATCCACAACCAGTTTTTGCAGCACGATGCCCGGATCGATCATCCAGAATTTCAAGACGTGTTCGCCCGACTCGGAAATCGTGTGACTCGTCGTCGTTTCGTTGATATTGTCGCCAACCCACTTCTCCCAACGCTGCAGGTTCTCGCCTTCGTGGATGTTGACAACCTGTGGCGTCTGGTCGTCGAAGGAGATCGCATAGCGGAGCCCAGCAGTGTTCTGAAAATTGAGCGTCGGCGAAACCAGCGCTTTTACGTTGACATCGCCGGTGGTGCGCAATTGCATTCGGTATTCCAGGTGCGGGCTGTCGCCGCCGGCGGTCTGTACCGGTGAGGTAACAGGATGCACCATCATGCCGGAAAGCGTGCGGCCGAGGCCGGGGATTCTCTGCCACTCAATCGGCGGGGCATCGATGGCACGAGAAAAGTGCTCGGCTTCCATCGATACATAGCCGTTCGATTCGGCGAAACTGGGCAGATCGTTTAAGGGCGGCTTCGTGGCCTTGTTGACGACGCAAAATACCTGGACCGAACGATCCCGCGGTCCGGCAAGCGTAATGGGTACGCGGTTCGTGCCGGCCGGGGCCTGCTTCCAGTCGACGCCGACCTCGATTCGTTGTTCTTTTTCGACGCTGCCGCGCGACGGCGTCAGAGTGACCCACGGCTCGGCCGCCGAAGCCGCAAATTCAAATGGCTCCTGCCCGCGATTGAAGATTTCGATGTAGCTTGATGTCTGGCTGTCGGCTGCGAATTCCGGCAGGACCGGCTCACCGCCGTTATTTGGCCACCAGCTTTCGTCCCCTTCGATGGCTACTCCCATCTCGGCGGCTGCCGGAACATCGATCTTTTCGACGGTTGGCGGCGAGTTTTTCGGCGGCTCCTGCCAATTCGTGTAGCCAATGTGCGTTTGGTCGTACATATGATTCCATTTGCCGCCGGCCAGCTCCTCGTTGGCGAAGCGCGTGAGCGCTGCATCCTTTTCGAACAGTTCCTTGACGCGGTCGGCCAGATCATTGGTCGCCACCCTCCCCTGCTTGGCGTAGAGCCGGTTGCGGCCAGCCGACACGTACATTTCGTTCAAATTGGCACAAGCCGTCACTGGATAAAGTACGAGTTGGAAATATGCGTCCTTGTAGTCGGGCGCGAGTTGCGAATACACACGCTCGGCGTCATCAACGAGCCGGTTGTAATCGGCCACGACCGTCTCCGCCTCGCGGTAATCTGTCAGGCTGTACGTGTCGGCAGCAAGCATCTCCGGCTTGCGTCGCGCATTGTATTTCGTGTACTCGGCCAGGATTCGTGCGATGGCTGCCGCGTGCTCAGGGCCGAATTGCTCCGCCGCCCATAACCGTGTGTACTCGTTCAATCGGTCGGCCGGCCATGTTGCGGGGTTCCACGCGTAATCAAGAAAAAACTCGGTCGGAAGCTCCATCGGCTTGATGTCGCCGACATTGACAATCCACAGGCGATCGGCGCCGTATTCATGCGCCAGGTGCATTTGCTCCCACACGCGTGGAATGGAATTTGTATTGAGCCACTTATAGTTGCGTGGTCCGCCGACATAGTCGAAATGGTAATAAATGCCGTAGCCGCCGCGGCGAGGTGAGTTGCCGAGTTTCGGCAACTTGCGGATATTGCCCCAGTTGTCGTCACAAAGCAATAGCGTTACGTCTTCCGGCACACGCATCCCGCGGTCGTAATATTCCTGCACCTCCTTATATAGCGCCCACATCTGCGGGACGGTGCCCGGATCGCGGCCTGTCACCTCGCCGATGATCTTTCGTTGGTCGGCCACAATTCGCTCGAGCAAGGCAATGTTCGCGCCTTCCGTCATGGGCATGTCGCCGTCGCCGCGCATGCCCACCGTCACCACGCTCTCGTTCGTGCCCATCCGGCGGATGCCCTCGGCCCAGAAATCGCGCAGCTTCGCGTCGTTGGCCTCGTAGTTCCATGGGCCGGAGCCGTAGCGCTCCCATTCGACGTGGGCCCGCATCATCGGCTCGTGGTGACTCGTGCCGATGACGATGCCGTACTCGTCGGCCAACTTGGGGCTTTCCGGGTCATCGTCGTAAATTGCCCGGCCCCACATGGCCGGCCACAGATAGTTGCCTCGCAAACGGAGGATCAGCTCGAACACACGATCGTAAAACTTGTGATTGAATTTGCCGAACTTTTCGTGGACCCAACCCGCCAGCGCGGGCGCCTCGTCGTTAATGAAAATGCCTCGATGTTTGACGGCCGGCTCGCCGCGGGTGTGCTGGCCAGGAAGGACATAAATCGCCGAGCGTTTTTGCACCGGCACGTCGGCCCAGAAGTGCCAGGGCGAGACGCCGATCTGCGCCGACATATCGAACATGCCAAAGATCGTGCCGCGCTTGTCACTGCCGGCGATCACGAGCGCACGGTCGACGCCGGCGAGCGGTCGATCAACGACCGTTACCAGGAACGTCTCCCAGCGACCGGCGACATTGGATACATCGAGCTTTTCATCGCGGACAAGTTGATCGATGAACCGGCTTTTTCCCAGCGTGCCGACTAACACGATCTCATTGTCTGCGGGCAATTCATCAATGACGATTTTCGGCTCGACATTCGTAACTCGTTGGATGTCTGCCTGCAAATGCCTGGCTACGCGTGTGACGCCCGCGTGATCCTCGTGACTCAAAACAAGTGGCGCGGCTTGACCGTCGCTCACCAGTGCAAAGCGGCTGTCACCGGCTTCGTTCGCAACGTACGATTCTGTCTCCACCGCCAGCACCGCTTGGGCACCGAACAGCGCAATCGCCAGCGTCAGGCGCGCAAAGACGGGTAACGGCATCCAAATCGGCCGCGTCGCAAAGTTTATCGGACCGATTTGGGAGATCGGAAATCGCATGACACCGACTTGCAATCTAAATCCGCTTGCGAATGCGGAAGAACAAAACTGCCGCCGAAAGTAGGATCGTTACCGCGGCCGGCTCCGGCACGGGGGCACCAGCGCTCGAACTTGTGCCGCTGGCGCTGGAGCTTGCACCAAAATTGGCCTTCCAACGGTCGTAATCGTCCTGGTCGTAAATGGTTCCAAATCCTTCGCGCCAAACAATGTAATCAGCTGTATCGACGACACCATCGCCGTTGAAGTCGCCGGCGAGAGTAACGAGGGCATAGCCGAGGCCATCGTACCAGGTGCGATTGGCGCCGGCCGTGCCGCCAGCACCGGTGCTAGTTACAAAGTCGTCGATAAACACGTCGATGGCCGACCCGCCGACTATTTCCCGGCGCCCTACGTACGCTCGGTAAAGGGCGCTGCTGCTGGCGGCCGTCAGAACGACCGTGGGATCCATTGGATCGAATTGCGATGATTCGGCTTGCTGCGCGCCGTTATCGCGGAACAGCGACAAATCGTTGGCTGCGAACCCGGCTTGGAGCCGCCAATCCTGTCCCGGATTCGCCCAGAAGTATGCGAAGACGTCGTAAACTCCGTCGACCAATCCGGAGAGCGTGGTCTTTAATGTTGGTGCGTTTTCAGTCGTAGTTGTATTGGTTGCGCCGGACGCCAGCACGTCGCCGTTGTTTCCTGTGCCCGTTCGCCAATGCCAAAGATTGTCAGTGGCCGACGCACCCGCCTCGCTCGAGCTGGGACCGGAGTCCCAATCACCCGTGCCACTGGCGCGAGTTGTATTGCTGGTCGCGGCGTCGACATAGTGAACGAGTCCTAGTTCCTCGTCGTTGCGTTCGATGATGCCGACGACGGCGGAATCGCTGTCGAAGGCTCTGGTGTACGGGCCGCCACGGAACCAGACCACGGCGGTGTGATCAGCGTCCCAAGTGGGCACGATCGGACGAAGATTGTCGCCAGTTGAGTTCTCCGTGATCGGTGTCCAGGTCCACGTCTGCCCGCCATCGGCGGTGACGCCCTTATAAACCTCGTGCGGACCGTCGAGGACTTGATAGGTCGGCGTCCAGAAAAAGTCGGTCGTGCTGGGGCTGGCGCTGGGGCCGCCAGGAGTCAACGGTGGATCGACGGCGGTCCGCGGGTCGAGCGGCGTCGAGATATAAATCGTGTTCGGATCGTTGGGATTGATTGAGCCCAATCCGGTGTAGTCCTCCTCAGACAAATGCAGCAATTGTCCCATCTTGGCGATTGGATTCACGTGCCAATCGGCCCCATCGTAGCGCGCGTAAAACAGCGTATGGTGGTAAAAACCGTTGTTGTCTTTCTCGTTGTTCTCCCCATAGGGGCTGCCGTTGCCCGTCGGATCGTCGTCCTTCCAGCGAGTGGTGAACAAACCGTAGGGGTTGCCATCGGGTCCGACGTTCAAATCGACGGTCCAAGCACTGGAGTAAAGCGGCGTGTCGCCAGGTTCGTCCGGGTCCGCTTGAAAGATCTTCGTGAACTGCGAGATGTCGGGGACCGCACCCGCGCCGCCGGTGTCGTCGTTGTTGAACAAGTTCGCGTCGACGAGGTTCCCGTCCATGTCATAGGTTTGTCCGTCGGAGATATAACCGACATAGATGTTGTTGTTGTAATTGCGGGGATGTGTCTCGGTGGACATGAAGTAGATGCGATTGACCTGGTTGGAGGCATACTTGACGTAGCCCGTGCTATAACCGCCGGTCGCGCTCTCGGTCAATTGCCCGCCCCACGACCAGGTGTTGGTGCCTTCGTTGAAAATCAGGGCGTTGGCCGATTGATGCGTGCCGCGCGAGAAATTGTAGAGCCGACCGTTATTGTTGTCGTCCGCCGACAGATAATAAAGATTGTGATAACTCACCCGGTTGTTGGCCTGGGGTGCCGTGTTCCAGCCGGTCACGGTTTGCCAGTCGAACGAAGTTTCCGCCGTCCACGAACTGCTATCGTGCGGATTTACCGAGATGCGATAGCGACTCAAGTAATCGCCCGCGCCTGTATTCCCGTGATTGGAATACATCGCCAGATACTTGCCGTTCGGAAGGATGATCAATCCCGGCGCGTTGTGGTCGTCCTCGCCTATATCCGAGAGCTGGAATTTGCTGCGGTCACCCGTGGCGATGTCGTAGGTGAACACGTCGACGCTGCCCGTGGGACGTCCGGTCGGATACCTCACGGGTGAAGTGCTATTGGAACCAATCAAGATTTTGCCGTTGGTCGGATCGACGATCACCCGTTCGTCCATGAACCACGACCAAAATCCATCGTTATCGAAGTTGATCAAATTGCCCGCCACATTGTCAGCTGCGTACGTTGCAGATGCGACCGCAGTAATAGCGACAAACACCGCGACATAAACGCCAACGTGGCAAGCCACAGACAATTCCTTCCGGACTGCCCCCGCCAAGGAAGATGTGCCGATCCAAAAGAAGTTGGTCACCGGCGTCCACCCACCGAGGACGTCGCCGGGCACCACGATTTCGAATCCGGCGTTGCTGACTGTGAGCTGGATCCGCGCGGCCGCATTCATGGCAGAAAGTGCCGCTACTTCGGTCTCCCCAACGGCGACCCGCCCGCGGGTTGCTGTCAGGCGAAAACAACGACGTAATGCAGCGTTTATCCGAATCACATCGAATCTCGCCTTGCGCAACACCGATCGAATGTCGAGAAGTGCCTTCTCTCACTCCACTTAACGCGGCCGAAACTATTTTTTCGCTACCTTTACTGTGTAATCAATTTGGAATGCGTGTCAATTTCGCGTCTTGTTTACGAAACTTATTTGCTTAATCCAGATATTTCTCCCGTCGCAAATGCTAAGCGCGGGGCCTACAAAGGAGAATTGAATTGCATAGACTCGCGCCCACTGTCGCGAGCGAATTCGATTGTTGGCGGTTGCGAAATCATGTCGGCGCAAACTCGTTCGATCGACCGACGACCAATTCATCCTGTCGGTCCACGTGACATACCGAAGGTCGCGTTGCTCGTGGAAACGGCGCGGAGCTTCGGCCGCGATTTCTTGAGCGGCGTTGCCCGCTATGCGCGCTACAACGGACCGTGGAACTTCCACATTACTCCGGGCGACTTCGAGCAAGCCGTTCCGAGGATGAAGCAATGGGGCGGCAGCGGGATCATTGCGCGGATCCCCAACGATCGTGTGGCGAAGGCGATCCTTTCAGCCAATCTGCCCACGATCGCGCTCGGCCTTAGTGACGAGCAAATGGGCCGCGGTGGGCCGCTCGCTCATCTCAGCGAGGTCAGTTCCGATGCCAGCCAAGTCGCTCATCTGGCGGTGGAGCATCTTCTCGAACTTCAACTCAGGCACTTCGCGTATGCGGGTGTCGAAGGACGCGCCTGGTCGCGCCGCCGCGGCGAAGCATTCGCTTTGCACCTGCAATCGGCCGGTTACCGGCCGCATCTCTATCCGAATCCCAAGAATAGCCGCGACCAGGTGTGGGAGCGTGAGATGGAGATTCTGGCTCGCTGGTTGCGAACGCTGCCGCTGCCGGTCGGCCTGTTTGCGTGCAACGACGACCGCGGCCGCCAGGTGTTGGAGGCTTGCCGCTTCGCGGGCCTCGCCGTGCCGGAGGAAGTAGCGGTGCTGGGCGTCGACAATGACGCGGTGTTCTGCGAACTGGCCGACCCGCCGCTGTCGAGCATCGCGCTCAATGCGGAAACCGCCGGATACCGAGCGGCGGATGTTTTGAATGGCATGATGCGCGGCGGGGCGGCCCGACCTCAAAAGATTTCAGTCGAGGCGCTGCGCGTGGTGAGGCGGCGTTCGACCGACATCGTCGCCGTGGACGACTGCGACGTTGCTGCGGCGCTCCGACTCATTCGCCGCGAGCAGGGCCGCTCGCTGTCAGTAGCTAAAGTCGCCGCGGAAGTGGCTGTTTCACGCCGTTATTTGGAGCGGCGGTTTCGAGAAACTATCGGCCGCACCGTGCTGCAAGAAATCCAAAACGTGCGGCTGGAGCAGGCGAAACGGCTGCTCTCGGAGACAACGCTCCCCAACTCCATGGTCGCAGATATGTCGGGCTTCGGTTCATGCTCGTACTTCAATCAGTTCTTTCACGAGCGCGTGGGCATGACGCCGCGGAAGTACCGCCTTCGGCTGACAACGTAGCCGCGTAGATGTGAGACGTGCGCGCCGCTGCGCGGCGATTCAAACGTGCGATCTAATTGCCCGATCGCCGCAAACCAATCAGGCAAATTGCGATCCGCGCGACCAGCCAAGCGGACAGTTCCATTTTGAGGGCAGACAAAGTCGGCAATGCATCGAGACGCGAAAGACCTGATGCTGTCGCATTTGCAACATTGTTTTTCGCGAAATCGGCTCCTCCTCGTATTGCAAGTGATTAGATTACAAAGTTGGTTGCCTCGGAATTCACTTGGTCGGCGCCGAACGGCTTACGACGACCATCGCCGTACAATCACTTTCATGCCGCGATCCGCACTATCGTTGTGTAAGTTCGTGCTATTCCTGATGTTCAGCCCGCTCGCATGCGCGGCTGAATCGGCAGCGCAGACTTTGAGCGACGTGCCACCGCCGGCAGAGCTCACCGCGGAGGAAGACCATCAGCGGATATTGGACCTGTTGAACATCGATGCGCTTCGCCCCGGCGCCAACCCAAATGACCCAAACGCACCAAACGCGGTCAACTACGACGAAGCCAAGGCCAATCCATTTCCCGACTTGCCCGACCCGCTTGTGATGAAGGATGGTCGGCCGGTGACGACCGCCCAGATGTGGTGGAACGAGCGGCGGCCGGAGATCGGTGAGGATTTTGATCGCGAAATTTACGGCCGACTTCCGAAGGATGTGCCGCAGGTCACTTGGGAGGTGGTGAGCACCACGAATGAGAAGAACGGTGAGATCGCGATTGTCACAAAGAAACTGGTGGGCCATGTCGACAATTCGACATATCCGCAGATCAGCGTGGACATCGATTTGACGTTTTCAACGCCAGCCGGTGCGCCAGGGCCGGTGCCCGTGATCATGGAATTCGGCTTCAACTCTGGTCGGTTCGGCCGAAACCGACCGCGGCGCGCAGGCGCCGACAGGCCGCGCGGCGTTGACGGAGGTGGCCCGACGTGGCAACAGCAAGTGCTCGCCAAGGGTTGGGGTTACGCCACGATCATTCCGTCGAGCATTCAGGCTGATAATGGCCGAGGTCTAACGCGCGGCATCATCGGGCTCGTTAACCAAGGACAACCTCGCAAGCTGGATGATTGGGGCGCGCTCCGCGCTTGGGCCTGGGGCGCTAGCCGAGCGCTCGATTACTTGGAAACGGATAAAGCCGTCGACGCAAAGCAGGTGGGCATCGTGGGACTATCGCGCTATGGCAAAGCGGCGCTGGTGGCGATGGCGTACGACCAGCGGTTCGCAATCGGCTTGATCGGCTCCTCTGGTGAGGGGGGCGCGAAGTTGCATCGCCGTAACTTTGGCGAGCTTGTGGAAAACCTCACCGGTGCGGGCGAGTATCACTGGATGGCCGGGAACTTCGTCAAGTATGGCGGACCTCTCAACGCCGGCGACCTGCCGGTGGACGCACATGAACTGATCGCGCTCTGCGCTCCGCGCCCGGTCTTCATCAGTTATGGCGCATCGCGAGGGGAAGGGGCCGAGGGAGAATGGGTCGATCAGCGCGGCAGCTTTATGGCCGCGGCGGCCGCGGGGCCCGTGTATCGATTGCTGGGCAAAAAGGACTTGGGGACGAGCGAGTTCCCACCGCTCGAAACGGCGCTCGTCGATGGCGACGTGGCATTCCGCCAACATCGCGGCGGGCATACGGTTGGACCTAATTGGCCCACGTTCCTGGCCTGGGCAGATCGCTGCATCCGCGGCCCCGTGCCGGGCCCGCGGCCCGCTGCTACTGCGGCCGATCAAGCGGCTCCGCAGAACAATCCCTTGTTCCTTGCCGCCCACCGCATGCTACTGCAGAAGAAGAGTCAAGGAAGGATTGATGTTTACTTTTTGGGGGACTCGATCACGCGACGTTGGCAAGCAACCGATTACCCCGAGCACAAGAAGAATTGGGACGCGAACTTCCACGGCTGGAACGCCGCCAATTTTGGCTGGGGCGGCGATTCGACGCAAAACGTGTTGTGGCGGTTGCAGCATGGCGAGCTGGATGGCCTGAATCTCAAGATCGTCGTGTTGATGGTCGGAACGAATGACGTGGGAAGCAATCCGCCGCAAGACAATGTGGACGCGAAAGTCGACGACATTGTGCGAGGCATTCGTGCGATTGTCGACCTGGTGCGCGAGAAAGCGCCGGAAGCCAAAATTGTGCTCATGGGGATCACGCCGCGGAACGACGGTGGCAGCATGCGCGCCATGCCGATGATTGACCGGATTAACTCGGAAATTTCTAAACTCGCCAGCGACAACGTCTTCTACTTAAACATCAACGACCAACTTGCAGACGGCAGCGGTAAATTAATTGACGGCGTAACGGATGACGGTTTACATCTGTCGGTGCGGGGATATCAAATATGGGCCGATGCGTTGAAGCCAATCTTTAAGCGTCTATTGGGGCCGCCTGCCGAGGTTGATCAAGCCCCACCCGCCACCGGCATTCCGGTCGTCTCGGGAGCAACTCGATGATGTATCGGCGGCGGAACGTCTTGTTTGCGACGCTTCTATCGCCCGCGGCGATCATGCTGCACTTCGTGTGCTCGCATTCGGTTGCGGCCGCCCCGCTTAAAGTGTTGGCCATTGGCGATTCCAACACGGTTGGAACAGCGAACTCCCCCGGCGCGTATCGAACTCGGCTCTGGTTGAACTTCGGTTCCGACGCCACGAAGCTCGATTTTCTTGGTTCGCAGCAGTCGGGACCGCTTGAGCTGGGCAACAAGCTGCATGAAGGGCACAGCGGCTACACCATCGCACCGGCGCCTGTGGGCTTTGGGAATATTACCGATAACATTGGCAGCTACTTGAACGTGCGTATCAATCCGGACATCATCCTGCTAATGATCGGCACAAACGACATCAACCTCATTTACGAAGTTGATCTGGCGCCGGCAAAGCTCGACTTTTTGATTGCGCGGATCTCGGACCGGTCGACCGGGCTTAAGCCGAATGCGAAACTAATCGTGGCAAGCATTCCGCCGATTGACGATGCACACAACCAGTTCCGCACCGGGATCGATTTTTCGGCGAATACGCGGGTCCTTGCGTTTAACGCCACGATTCCCGGCATCGTTGCCATCCACCAGGCGCGGGGCGAGCGGGTGTATTTTGCCGACATCAACGCGGCGCTAACCATCGCCGATATTGCTGACGGGTTGTACCCAACAGACGCGGGCTATAACAAGATCGGAGACGCGTTTTTCGCGGCCCTTCTAGCCGTCCCCGAGCCGGGTACGAATGCGCTCGTTACTATGGCTTGCGGCTGCGTTCTGGCAGGGGTGCTATCGGGGACAGTGCGGACACACTCACGAGGCCGAGGGTACTAAATTCGTTCCTCCGCATTCACTTGACGGCAAAACTGGCGGCGCCGTAGCTGTGCCTTTACATCTCCACTTAGGCCTTGTTGCTACACCAGTTGTCAAAAATGTTTCTGTCGCAAAAGGAAAATATATTTACGCGATACTGAATTTCGGGATTTTCACGCCGGATTAGAATACGGGAAGCGGTTTGGGGCTTTTCTCGTCAGCGTGGGAGCGGTTTCGGGGTAGCCGCCCACGGGGGCCTGACTCGGGTGGATCCTCAACGACCTGGGCCGCGAAAGCCAAGGTGCCGCCGGCATGGTGACTGTGGACACGGCGTGGTGTGGCGTGACCGATCGGCCGAACCAGCTTTCGGCCGCGAGGGCGTCTTTTGGCGCGCCGGTATCGCGGTGTCACAAAGCCCGTACGACCCGCTTATGGGTGATGGGCTCGGATCGGAGGCCTCGGATGCCATGTGCGGAGAGCGTTCTTACCCTCGTCGAATTGTTGGTTGTGATTGCAATTATTGGAGTTCAGGTGGCGCTATTTCTGCCAGCGATTCAAGCCGAGCGCGAGGCGGCGCGACAATCGCAGTGTGTGAATACTGGGCGCCAAATCGGCGTCGCATTGCATAATTACGAAAGCACGTTCAAGAGCCTGCCGTATGAGTCTTTGCTCGCAGGAGCAATTACAACCAAGACGTAATCGACATGCTGAGACAGATCGGCGGGCATGACGGAAAACCATCTTGATTTTTAAAGCGGCCTCGCTTTAGTCACGAGGAAAACATCTCATGAAGACGACAATCGCGGCATTCGTCGGACTAATCCTCATTGTGGAGCCGGCATCTGCCGTCATCATCGTTAGCGGCACAGGCACTGCAGTGCTCGATACGACCGCGGGAAGCGCCAGCTTCACCTATAACCTTCAAGGCGGCGGAAACGTGCTCGTGTTGGGCACGTATGTCGACTCCGGCAACCCGGTTTATTCAAGTATTCTCTTCGATGGGGTCGCACCGACTGGCACGATCCAGACGCCGGCGAGTCGAAGTCTGCTTGCTTACTACTACAATCCGGATGCATCGGTGAACATCAGCTTCAGCGTAGCGCCGGGCGCTGCTGCCGTTAATACTAGTGGTTACTACCTCTACGAACTAAGCAACGTGGATACCTCGGCACTTGCCAATCTCTCATCAACAACGGGTTCGATCACGACGACAACGGATAACCGATTCATCGTCGACTTCGTAGGGATCAACAATAATAACGGTGCCGGCAATGTTCCCGCTGCGGGCTCGAAGATTACGTCCTTCGCCACTGTGGATTTCAATGGTGGGATTGGTGGTGGAGCGCTCGGGTCCGGCACCGGACTCGCTGGCCTCGCTGGCGCGCAGACGCTTGGGTGGACGGTTGGCGGACAAACAGGTGAACTCTCGGCGGCGTTCGTAGCCGCCGCCGGTGGCCCGGTTGCCTGGAATGTTAATGGAGGAGGCAATTGGGGTACCGGCACGAATTGGGTTGGCAACAGCCCGCCAAGTTCCGGGGGCGAAGCCCTCCTTGGTGATGTTTTGACGGCCGCCAATGCCCCGGCGAATATCAGCCTGAACGTCCCGGTAAACGCCGGCAAGATTACCATTAGCAATGCTAACCGGTACAACATTACCGGTCCCCAGACCCTCACCCTGAGCGGATCGGCGGAAGTCTTGACTGGCGCGGGGACTCACGGAATCAGCGCGGTCATCGCCGGCAGTGCCGGGTTGACCAAGTCCGGCGGCGGCAACCTAGTCCTATCGGCCAACAACACGTACACCGGCACGACCCAGGTGCTGGGTGGTTCCCTTCAGTTGGCAAACTCCGGCGCCGTAGACGGCGCCGTAAGCGTCGATGCAGCGGGCGAACTGCGGTTCGTGGCCGGCTTCAACGGCATGTTCGGCGGTGCCATCTCGGGCAACGGCAACATGGCGCTTGATGGCTCGCTGACCACCGAAACGGTCACCCTGAGCGGCGCCAACTCGCTGGGTGGCCAAATCCTGATCAGCGGTGGCACGCTCGCCGTCAGTAGCGCCAGCGGTCTGGGGGCAGGCGATGGCACGACGGTGACTCAAACCCGAGTCAATGAATTTGGTGGGCTTGGTACCGGCAAACTGGCCCTCAGCGGAAACATTAATATTGCCAATGAATTATTGATCCTTGGACCTCGCAGGGGTGCAGGAATCGTTGACCTGGTCCACCTCACCAGTGCGGGCAACAACACCTGGGGCGGCAACGTGAAGGGGGATGCAAACGGCGATAATTACAACTTCGAGTCAACCTCCGGCACCCTCACACTCACCGGCACTCTCTCTGCTCCGGACAACGACGGAGGTGTTCGCAACTTTGTCTTCTCTGGAGCTGGCAATTTTGACGTCAGCAAGATATCCGATGCCGCGACGGACGCGAACGGTAATGTCGGTGCTCCCCCGGTCAATGCCCAGTCGAACGTGTTCGTCTACAAGCGGGGCGCTGGGACTCTGACCATTCGCACTGCCACGAATCAACAGGACGACTTCTGGCAAGGCGGCACCTTCATCGAGGGTGGCACGGTCGAAGTGATCTCCGATGGCAGCAATGGTGGCGAGTTGTGGGGTCCCATCGAGATTCAAAGCGGCGCGACGCTTGATGTCGACCACTTCGGAACCTACGCGATGCCGGCCGCCAACCAATCCCTGTCGGGCGGTGGAACGATCCTGGCGACCGGCAAGATTGTGAAGTTCTTCGCCGACAATTCGATCAGTCCTGGTGACAGCGTGGGCACCCTGACCATCAATGGCGACGTACAACTCAGCGACGAGTTCAGCACCCAAGGCGGTGTGCTGACCTACGAACTGGGTAACAATCCAGCAACGGTGGGGGGAACGGAAAACGACTTGATCCAGGTCAATGGCTCGCTCAGCACCATCGGCTCGCCCGATATGACAGTGCGTGTCATCGCGGCGGAAGGTCTGGTTTCAGCCGGCCAGTACCGTCTTGTCTCCCACAGCGGCGGTGCGGTGGACGTAAGCGGGCTGACCGCCCAGTTCAGTGATGAAATGGGCAATCCTCTTACGGCTCGTCAAACGCTCGGAGTCAGCTCAGCCAACGGTCAGGTAAACCTGAACGTGACGGGGTCGGCGGCGAGCCTCACGTGGACTGGCGCCAACGGAACCGCGTGGGACAAAAACACGACGGCGAATTGGAGCGACGGCGGGTCGGCGGTGTTCTTCGACCAGGACCAGGTTACGTTCAACGACTCGACTGCGGTCCTCACTCACCCGGGCGATTTCAACGCGAACGGCGTGGTGGATTCAGCCGACTACGTCATTTGGCGCGACACCCTGGGCACCATGTCCACCTTGAACGGCAACGGCAACGAGACCGGCGCCAGTGCGAACCTGGTCGACGCGGCGGACTACACGCTATGGAGGGCGAATTTCGGTTCGACCGGGACGAATAGTACTACGGTTAATATTGTCGGCGGAGATGTTTACCCGTCGTTGGCAACCTTCCACAGCAACGTCGGAAACAGGATTGTCGTCACTGGAACCGACGCCGGCTTCGGCGGTCAGACGCCGATCAACCTGACCGGTAACGTCACGGTGGCGATGCAGAGCACCAACTCGGTTCTGCAGGGTGTCGTGAACGTCGCTTCCGGCGCGACGCTTGAGCTCGGTGGCGGCGTCATCGTGTCGGGGAACATCACCGGCACAGGTTCGCTCGTCATGAATGGCGGGGCGAGCCTCAACAGCGCCATTACGTTTGACGGCCCGATTACGGTTAGCTCCCAAGTGTTCCCCGCGAATACTGGGGCTTTTGGTACGACCAACTTCGGCACGACGATCGCAACCGGCGCCAACCTCTGGTTTAACTTCCAGACCCTGGCCGTCGCCGAGCCGTTTACCTTCAGTGGCGGCCAGATGAACGTTGCAGGCAACGATGCGGCCGCAATCGCCTTGAGCGGTCCAATCTCCGTTGCGGCCGCCGGCGGAAACATTGTGGTGAACGGCGGTCTCGGCAATGACGCCCTGAGCATCAGCAGCAACATCACCGGTTCCGCAGGGGGTACGCTGACCGCGAACGTGAGCACCGGTTCACTCATAACAGTCACGGGCAACATCACCAACAACGGTACGTTGAACAAGACCGGGACCGGCGTTCTCGCCATTGGGGCGTCGACGTCCATCACGTCGCCGTCGATTGTGGTGAACGGCGGTTCGCTCAACGTCACCGCCCAGTCCGCGCTTCCGCTCGGGAGCGGCCAGACGCTTTCGGGAAGTTTCGGCACTGTGACCGGTAATGTGACGGCGCAAAGCGGCTCGACATTGCGCGTGGGCCAGGCGGGGATGCCATCTGGCACCGTCTACAACTACACCGACGCAAACTGGACCGCAGGTGGAAATACCGTCGTGGCTGCCGATAACAGCACACCGGTGGTGGCCGCCAATAACACGCAGCCTTCCGATCTATGGTCACCTCGAACGCCGTTTGCAAATGGCGGCACGGTTCTTCAAGGTCGGCATGATGCACTTGCGGACAATGCTCCAGCGCTCAAGACGACGCTCAATGGGTTCGATCCGGGTCAGCAGTACAATGTGTTGGTTAATTATTGGACCGACGGATCGGGCTGGCAAATTCTTGCCGGAAATACGGAAGGCGGTCTGAGCGTGTTCAACGTTGGCAACAGCACGAACACCGCCGGCCTGACATATACCTCGGCGGTCGTTACTGCCGAAGGCAATCGCACCATGTGGGGAGCGCCGCTCACGCTTACCGCAAACGGCTCCGGGCAACTTGAGGTGTTTCTGGATGAAAACAGCTCGAATAATGCCCCGCGCACGTGGTACGACGGCGTCAGCGTTGCTTCTCAGAGTGTAGTCGCTCAGTCGTTGACGATCAGCGGTAATCTTGCGCTCAACGCGGGATCGACCGCCTTGTTCGACATCGCCAGTCCAGGCGTGAGTGATTTGCTGACAGTCAGTGGCAACTTCAGCGTCGCCAATGGATTTATTCTGCAAGTGGCGCTTGACGGCAGCGTGTCCGCCGCGTCGCTGGTGGCAGGTAACTCATGGAATCTGTTTGATTTTGCCAGCGCTAGTGGTACGTTTAACCAAGCGAATTTTATCCTTCCAGCAGGACTCGGCGCTGGGTTGGTGTGGGATACGACCAACCTGCTGACTACTGGCGTGTTGCGTGTTGCCGCCGCCGCCTCCGGCTCGGTTGCGGAGGCCACGGTACCGGAACCAACGACGGCTATGCTCATGTTGGTCGTGTCTGCTGTTGGGCTCGGCGGCAGGAAAGCAAAAAAATGTCACACTCTTCAAAACTAGGATTGGCGGGTCGTACTAAAGTTGGGACGAGAATGGCATCGATTGACAATTAGCATTGATTGACTAGGTCAGGTAACGTCAGCGATCAATTCGAGGAAAAGCAAATTTACAGGTGAATGCGTTTATATTCACCACCGATTGCAAGTATTGGCATCCTTTTCAACTTAGGAGGTTACTGTCTAATGATTCTAAAAGTGGTTGGTTTCACGGCGCTCGTCGCGCTGTTGGCCGGCGAGTTTGCCGCCCATGGTGCTATCATTTACGTGGACGCGACGGACGGGGCATCGGGTAACACACAGACCGCCCTTGCGGTCACCGGTCAGGTGGGAGTTGGAGCCGTATGGACGCCCGTCGCCGTCGATGCCGTCGACGGACAGTGGCGGGCCCGAACTGGATTCGGTATCCAACCGACGGCGACCACGCCACCGAGCGGCGCCGGTCTCGCGACTCTTAACGGCACAGTGTATGAGAGCGGCGGCAACACCGGCGGCGACAACGCCCCCCGATTGAGGACCACCGTTAGCGGCTTGCCGGTCGACACGTACAATGTCTATGCGTACTTCTGGAGCGACCAGGCTGGCAGCCCTTGGCAAATTCGGGCGGGGCTGATCGACGACGCCAACCCGCTTCCTCGATATCAAGGTAGCGGCATTGCGACCACGATCGGTTCAGCCGCCGGCTCCGCACCGGACGGCGGGAATCTGCCAGTGCTGATCGCCACCGACACCGCTGGCGGGTCGAATACCCCGTCCGGACGCCGAGTCTGGCAAGTCCTGCTCGGTCAGCAGACCGGGTCCAGTATTTCGGTGTACGTCGAAGACCTGCCACCGACCAACGGGAACGAGCGCGCTTGGTATGACGGTGTCGGTTATGAACGCATTCCCGAGCCGACGGCAATGGCGCTCATTGGAATTGGCTTGCCCTTTCTTATCAGGAGCCGCCGCAGAAATTGATTTGGGGCGTATTCCGTGGAAGGGTTCGAATTCCGCACTAACGGAATCGTGATTTCGGCCTTGTGCTGCCGTCGTTTCGACCGCTCAGTTGCACAACGCCGAAGCGCGTTGCCGTGCGTATCGAAATTGCGCATTTATGTTTTGTGTTCGCGCCTTCGCATTGAGATTTGCGGTGGAAGAGACGTAAAATACGATCGGGCGACTGGTGCAGTTGGGAGCGGTAAGCACGAGCGTTTCCGGTGGGCTCGCTCCTCGGTCTTATCCTCTTCAAATGCGAGTTGAATCGCAGGACGGAATCCGATGTCACTCGAAAGGCGGCGACCGGCGGCATTTACCTTGGTCGAATTGCTCGTGGTGATTGCCATCATTGGCATTCTAGTCGCCCTCCTGTTGCCGGCCATTCAAGCCGCCCGGGAGGCCGCGAGACGGACCCAGTGCACGAATCAGTTGAAACAGATCGGCATCGCGTGCCAAAATTTCGAGGGAACTTATCGCCGGGCGCCTGGCGGTTCGGGCTATCCGCAATACTGGGTGGACGTCGCTCGTTACTGGAGTAACGGCGAACAAGTTGAGTGGAATTGGATAACGGCGATTATGCCATTCATGGAGGAACAGGCGCTGAAAGATTCATTCAACATGAAATTAGGGTCTGCCGGCGGCGCTTTCCCCGGAAGTGGAAATGCAACGGACCCAAACTCTAATCCGGCGCGCTGCGCACAAGCACGAATTAAGGCAATGCTGTGCCCGAGCGACGCTTTTTCATCAATCATTGTCAAGCCGCCAGGGGAGCTCAAGGTATGGGGGATCGAAAACCCTCCAAGCGCTCAAGGAAACTCTTACTTAGGTTCGATGGGGCCAACAGCTCAAGATTTATGTGCTTTTGATGATGCCCCCGACGTCTGCATGGGCAGCTCCTGGGGGACACAGCCGAATACAGCTTTTGGAGCTGCTAAATGCTTCAGTGACAACAACTGCGTCCAGAGCGGGAAGTGCGTTGGCATGATCTGTCGCGACCCCGAAGGAATCCGGTTTCGCAAAGTAAGCGACGGCCTCTCGAGAACCTATCTGGTAGGCGAAACGCTGGCTGACGACAGCAATCGAAACTGCATCTTCTGCACCAATATACCGCTGGCATCCACGCAGATCCCTCTCAACACGCGAGGAAGCTGGAGAAACGGCAACCCAGATGCATACTACGTTTTCAATGGCTTCAAGAGTGCTCACCCCGGTGGAGCCAACATGGTTTATGGGGATGGTTCTGTGCAATTCGTCCAAGACACGATCGATTATCGATTGTGGAACTACTTTGGAACTACGGCTGGTGGAGAGACCGAAGGCACCGCACCCTACACCGGGGGAACGGGACGTGATTAGTGAGATGCGAACGGGTTGGTACATAGCCGCGGCTATTGGCTGCCTGTTTGCTACGGGATGCGGCGGTTCCGACTTCCCGATGACCAAGGTCACTGGAAAGGTCTCATTCAACGGAGGCCCAGCTCCCAATGCCGGTCACGTTACGTTCAGCCTTGCGCCGGGCACGGGGCGCGAGGGGCTCCCGTATCGGCCCGGAAGTGCACCATTCGGGACTGACGGACAGTTCGTGGTAACTTCCTTTGAGGAAGGCGATGGTCTGCTTCCTGGCACCTACAAAGTGCGCATTACCTGCCTCTCGGGACCACCCTCATTAGGGCCTCTTGAAACGTTGAGCTACGTGCCTCTGGACTGGGCACCGGAGAAACTGGTGATCACGGGGGATGACGAATCGGTAGCCGTGGAGTATAATGTGCCCCCCAAGAATTCCAGGTAACGATGCCCAGTTTCTCAGAAAGGGGCAGGCCCATTCTTGCTCCGCCGACTCTACAAAAATGGGCCTGTCCCCGACAGTTCTGAAGTCGGTGTCCGATTCAAAGACAGCAGCGTATCACTGGTGCGTCCCATCTGACACCGACGCCGTAATAGATCGAGCTTGCCAAGTTCGACGAGCCGAGGTGTGCCCGCCACGCACCGCGCGACCACCACTTCGAGGATACCATACATCCGCAGCGGATTGGCCACGCGGTCGGCTCGCTTCCCCAGCACGGCGCTGCCCAAGCCCAGCCCCGCCATGAAGATCGCTAGCACCGCGGCGGCCGCAGCCGTCGTGGCGCCGAACACCAATAGCAGATCACGAGCCCGCGCCACTTGGAACACCAGGGCCTCGCAACCAAACGCAAGCATCAACAGCGCGATGAGTGGCAGCGAAGGAGGCTGCGCAGATTGTACGCTCGCCATGGCCGCACCTTTCGCCACGGCGGACGACCAGTTGAAATGTTTCAACAGTAGTGAGACAGTGGGGAAGTTAGGTGACGGTCTCCTCGAGGGAGATTAACATCTTTCTAAAAGTTCCAGTAGGACGAACCTTTACTGTTACAGAATGGCCGGTTTTGAAAATCCTCAAGTGGTCACAAGTGGCCGGTTGTGGATGCACTCTGAGACGTATCCGTCAAACCTAAAATGGCATGTGGGCTGCTCCCGACAAAAGCCGATGTCGGCTCAGTTGCGCGGTGAGAATCCCTGCGAACCATAGCAGAGCAGCGGTCGGTTCCGGAATGGCAAGCGAAGTTGCGCCGAGGCCAGTGTAATTCGCCTTCCATTGTTTATAGTCGACGAAATTCACGGTGCCGTCGCCGGTCAAATCGCCCATCAGTCGGCTATTTACCGTCAAACGAAAGTGATCGCGGATGGCGGCAAAATCAGTAAGGTTAACGCTTCCGTCGCAGTTGACATCGCCGGCCCCGCACGGCTGCCCCTGGTCGAGCCGCACGTTGTCAAAGGCGATTGGGTTGTTGAATCCCACGTTGTTGTCTGACATTAAGACGATCGCGAGCTGCTGGCCGATCGCACCGCCGGAAGGACCCGTGATGAAGCTGGCCTGATAATTGGCGAAGGCATTGCCTACCGTCTGGAGCGTCGCGAAATCGATGTGGTTCGACGCAAGCCAATTCGCTGGATCTGCCAAAGCCGGATCGCCAGGCGTCGCTGAAGGGACCGACGCCAACGCGATAGTAGCACCCGCAGTAGTATTGAAGCCGGTGAAACGGCCAGCAACGGAAACGGTCAGGAAATATGTTTCGTTGGCGGCAATGGCGGCCAGGTTCGCACTGCCCATTGCGGCGCCGACGTTGACGTACCCGTTTTGAGTTCCAGCACCTCCGGCCTGATTGCCGTTCGCGGCCGTGGTTTCAACTCCGACGGGCGAACCGTTGGCACTGAACCCGCCCAGGTAGTACCACGAATTGCTCATGTTCGGAAGCGGTGCGCCTGGGGCAATGCCCGCGTTATCCTGGAAGCCAGGCGTAGCAGGTGATTGGAACGAAAAATTGGGCACCGGGATTGATACGGCGCCGGCGGATTCCACCAGCAATCCCAGACAGCAAAGTGCGCTGAACGTTAATCGCGTAATCATCGTTGGTTACCTTTCTGTAGCGTAAGGTCTCAATGCAGGGAGCCGCAGCCACGAATTGCATGCAGGAACACGAACCCGATAAACAGGGGAAGGTGCGTCATCGGCTCGGGCACGACAACAAGCGCCGTAGTTCCTTGGCCGGCTGCCAGGCGTCCAAAATTCGCTTTCCATACGTCGTAATCTTCCTCGGTGACTCCCTGTGAAGAATCGTTCGGCAACGACACGACCGAGCCGAGATTATTGCGCCACACGATATAGTCGGCGGCGTCGACAATTCCATCGTCGTTGTAGTCGCCTGCCAATCCGGCGGCTGTCAGCAAGTAGAGCGCCGAGGCATGTGCACCAAGGGCCGTAGAGAACATGCCTTGAAACGTTCCTACATCGGCTCGAGCCCACAGGTCGCGGATCAGCACGTCGCCGCTAAAACCAAGATTGGCGAGATTGACGTCGATTGTTTCGGTACCTGCCGCACCTGCCAGTGCAGTTACCGCGAATCGGACCGAAGACGTCGAATTTTGCTGATTGACGCCACCATCGTCCAGTCCGGCCAGGCCGGTCAGCGTCGTGACCCCATCGGGCAGCTCGTATTCGATAATCGAAACCGAGTGCGTCCCAATGCCATCGGCGTAGGTCACACCATTAATCCTTAGCGGCCCGGTCCCTTCGTTGTTAAGTCCGATTTCCGGCCCCTGCCAGCCGCTCGTCGCACTCTCCCACTGCAGGTCAGTTAACGACGTCGTTTGGCCACCGGGGCCGAGGAGCTCCATATCCACCCAATCGGCCCAGTCGTAGCTGAAACTGTCGGGCAAACCGCCCGGACCGTCGCCGTCATCCACCAACAGAAACAATCGGTCTTTGCCGGCAATGTTGACGTTGATCGGCGTCGAATGGCCCGGTGTTGTAGAAGTGACCAGGCCGCTCACGAAACCGGCTTGCGTCAGCAGTTCGTCGAAGCTTTCGCCCGTGGCATCGTTCAAGTTGAAAACGGCAAGATACTTGCCTCCGTTTGGCGCATCGGCCACCCAGGCCACCTTATCCCCGGTGCGAAATAACTGCCGATTGTTGCTGCTCTGTTGATTTACGGCGATGATCTCAGGATTGGTGAGCAGCGACAGCGTGAACGCGTCTTTGCTCGGCAGATCGCCGCCGAACATGAGCGGCGACCGTGAGATGGACCACAGCGACATCAGTGTTCGCTGCTCGTCATGTGTCAAGTTCGACAGGCGGTCGGTTCCAACATGCGCACGGATGCCGATTCGTCCCAGCGGAAGCATATCGTTGTCGGGCCAGCGGCCCCCGCCTCGGTGCGGCGTCCACTCGTCGGCACGAGCGAACATGTCGTACACATTTCCCCAATTGTCCCAGAGGTCGTCCGTGATGCGCCACAGATTTGAGTTTTCGGCAAGGTGCGCGGCTTGCGCCAGCGGTGCAGCGCCGGGAGAAAGACTCAGCACCATCGGGCGGCCAGTCTTGTCAATGGCCTCCCGCACCATCTCAATTTCATCCGCATAATACGAATCATTTGGATGGGCAAAGTCTCGAAGCATATCGTCAACCTTTACATAATCGACGCCCCACGACGCGTACAGCTTGAACATCGAGTCGTAGTACGCTTGGGCCGCGGCGGTCTTTTCCATGCCATAGTTGTCGTGGAGCCAAGTGGCTCCCGTGTCCACGCCGCCGCCAGCCCACGTGTTGCGCTGAATGTCTCCCGTTGTGTAGGGCGAATCGGCGATCGGCAAGTCCGCTTCCCAGACGTCCTGGTTGATTCCACGCATCAGATGAATGCCGAATTTCAAACCCTGGCTGTGTAAATAGTCAGCCAGCGGCTTAAAGCCCAAATTTCCCGCCGCGCCGCCGTTGGCAGACGGAAATCGATTGGTTGCCGGAAGAAGCCGGCCGTTGGCATCAAAATTGTAAATCGGGTTCGTCTGATTGTACGAATGGTTGTTTTCGTTGCTCACGTACCAGCGAATGTCGACGACCACGTACTCCCAGCCATGCTGCAACAGGTTATCGGCCATGTACTGGGCGTTAGCTCGCACTTCGGATTCGACGACCGACGAGCCGTAGCTGTCCCAGCTATTCCAGCCCATCGGCGGTGTCGGCGCCCAATTGGAAAACGCCTGGGCATTCGCCCGCGGCGCGCACGCCGCGCACAGGAGCGCGCTCGCAATCAGCGCGACCAACTGTTTTGTCAGCGTTGGCACAAGCATCCGTCGTTTCCTTATGCCGGCGCGCGGCCCAACGGCAAAGTTGGGCCGCGCGTTATCGGCTACAACTCTCATTGCTTTCCAGTTTTAATAGCGCCGTCGCTCAAACTAGCGGCGGCGAATTCCGGCCAGTGCCAGCAAGCCGCCCAATGCGGCCACCAAAACTGACGTCGGCTCGGGAACTACATTTACGCGGACGTTGTCAAATCCAATGGGGTTATTGAACCCCATATTGTTATCAGACATCAGGACCGCAACGAGCTGCTGACCGATTGCGCCGCCGGACGCACCGGTGTTGAAGGTGGCCTGATAGTCCTTGAACATGCCACCTTGCGCCTGCAGCGTCGCGAAGTCAATGTGTTGCGAAGCCAGCCAATTGGCGGGCATCGCCAGAGCCGTGTCGCCTGCAGTGCCGGACGGCACCGATGCCAGCGCGATCGTGGCTCCCGACGTCGAGTTGAATCCATTGAATCGGCCCGTTACGCCGACAGTCAAAGTATAGCTGGAGTTCGCCAGTATGGCACCCAGGTTTGCGCTGCCCATGGCGGCGCCAACGTTGACGTAGCCGCTCTGCGAACCGTCGCCGCCGGTTTGCGCCCCGTTCCCGGCCGTTTCCTCAACCCCGACCGGCGACCCGCCGGCACTGAACCCGCCCAGGTAGTACCAGGCGTTGCTCATGTTCGGAAGCGCGGCGCCCGCCGCAATCCCGGAGTTGTCCTGAAATCCACCGACGTCCGGCGTCTCGAACGAGTGGTTGCTGACAGGGATCGCCACGGCGCCGGCCGATCCACACAGGGCCAAGGCCATCACGCCAATCACAAGGCATGATGCAGTTGTTTTCGCCATCATTAGTTCAGTCCTCCCAAAAGGTGCAAGAAAACCGTAAGACGTCACATACTCGGATCTCTCTGCCGGATCCGAATTTTTTCCCCGATTATTGGCACGCGCTGCATGCGGGGTCACGCGAATTAACTCTCTTAACCGGATCGAAACAGCGTCGATTGAATTCATTGTTGCGCCCAACCTGGATCGCCATGTGCGGCAGGCAAACGTCACGATGTCCGCTCACTTCAGCTCCGTAACGTTTCCATCCTCGCGATTCCCAAAGTCGCGATGAACCTGCCAATCGATGTCGTACGAAATTAAGGTCACGCTGCCGTCACAGAACGCTACCTGCCAGCCACCAGCGTGCGGCCCCCCAAATCTCCACAGCCATGTCCGAACATCGTTGATAAGCAGTGTGCTCGTGGGAGTTGAGTCCGGCACCGGCGTTGCCTCGACAATCTGGCCAGCGCTGAGCCGTCCCGTCGCGCGAAAGTTGTCGTTGTTGAAACCGGTACACCATGTCTCGTTGTCGCCCCAGTCGAGGCCGGTTTCGTAATGTGCAACCGGGATGTATCGCTCGCCGATCATGTACGTTTTCGACGTTCCGTCAGTGATCCTCCGGACGCTTATCTCACTTCGCTCGAAAC